>CAXMNA010000168.1:0-41624 GCA_964194715.1 uncultured Gammaproteobacteria bacterium
ATAGAAACAGTGCATTTTTGAAGGGGGGCAAGGTATAATCGCGCCCTTTGATTTGCGCCGTTTAGTTGATGGAAAAAACCTACGATCCCCACTCGATAGAAGAAGCCTGGTATCAGCGCTGGGAAGAAAAAGGCTACTTCACCGCCCAAGGCAAGGGTGATCCATACTGCATCGTGATTCCGCCACCGAACGTAACCGGTAGCCTGCATATGGGCCATGCGTTTCAGGACTCGATCATGGACACCCTGATCCGTTATCACCGCATGAAGGGTGATAACACGTTGTGGCAACCGGGCACCGATCACGCCGGCATCGCAACACAAATGGTAGTCGAGCGGCAACTGGCTAACGAAGGCAAAACCCGACATGACTTGGGTCGTGATGCGTTTACCGAACGCGTGTGGAAATGGAAAACAGAATCCGGTGGCACGATTACGCGACAACTACGTCGCATGGGTGCGTCACCCGACTGGGCACGCGAACGTTTCACCATGGATGATGGACTGTCGGCCGCGGTACAGGAAGTATTTATCAAACTTTACGAAGAAGACCTGATTTATCGGGGCAAGCGCCTCGTTAACTGGGACCCGGTACTGCATACCGCGATTTCCGATCTCGAGGTCATCAACGAAGAAGAAAAAGGATTTCTCTACCACGTCCGCTACCCCCTGGTCGATGGCCCCATCAACGGTATCAGCCATCTCGAAATCGCCACTACGAGACCGGAAACAATTTTAGCGGACGGCGCCCTCGCGGTTAGTCCTGACGATGATCGTTACAGGGATTTTGTTGGCCGCCAGGTTCAGGTGCCGTTGACGCCACGTATTATCCCGATTATCACCGACAACTATGTCGATCCTGAGTTCGGTACCGGATGCGTCAAGATCACCCCAGCTCACGATTTCAACGATTATGAAGTCGGGCAGCGTCATGAAATGGAAGTGATCAACCTGTTTACGATCGACGCGATCATGAATGAGAACGCGCCACCGGCCTACCAGGGCATGGATCGCTTCGATGCGAGAGATAAAATTGTCAAGGATCTGGACGCCGAGGGATTGCTGGTCAAGGCCGAAGACCATGTTTATAAACGTCCCTATGGCGATCGCTCCGGTGTCGTTATCGAACCCTACTTGACCGATCAATGGTTTGTGCGGGCCGAGCCGCTCGCGAAGCCTTCGATCGCGGCGGTTAAGGAAGGCCGCATTCGTTTCATTCCGAATAACTGGAGCAAAACCTATTTTAACTGGATGGAAGATATCCAGGACTGGTGTATTTCGCGTCAAATCTGGTGGGGACATCGCATCCCCGCCTGGTATGACAACTACGGTAATGTGTATGTTGGACCTAGCATCGAAGCGGTACGCAACAGGAATGGACTTGGGGATGACATCGAACTCACCCAGGACGAAGATGTTCTCGACACCTGGTTTTCTTCCGCACTGTGGCCTTTCAGCACACTCGGCTGGCCAAATCGAAAAGATCCGGCGCTGAAAACTTTTTACCCAACCAGCGTGCTTGTGACCGGCTTCGATATCATATTCTTCTGGGTCGCTCGCATGATAATGTTCGGCCTGAAATTCATGGATGAGGTTCCCTTCAAAGAAGTTTATATCCACGGGCTGGTGCGTGACGCCGAGGGCAACAAGATGTCCAAGTCGAAGGGCAACGTGCTGGACCCGCTAGACTTGATCGACGGCATAACACTCGATGATCTGTTGACCAAACGCACTTCTGGCCTGATGCAACCAGAGATGGCGCCAAGTATCCAGGCTGCCACCAGGAAGCATTTCCCGGATGGCATTCCGGCCTATGGCACTGACGCGTTGCGCTTTACCTTTACCGCGCTGGCCACAACCGGGCGTGATATTCGCTTTGACCTGGGGCGCATCGAGGGATATCGCAATTTCTGTAACAAATTATGGAATGCGACACGTTACGTGTTACAAAACACCGAGGGCGAGGATTGTACTGCAGGTACGCATACTCTGGCGGACCGATGGATCATCGCTCGTCTGCAACAGGTCAGTCAGGCTATTGAAACCCATATCGAAGGTTATCGCTTCGACCTGGTGGCGCGCGATCTCTATGAATTTGTATGGAACGACTATTGCGACTGGTACATCGAGCTTTCCAAGCCGGTGCTTTATACAGACGACTATCCCGTCGCAGCGAAAAAAGCCGCTCGGCACACGCTGATAATGGTGCTTGAAGCAATACTGCGACTGTTACACCCGGTCATGCCCTACATCACCGAAGAGCTTTGGCAGCGCGTCGCACCACTTGCCACGATTGAGGGTGAAACTATTATGCGTCGCCCGTATCCCGAGGCCGACCAGGCTTTGATCGATAGCGCAGCGCTGGTTGAACTGGATTGGGTAAAGGCTTTTGTCATGGGTGTGCGCCAGATTCGCTCGGAAATGGATATTAAACCGGGCAAGCCGCTACCGGTAATTTGTAAAAATGGAAATAAACAGGATCAACAAAGCATCGAGGCTAACCGCTCGTTGCTAATATCCCTGGCAAAACTCGAAACCATTACCTGGTTAGAGGATGGTGCCCAGGCTCCCGAATCCGCGATTTCACTGGTCGGAGAAATGCAATTGCTAATCCCGCTCGCAGGAATCATCGACAAACAGACTGAGCTGGCGCGTTTACAAAAGAATATTCAAAAACTTGAGCAGGATGCGCAACGCATCAATGCGAAACTGGCAAACGAAAACTTTGTTTCAAAGGCCCCCGAAGACGTAGTCAGCAAGGAAAAAAGTAAACTCGCGGATACCGAATCAGCACTAAGCAGCCTGCGCGGACAGGCAGAGCGAATTGCAGCTATTTAAGCTCTGCATTTATTGTGAACTTATTGCATGACCCCGGTTCAAAGCTGCAACAAATGTAAACAATAATCAGGGGAATCGAACAATGGGGTTAGTTGAAAAGTTGGGAATGCCCGTCCGGGCGGTCAGCGATTTGCTGTCTAAGCTGCAATCTCCGTTTCTGCTATTTATCAGGATTTATGTAGCCTGGGTTTTCTTCAGTTCAGGCTTATGGAAAATCAACAACTGGGAGCAAAACCTGGCAGTATTTGAATACGAGTACCAGGTTCCGCTATTGAGCTATGAATTTGCGGCTTACCTCGCAACTTTTGGTGAACTCGTATTCCCGGTATTTCTTGTCGTCGGCTTGGGTACTCGCTACACCGCCATCGCAATTTCGTTCATAAATATCATCGCGGTGGTTTCCTACTATGCGACCCTGGCAAAAGGAGCCGGCCTGGTATGGCACTACCTGTATGGCACAATGCTGCTTACCAGCATCCTCTATGGTGGTGGAATTTTCTCGGTCGACCATTGGCTTAAGGCCAGCTTTGGCAAAGATCAATCTGAAGCCTAGCTCCAAGTACCTCGAAAATTCCAGATATGCGCAACCAGATTTCGCCTTTGAGTTAGACGACTAGATAAGGTTTTAATCTTCTGTGCAGCGACGGATAGGCCGCATACCATTGTTGATAACGCCGATTCCAGACTCGCGTTAATTTTTTGCGCGCCAATGTGCTGCTATAGCTGGCAAATGGAAGGAAATGGTTGTGACCGATGCCGTCAATCACGATCAGACGAAACTCGTCGAAGCTCAGGCGCTTAACCAGGATATTGCTAGGATTCAAATCCTGAAACACGATCCATTGGTCATAAAAGTCCTGTTTCAAGGACTCTATTTCATTAACTGCCCAGGTATTGAAACGTTTATCATTTTGCGCAAGATAATAGTCTAATGACTTTGATACCCGACCATCGTCATCCTGCACCATGTCAAAGATTGCGCCTTTACCGAGGCGAGTATTAACCAGTCCGTGAAATTGGGCTAGGTGTTTAAAGTGTACGCCCCGCCGCTGCAGGCGCAAATAATATCTTACTTCGCGCCAGAATCGACCCGATCGGCGTTCCGGGTGTAATACCTTGATACAGCATTGCGGTTTGGTCGGGTGTTGAAAACACTTGCGGTCGGTGCCTTCAGCCACGAAATAATGCGCGGGTAGTGAAACCGTATCGCTCATAAAGAAAGCGCTATCGGAAAGAGAACATGGAGCGGTTCGTCCCTGAACCAGTCTCCTGGCAAGAGGAATTGCCGTTTAATCCGCCTGACGACGCAGAAATGCAGGAATTTCGAGATATTCCATGCTCTCCTTGTCTTCCGGCATTTCGACACTATCACCGACTATCTTCTTGCGAATCGCGGTGGGACGTTCGAGCTTCTTGTAGTCGACCTCACCATTACTTTCTGGTTGAACCGTTGCAAGCGGAGCAGTCGATAACACCTTCTCTGAACCAAGCCCGGTAGCGACCATGGTGACACGCAGCTCGCCGTCTTTCATACTCGAGTCGATTACGGTTCCGACCACGACGTTGGCATCGACTGACGCAAATTCTGTAATCGCAGTACCGACGTCGTCGAGCTCTCCAATCGCGAGATCCAGACCTGCAGTAACATTGACCAGAATACCCTGGGCGCCCGAGATATTGATATCTTCGAGCAATGGTGACGAGATTGCCGACATGGCAGCTTCCTTGGCACGATTATCACCCGTGGCTGATCCCGTTCCCATCATTGCCATGCCCATTTCAGACATGACTGTACGCACATCGGCAAAATCAACATTGATCAGGCCCGGGCAGGTTATCAGCTCGGCAATACCCTGTACCGCGCCTCGCAGGACATCGTTTGCCTTTTCAAAAACCTCCAGCAAAGACGTCTCCTTGCCCAGTACTGGCATCAGCTTGTCATTCGGGATGGTAATCAACGAATCAACCACACTGGAGAGTTCCTTGATCCCTGCTTCTGCCTGTGCCATGCGCTTGGTTCGTTCAAAACCAAATGGCTTGGTTACAACGGCAACCGTCAGAATTCCCATTTCCTTTGCAATCTGCGCGATTACTGGCGTCGCCCCGGTGCCCGTACCGCCACCCATACCGGCGGTTACGAAGAGCATATTCGCGCCTTCTATAGCCTCCTGGATACGCTCACGATCCTCCAACGCCGCCTGCCGACCGATACCCGGGTCGGCACCGGCGCCGAGTCCCTTGGTAATGCTGGCCCCTATTTGCATAGTCGTTCGCACGTCCATCTTCTTGAGTGCCTGTACGTCGGTATTGACACACATGTAATCGACGCCTTCGATACCGGCCGAAACCATGTGCTGGACGGCATTGCCGCCGCCTCCACCGACACCAATAACCTTGATTACTGGGTCTTTGGTATGTGAATCCATCAGTTCAAACATTTTATCGTCCTCTTGCATTATTTAAAAATTACCCTGAAACCAACTTTTCATTCTCGCTAAAACGCCGGCTTCGTTCCGATCGTCCAGTTGATAACCGGACAAGCCGGATTGCTGTCTGTTTCCAAAAAGCAACAATCCAACACCTGTTGCATGAATCGGGGTGCGCACCACGTCGACCAACCCCGATACATACTGCGGATAGCCCAGTCGAACCGGCATATGGAAAATTTCCTCTGCCAGTTCGATAGCGCCTTCCATTTTCGCGCTGCCCCCGGTAAGCACTACCCCGGCGGCACATATTTCTTCGAACCCACTGCGGCGTAATTCCGCCTGCACCAGGCTTAACAGTTCTTCGTAACGCGGTTCCACCACCTCGGCCAGAGTTTGCCGGGCCAGGAGTCTCGGTTCGCGATCGCCAACACTGGGGACTTCGATGGTTTCATCGTCAGCGGCCAGTTGGCGCAAGGCACATGCATACTTAATCTTTAAGTCATCGGCATACTGGGTGGGTGTGCGCAATGCCACCGCAATATCGTTGGTTACCTGGTCACCAGCAATCGGGATAACCGCGGTGTGGCGTATTGCGCCATCGGAGAACACGGCAATATCGGTAGTACCTCCACCGATATCGACCAGGCACACGCCCAGCTCCTTTTCGTCATCCGTCAATACCGAACTGGCGGAGGCCAGCTGCTCCAGGATCACATCATCGACCTCAAGACCACAGCGACGTACACACTTGATAATGTTTTGTGCGGCACTAACTGCCCCGGTGACCAGATGTACCTTGGCTTCGAGCCGCACCCCGGACATACTGATCGGATCGCGAATCCCTTCAGAGTTATCAATTACAAATTCTTGCGGCAGTACGTGCAAAATTCGTTGATCCGCCGGAATAGCTACCGCCTTTGCGGCATCGATAACGCGGGCGACATCTGCCGAGGTGACCTCTTTTTCCTTAATCGCAACGATGCCATGAGAATTGATGCTGCGAATATGGCTGCCGGCAATACCCGCATATACCGAACGGATTTGACAGCCTGCCATAAGTTCTGCTTCCTCCACCGCGCGCTGAATTGACTGCACAGTTGATTCTATGTTGATGACCACACCTTTCTTTAAACCACGCGAGGCTTGAGTGCCGATACCGATAATATCGATATCGCCCTCGACCGTGACTTCGCCAACGATCGCAACCACCTTGGAGGTTCCGATATCAAGCCCTACGATCAGGTTTCCTGATGCCTTTTTAGACATTACCATTACTCCAGATTGATGCTTTGTCGCTACCCTGTAGGGCTTCCTTTTTCCAGGCAACAGCGAAGCCATTGCTGTAACGTAAATCCAGTCGCTGAATCTGTTCGCGTCGAGGCAGAATTTGCTTTAGGTAAATGCTGACCAGGCGGTCGATTTTGTAATCGATATCCTGTCTACCCAATTTGATTTGCAGACCATTGATCAATTCAACATTGAGCGCGCCACGGCTATCTACCTGCAATGCAATCAAACGTTCATCGACACCATTAAACTTGGCCTCCAGGCGGTAGAACTGTCGCAATACCCAGGCGGGTGGATGACTCGCAGCATGGACAACAGGTAGATGGCTGAAAAGCTTTGTATCTGCCTCAAAAACCATGGCTGAATCACTTAGCAAGTGCTGTTCATCCCAGCGTGCTACCGGTTTCTTTTCCTTGACCCTGACTCTCAATATATCCGGCCAGATACGACGTACCGAAACCGAATCAGTCCATGATTTAGCGTGCAGTGTTTGCTGTACCTGGTGAATATCGAGCGAAAAGAATCCTCGACCAATATATTGTTTTAAGGTCGACTCAAGTTCCTGTTGATCCAGATTCTCAAATGTCCCGGAAAGCTGAATCGTGCGAATCGGAAGAATTTGGTTCGATTGGCTCAGATAGACGCCAACCAACATCAGCGGCACTACCAAAAAAATCCAGTTGTAAGATTTGCGCCATTGGAATGAACTCGACGGCGTTGTCGGCATTTTACGTTTTGCCTGGTTATTCTGCCTACGGATCTTAAGCATCCCCGTCGTCTCCTGTTAGCGTTGCCTCGAGGATCTTTACCACCAGTTCGGGCATTTCAAGCCCAGCGGCCCTGCCCGCCATGGGAATCAAGCTATGATCAGTCATTCCGGGTACCGTATTTACCTCGATCATCCAGGGCCGTTGTTGCCGATCCAGCATCAAGTCCACCCTGCCCCAATCTCGCATTCCGGTGGCACGAATGGTTTCGAGCACCATGTCGTTAATCGCCGCGACGCTGTCATCATCGAGGCCACTGGGACAGGTATAAATCGTGTCGTCAGCTAAATACTTGGCATCGTAATCGTAGAATTCACGTGGTGTTTCCAGCTTGATCAGTGGTAAAACCTCTCCACCGATAAACCCGGCGGTGTATTCAGCGCCGTCGATAAATTTTTCGGCGAAAACGACACCGTAGCGCCGCGCGTTTTTCCAGGCGGGAAACAGCTCGCTTTCCTGGTGCACCGGCGTCATACCGATACTTGATCCTTCCAGTACTGGCTTGATGAAAACCGGTAACCCAACATCACTAAGTAGGCGTTCACAATCGGCTTCGCTGCGCAGCTCGATAAAATCAGGTGTTGGAATTCCACTACAACGAATAACTTTCTTGGTCAGGATTTTGTCCATCGTCAAAGCTGATGCACAAACCCCGCTGCCGGTGCAGGGTAGCCCTAAGAAATCGAGTACCGCACGAATGGTGCCGTCCTCACCACCGCGGCCGTGCAACATGTTAAAAACGCGGTCGACCTTCAGATCGGCAAGCTGGTGAAAAGCATGCGCCTGTAAATCAACTGGAATTGCGTCGACCCCGGCCGCAAGCAAGGCCTGGTAAACGGCATCGCCACTTTTAAGCGAAACTTCGCGCTCGGCTGATTGACCACCCATTAAAACCGCAACCTTGCCACATTTTGCAGCGGTTTCCGGCGATGGCTTTTGCAACACGATGCTCATAGAGTTTCCCCCACGATGCGGACCTCGGTTTCAAGACTGACATTAAACTCAGTCGCAATAGTTTTGCGAATGTGATCGATCAACGTCTCAACATCACTGGCACTCGTATCGCTGGCGCTGATAATAAAATTGGCGTGCTTATCGGACACACAAGCAGTACCCAGGCAATAGCCCTTGAGGCCTGCCGCTTCGATTAACTGTGCGGCATGCTTACCTGGCGGATTCTTGAATACCGAGCCACAGGAAGCCTGTCCGATAGGTTGTGTTGCGTTGCGTTGCTGTAACAACTGGCGGATGTTTGAATCCTCACCCGGCGCACGCTTTGCAAACCTAAACATTGCGGCAGCAAACCACTCCTGTTGCGGCAAGCCTACGTGGCGATAGTCGACCTCGAATTCGGCAGGACTTCGTTCGATCAAGTCCCCAGCTCGATCGATCATGATCACCTGTTCCACCGCGACCCAGGTTTCACCACCGAAAGCACCCGCATTCATTGCTAAAGCACCACCGATTGTGCCGGGTATTCCAGCAAAGAAGTCGGCATCGGCAAGTCCCTGTTTTTGACAGAACTTGGCTAGCTTGGCGCAACTGATTCCACTCTCGACATAGAGCAGTCCGTTCGTATCCAAACGAATTTCTTTGAGTGAATTTAGTGGTGCAATCACCTGACCGCGGAAACCACCATCGCGCACCAATAAATTACTGCCAAGACCTACCCACAGAATATCGATGTCTGTTTCCAGTCCAGCCAGGTAATGCTGCAGGTCTAGCAAATCGGCTGGTACGTAATAACGATCTGCGGGTCCACCCAGGCGCCAACTAGTATGCTTTGACATAGGTTCGTCAAACATCAGTTTCCCTTTGCTAGAGCGGTTTTTGGCCACGTTCATTTTCCCTTCCCTGCTGGCTGATGTTGTGTCAGGAACTCCGACGCCCAGGCTCCGATACTGCCTGCACCCAGGGTCAGGAAAATATCGTCATCCTGCAAAATTTTCTCAACCACTTCATTCAAGCCTTCCAGGTCTTCTACAAAAACCGGGTCTACTTTGCCGCGACCTCGAATTGAACGCGCCAGAGCGCGTCCGTCGGCATCCTTGATGTGGCTTTCACCGGCCGGATATACCTCGAGCAAAATCAATTGATCGACCTCGGACAACACCTGGGTAAAGTCTTCGAACAGGTCTCGAGTACGCGTATAGCGATGCGGTTGAAACAATACGGCGAGCCTTTTCTTTGGCCAGGCGGCGCGAATGCCGTCCAGGGTTGCCGCGATTTCGTTAGGATGATGCCCATAATCATCTATGTACATAATCTTGCCGTTTGCGACTTGCAGATTTTCACTGATCTCGCAACGGCGCCCGATGCCAGAAAACCCAGACAATGATTCTCTTATCGCGCCACTTGAAACACCCAATTCCCAGGCGATGCTGATCGCCGCAGTAGCATTAAGAACGTTATGCTTGCCTGGCAGATTGAGTTCGATATTGAGCGCTTCGGTTTCATCGGGAAGTAGCACACTAAAGTGCGTTTTGACGCCCTTGGCGACAATATCGGTGATCCGAACATCGGCGTCTTCGGCCTCACCATAAGTCAGTACCGGGCGCGCTACCTCGCTCATAATTTCACGCACCACCGGGTCATCGAGACAAAGCACGGCTAGCCCATAAAATGGCAAGTGATGCAGAAACTCCACAAAAGTTTGTTTGAGCCGCTCAAAATCACCTTCGTAGGTTGAGAGATGATCGTTATCGATATTGGTGACAATCGACATCATCGGCTGGAGATACAGAAACGACGCGTCACTTTCGTCTGCCTCAGCCACCAGGTAATCGCTCATGCCGAGTCGGGCATGGCTGCCGGAACTAATTAGCTTGCCGCCAATCACGTAGGTGGGGTCGATGTCACCCTGTGCAAGTACCGTCGCTACCAGGCTGGTAGTGGTGGTTTTACCATGGGTGCCGGCGACCGCGATACCGCGTTTGAAGCGCATCAGTTCTGCCAGCATCTCGGCTCGCCTGACGACTGGGATACGCATTTCGCGAGCGGCCTCAATTTCTGGATTCTCATCATCGATTGCAGTCGAAACCACCACCACATGGGCGTCAGAGACATTTTCACCGCGATGCCCTATGGCGACATCGATACCGAGGCCCCGCAAATGACTGACCATCGCGTTTTCGGCAATATCCGAGCCACTGATGTGATAATTCAGGTTATAAAAAACCTCGGCAATTCCACTCATTCCAGCGCCACCGATACCAACGAAATGAATGTTACGAATGCGGCGCATGAAGTGCTTAGAACTCACTGTCATGACATCGCTCCTGCCATTATCCCCGAGGCCAGGCGTTCGGCCGCGTCAGGCTTGAATTGGGCGCGGGCATTGATCGCCATCTCCACCAATGCAGGCCGGTTCTGCTGAAAGAACTTTAACTTCAGCGCCAGGTTCTCGGCCCCCAAATCCGCTTCCGGTAGAATCTGTGCGGCACCATTTTGTTCCAGAAAGAGTGCGTTGTGGTACTGGTGGTTATCGACCGCGTAAGGAAACGGCACCAGTAACGAGGCCAAACCCACCGCCGTCAATTCTGAAATCGTTAACGCACCAGCCCGACAGACCACCAGGTCAGCCCAGGCATAGGCTTGCTCCATATCGTCGATAAAACTGACCACCTCTGCTTCGACGCTGGCGTCGAGATAGTTTTGCTGACAGGCCTGTAGATGCTTATCGCCACATTGATGCTTGACCCGAGGATGCTGATCACGATCGAGACAGGCGATCGCCTGCGGCAGAATGCGGTTCAGTGCGGCAGCCCCGAGACTACCGCCGATTACCAGTAATTGCATCGGCGCATCGATTCTCGATTGCAGTCGGGCGCCCGGCTCCTCCATCTCGGCCAGGTTAGCGCGCACCGGGTTACCGATACACTCGCAGCGCGGAACCGAGCTGGCGACATTCGGAAAAGCGGCGTAGTTGCGTGTTGCGAAGCGACTCAGAATTCGATTGGTTAGCCCGAGAATCGAATTCTGTTCATGCAGGAACAACGGAATAGCAAGGAACCAGGCCATCAAACCACCTGGCCCGGAAACAAATCCTCCCATACCCAGCACCGCCTTGGGCCGGATACGGCGCAATAGCCGCAGCGCTTGCCAACTGGCCCGCAGCAATCGAAACGGCGCCAGAATAAGTGTCATCAGTCCCTTGCCGCGCAATCCCTGCACGCTCAACCATTCGATCGCGAAATCGGCCGCCGGTACGACGCGCGCCTCGATACCGGAGCGGGTTCCCAGCCAGACGATATTCTCACCGCGCTGGCGCAAGTTTTCAGCCACCGCCAGCGCCGGGAAAACATGACCCCCGGTACCACCCGCCATGACTAGGATCGGTTTTTGCAATCCCTGGTTCATGCGCGATCCATGGCTCTCCGGCACAGTTTCTTGCCATTATCGCCAACCTGGCATTCATAGTAGACCCGCAACATCAGTCCTACTGCAAAAGACATGCTGAGAATTGAGTTACCACCGTAACTGATAAAGGGTAAAGTTAATCCCTTGGTAGGCAAGGCACCCATATTGACGCCGATATTTATCGCGGCTTGTAGCGTAATGAGCAACCCAACCCCGTAAGCCAGATAAGCGGCAAATGCTTGCTGCTTAAGTAGCGCCATTCTGGCAATCTTGAAGCAACGTAAGGCGAGCAGGGCAAACAGGCTGATCAAAAAGACCTGCCCGACAAAGCCGAATTCTTCGGCGAAAATCGCAAACATAAAATCGGTATGTGCTTCCGGCAGGTAAAACAACTTCTGGATGCTGCCCCCCAGACCCGTACCAAACCAGCCGCCACTGCCGATTGCGATTAACGACTGCGTTAATTGAAAACCGCTGTTATAGGGATCGGCCCAGGGATCGATAAACGAGGTAATTCGCGCGAGTCGATAGGGCGACGAAACTGCCAGCAGGCCCATGATACCAAGGGTGCCAATCACGAACAGGATGAACTGCCCGAATCTCACGCCACCGAGAAACATCAGTCCGAGCCCGGTCATCAGTAGCACCGCGGCAGCCCCAAAATCGGGTTCCAGTACCAGCAAGCCACTGGCCATCGCGAGAATTATCATCGGTTTGAGGAATCCCATGGTATTGGTTTGCACTTCTTCGCTGCGGCGAATCAGGTAACCGCTTAAATAGATAATCAGAAATAATTTGGCGATCTCTGAAACCTGGAAAGTGAACACGCCAAAATTTAGCCAGCGGGTACTACCGTTCACGGTATGACCAATCCCGGGAATCAACACAAAGGCGAGCAGGATGATGGATCCCAGCATCAACACCATGCCATTATTTTTCCAGAATTTGAGCGGGATTTTGCAGGCAAACCACACCAAGGCCAGGCTCAATAAAATTCGTAGGAACTGGCGTTTGGCATAATAGAACGGGTCATCGGTTTGCTGGTCGGCAATGCCGATCGATGCCGAAGCTACCATCACTAATCCGATACATATCAGCGTTAAATAGAGCAATAAAATTACCCGGTCATATTCCGGCGCCAAATCAAAACCCGGTTTTATGACTGTGTTTTCTGTTCTGATCGCCTGACTAGTCATCTACCACCTCCTTTACACATTTCATGAAATCGTCGCCGCGCGCTTCGAATTTCGGATACATGTCAAAGCTCGCGCAGGCTGGTGCCAGCAGCACGCAATCGCCGCTACTGGCAACCTCGTGAGCACGTCGCACGGCCTGTTGCATATCGCGAACCCGCTCGATTCGGGTAACACTCTGCCAGGCTTGCTGCAATCGAGATGAATCCTCCCCGAGCAGCAACGCCAGTTTGACCTTTTGCTGGATTGTCTCCGACATAATCGACATATCGGCGCCCTTCGACTGGCCACCGGCAATCAAAATAACCGGTCGCTCACGTCCCTCGATCGAGGCCCGGGCGGCGCCAACATTGGTCGCCTTGGAATCATTGATCCACTCAACACCATCGATTTCAGCAACCCACTGGCCGCGATGTGGAATGCCGGCGAAGGCCTGCATGGCAGAAACGATCGCGGCTCTGGATATGCCAACGCTATTCGCAATCGCCATCGCCGCCAGACAGTTAGCCCAGTTATGGCGCCCGCTCAGCTTGATGTCGTTAACATTTATCCAGCGCTCATCGCGGTGCGCCAGCCAGTACCCGTTATCCTCGACCAACCTGTATTCGGCATCTGCGTCAGGGTTCAGACTAAAACTGATATCCTGGGCATCGTGGCGCGTCACTTCGTCATCAAGATTACTGACACACAAACTGGCGTTATCATAAATACGCAACTTGGTCTGAATATATTCGGCGTAATCGGGGTAACGATCGAGATGGTCTTCACAGAGATTCAACAGGGCGGCAACCCGGGGTTGCAATGAAGTCGTTGTTTCGAGTTGATAGCTAGACAGTTCCAACACGTAAAAGTCGGGCTGCTGCTCAAGCAAATCCAGTGCGGCGGTACCAATGTTGCCACCAACAGCGACCGCTTTATCATCGCAGCTGATCATTTCACCGACCAGGGTCGTAACCGTGCTCTTGCCGTTGGAACCGGTAATCGCGATAACCGGCTTGTCCACGACACGCGCGAACAATTCGATATCGCCTAGCACGGTCTTACCGATATCCAGGGCCTGCTGTATTTCAGCCTGTTGAATTGAAAGCCCGGGACTGACTACCAGTACATCAGCCCATCCGATCAAATCGGAATCGAGCGGCTGGGCTCGAAAATCAACCGTGTCAAACTGGGTATTCAGTTTACCCAGAAACGGCGGGATTTCTCGCGTATCCTGGATCCTGCAGCGATATCCATTGCCCAGTAAATAGCGCGCCACCGAGTAACCGCTCACCCCGAGACCGACTACCAGGTAATTGACGTCTTGCAGCGCTGTTGGTTGTTGGCTCACGTTTAACATTACCGAATCTTTAAACTCGCCAGGCCGATTAACACCAGCACCACGGTAATGATCCAGAAGCGCACAATAATGCGCGGCTCCGGCCAGCCTTTAAGCTCGTAATGATGATGCAACGGCGCCATACGAAATATTCGGCGACCAGTTAATTTGAATGATGCTACCTGCAGCATTACCGAAACCGTTTCCACCACGAAGATGCCACCCATGATAAAAAGCACCAGTTCCTGACGTACGATCACTGCCAGCGTGCCCAGTGCTGCACCCAGCGCAAGTGCACCGACATCACCCATAAAAACCTGGGCCGGATAAGTGTTGAACCAGAGAAATCCAAGGCCGGCCCCAACCAGTGCACCACAGAAAACCACCATTTCGCCAACCCCCGGAACATAGGGAATGCCGAGATAATTAGAAAAGTTAAAGTTTCCTGTCAGGTAGGCAAAAACGCCAAGGGCACCCCCAACCAGTACGGTTGGTAGTATTGCAAGCCCATCGAGTCCATCAGTCAAATTGACTGCGTTGCTGCTACCGACTATCACGAAATAAGCGAGCACCACGTATAACCAGCCCAGGTCTAACAGAATATCCTTGATGAAAGGAACAATAAGTTGGGTCTCGATTGGAAACTGCGCGGTGTGGAACAGTGCTAAGGCTGCGCCCAGCCCGATTACGGATTGCCATAAAAGTTTGGACCTTGCCTTAAGACCCTTGGAGTTGCCATAAACGATCTTTTTGTAATCATCGACCCAACCGATCGCACCAAAGCCGATCGTGACAAACAAAATTATCCAGACGAAACGCGACGATAAATCACTCCACATCAGGGTGCTAGTGACAATGGCAATCAGTATTAACGCACCGCCCATGGTGGGCGTGCCTGCCTTCGAAAGGTGGCTTTCCGGACCGTCGTCGCGGACACTCTGCCTTATCTTGTAGCTGCTCAGGTAATTAATCATTACCGGTCCGACAATCAGTGCAATCACCAGCGCGGTGAGCACGCCCAGGATGGTGCGCATCGTCAGATACTGGAATACATTAAAGCCGCTGTGGAATTGCGTGAGGTACTCCGCCAAGCTAAACAGCATTGACGTCTCCCCCGTTCACGGACTGGCTTAGCATGGCAACCAGCCGTTCCATACCTGCGGCCCGCGATCCTTTGACCAGCAAATTTACACCCTGGTGGATTTGCGACAAGATGATTTCCGCCATCTCCTCAATGCGTTCGCTGCAATAACCAGCATCACCGAATTCTTCGCTGGCAATACAGCTCATTTCACCAACGCCAAATAATTTTTCGACTCCATATTGACGCGCAGTCTGTGCGGCCTTGCGATGTAGTGCCGCCGCTTCTGCACCCAGTTCACCCATGTCGCCCAACGCCAACCAGGCTGAACCCTGCAATGAGCACAGAACCTTGATGCCTGCTTCCAGCGAATCCGGGTTCGCATTGTAGCTGTCGTCAATCAGACGACTGCGGGAGGGTCCCGGCAACATTTGCAAACGCCCTTTTACCCCGGAAAATCCTGCCAGGTTGTCAACCGCCGCAGTAAATTCGCTACCGCAGAGAATCGCAAGTGATACCGCTGCTAGTGCGTTGCGAACATTATGCTCACCGATGACAGCAAGCTCACAACCATGAGTATCGCCCTGATAAGCAAATTCTACTTTCAAGGTTTCTTTTTCGGCTGACCAGGTCGCGGTTACATCGGCTTTGTTCTTCAAACCGCAACTGATTTGGGTTTGCGCCGCGCAAAGGCCTTTCCAGTACTGGCTGGCCACTTCATCGGCGTTAAACAGTGCCTTTTGCTTATCAGTACAATAGGCGTAAAGTTCTCCCTTGGCTTCGACGACACCCTGCACGTCTCCAAACCCGGCCAGGTGAGCAGCGGCGACATTATTCACGTAGACAATATCGGGTTCGGCAATTTCAGCGAGGCGTGCGATTTCACCCCGATGATTAGCACCCATCTCGATAATCGCAAATTCATGATTCTGTTCCAGTTCGAACAGCGTCAGCGGGACACCGATGTCATTATTGAAATTTCCGCGGTTGGCGAGCGTCGCAGCTTGTCTGGACAATATCTGGTGAAGCATCTCCTTGACTGTTGTTTTACCGTTACTTCCTGTAAGTGCAACCACACAAGGATTGCAGTGACGACGCCAGTAGTTTGCCAACTGGCCCATCGCCTGCTTGCAATCAGCTACCTCGATCTGCGCTATGTCACACTGCTGTTGCTGTTCGACCAGTGCGACGACTGCCCCATTCTGGTATGCCTGATCGACAAAGCTATGGCCATCGAAATTGACGCCTTTTATGGCGACGAACAGTTTTCCTTCACAGGATTTACGGCTGTCGATCGTGACTCCGGAAAACATCATGTCTGGCAGGCTATCAGCACTTGCCCCGAGCATTTCAGCCAGCGCAGGTAACGACATGCTAATCATGGCTCACCTGCAAAATTCGACTAACCACATGACGATCACTGAACGGACGACGTTCGTTACCGACAATTTGTACTTGCTCGTGCCCCTTGCCCGCAATCACTACGAGGTCTTCGGGTGCCGCCTGTGACAAGGCATATTCGATCGCCGCCTGGCGGTTATGAACAACACTGGCCTCCTCGGGCCGTTTCATGCCCGCGAGAATTTCGCTGACGATTTTCTCGGGTGATTCATTACGTGGATTATCGTCGGTGACAATCACCCGGTCCGCCAATTCTTCCACAGCGCGACCCATACCGCTGCGTTTACCTCGATCTCGATCACCGCCGCAACCAAAAACACACCACAGTAATCCGTTGGTATGTTCTCGACAGGCACCGAGACTGGCGCGTAAAGCCTGCTCGGTATGGGCAAAGTCGATAACTGCTGACGCACTACCGTGCTTGCCAGTGAATTTCTCCATGCGCCCGGGTATTGGTTTTAAATCTTTGACCGCGAGTTGCAGTTGATTGTAATCGAGCCCAAGTGCCACCAAGGTGGCGATACAGGCGAGTGTGTTTTCTACATTGAAATGGCCGAGCAAGGCAGTTACCGCAGTCACTTCTCCCAACGGCGTCGAAGCGTGAATATTTTGCCCGCTAGTGGTCAATTCGCTGGCAATCAACTTTACCTCGGCCTCGCGCCCACCATTGGATTCAACCGAGTAGCGCAACAGCGATTTATTATCAACCGACTGGCTTAACTGCTGTCCAAAGTTATCGTCAATATTGACAACCCGTCCGGAAAGCTTGAAATCCTGAAACAGGCGTGCCTTAGCAGAGGCATAACTGGCGAGGTCACCGTGGTAATCGAGATGATCCCTTCCCAGATTGGTCAGCACTGCAATGTCAAAATCGCAACCGTTGACGCGGTATTGTTCCAACGCATGCGACGACACTTCCATTACGACGTATTCGCAGCGTTGCTGCTGAAACTGGTATAAGTGCGACTGCAGGCTTACCGCATCTGGTGTCGTCAATGAATCTGGCGTCAGGATATTGCCAATACCAAATCCGAGGGTACCAATACTGGCGCAGGATTTTCCAATCCGGGTCAATGCCTGGGTGACGAGATGTGTGACACTGGACTTTCCGTCGGTACCCGTGATTCCGACAATGGTCATCGCGCGCCCGGGATCGCCAAAGAAACGGCTCACGATATGGCCATTGGCACGCTCTAGCTGATCAATGCCAATCCAGTGAGTCTCGATCTGCTTGCGCAATAATGGAACCCGCTGCTGGCTATACTCATCCGCAGCGTCATAAATCACTGCGACTGCACCCGCCTTGACCGCATCTATGGCGTAATCGATGCCATTAGACCTGATACCGGGCAGCGCGATAAATGCCGAATTTGGCGTGACATTAGTGCTATTACTGGCGATGTTGCTGATCTGGATTGCCGGCACTGGATCGCAAAGCGCAAAACCCGACAGTAGCTCCGACAACGCCATGCCGGGAATATTGGTGTTTGCCATCATGCCCCCTGTCCCTTGCTGCGTGCCAGCGTTGGCAAATCGTCGGGCGGAACATCGAGAATACGCAATGCATTCGACATCACCTCTTGAAATACCGGGGCTGCGACCACGCCACCGTAATATCCATTTTGCGTCGGCTCATCGATCATTACAGCCATCACCAGACGCGGATTACTGGCCGGTGCGATGCCTGCAAAAACGGCAACATAATCGTCTTTCTGATAGCCCCCGGCAATGCTTTTTTTGGCAGTTCCGGTTTTGCCTGCGATCTGGTACCCATCGACAGCAGCCAGCTGAGCGGTGCCTTTGGGGCCGACGACCTCGGTCAGCATCTTGATCATTTGTTGCGCGGTGGAAGATTTCATGACATGCCGTGAAATCTCATTTTTCGGGTTTCGAACCGGTTTTTTTCGAAGCAGGCTTAAATCCACCAGACGACCCTGGTTAGCAATCACGGCATAGGCGCGAGCGAGTTGGGTGAGCGACAATGACATGCCGTAGCCGAATCCCATGGTAGCGTGATCGAGGGGCTGCCACTGGCTAAAGTGACGGAAGTATCCAGACGATTCACCAGGGAAAGACACACCTGAAAACTCGCCAAACCCGTAGTCCTTAAAGCTCTCCCAGAGTTCCTTTTTATCTAGTGACATAGCGATGCGCGATGCGCCGACGTTACTCGATTTGCGCAAGATTCCGGAGAGATCAAGCACGCCATAGTTGCGTATATCCTTAACCGGATGCCCGCTCACCATCATGTAACCTGGCGAAGTGTCGATGTTACTGCCGGGACGATAGTGGCCACGGTCAATCGCAGCCGCCAGGGTAAAAGGTTTAATCGCTGAACCCGGTTCGAAAACATCGGTGAGCGCACGGTTACGCAGTCGCTCGGTTGCCGTCGTCCGGCGTCGATTCGGGTTATAGGATGGCTGGTTTACCATCGCCAGAATCTCACCGCTGCGGGCATCGAGCAATACCGCGGAACCCGATTTGGCCGCGTGATATTGAATCGCTCGGACGAGACTTCGATAAGCAATGTACTGTAAACGCATATCGATACTGGTGTGAATATCGTTACCTGAATGGGCTGGCTTCACCTGCGCCAGTTCCTCGATGACTTCACCGCGACGGTTACGAATGACGCGACGCTCACCCGGCTCGGCACGTAACCAATCCTGGTAAGCCAGTTCCAGGCCTTCCTGTCCCTGGTCGTCGATATTTGTAAATCCCACCAGGTGCGACACCACCTCTCCGGCAGGATAGTAACGATGATATTCGCGTTGCAGGTAAACTCCATCAATACCATCGGCGATTGTGCGTGCAAAGTCCGGCTCTAGCTGGCGCTTCAGATAAACGAACTCCCGGTTGGCCCGTTGTTTGAGCATCGACACCGTATCGCGGTAATGGAGGTCCAGTTTCTTGGTAACCTGCTTCAGCGCAGCAAGGTTTCCGAGAATTTCTGCCGGATTAACCCAAATTGAATCAACCGGTGTACTAATCGCCAACGGGGTACCAAAGCGATCTAATATAGAGCCTCGATAGGCCGGAGTTTCAATAGTGCGAATTTGCCGCTGCACGCCCTGGTTGGCGAGAAAGTCCTGCTCGACAACCTGTAAATATAAGGCTCGGGTTACCAGGCCGAAGAGCAGTGAAATCAGAACCAGTAATACGAAGTAGTGGCGCGTACTCAGAAACACTGCCTGGCGCTCTTGCTCTTGCATGCGGTCGTGATGTTTCATTGCAAACGCACCAGTTCGACATTTTCTGGTAAGCGCATTTTCAAGTCCTTACGGGCTCTCGTTTCAACATTGCTATGCGTCGCCAGAGTCGTGTTTTGCAGCTGTAAACGCCCCCATTCGATGACTTGCTGATCCTGCTGTTTCTGGATGTTGCGTAAATCTGCAAACAGAACACGACTTTGATGCTTCACATATACCACGGTCAGTGCACTGCCGAGAACCAGTGTTAGCAGCAGCGAAAACCAGACTTTGCCGTTCATCAGGCCGCTCGCTCTGCGATGCGCAGTACCGCGCTGCGGGCGCGTGGATTTGAGGCTAGCTCCTTGGCCCCGGCCTTGATGGCCGCGCTCGTCAGTTTGAGTCGAATGTTTGATGGAATTTCGCTATCGCGCAGCGGCAAACCACGGGGGATTTTGCGCCGCGTGCTCTGTGATTTGAAAAAGCGTTTTACCAGTCGATCTTCGAGAGAGTGAAAGCTGATTATTAACAAGCGCCCACCGATTTTCAAAATATCCAGCACCGTTTCAAGCAAGCGTTGGATCTGGTCGAGTTCCTGGTTAATATGAATTCTGACCGCCTGGAAACTCCGAGTTGCCGCATGGCGGTTGTTTTTGGGACGCGGCACCACTTCACTAATCAACGCAGCCAGGGTTGCCGTATCAACAATTTCATGGGATTGGCGGAACTCGACAATTCTCTTTGCTATCCGCCGCGAGTGACGTTCCTCACCGTAGTCCCACAGTACTTTCGCGATTTCCGCCTCATCCGCATGTGCGAGCCATTGCGCCGCCGACTCGCCCTGACTCGGATTCATGCGCATATCCAGGGGTCCATTTTGCTGAAAGCTGAAACCACGCCTGGCATCATCAAGCTGTGGGGACGAAACACCGAGATCAAGCAAAATCCCATCGATTTGCTCCAGCAGGTCAAGCTCAGCAATTTGCGTCCGCAAGTTGGCATAGTCGTCGTGAATTATGGTGACCCGGCTGTCAGACCCCATAGTCTGGCGGGCATTGGCGATAGCCTGCGGATCCCGATCCATTACAATAAGGCGACCTCGTTCGCCAAGCGCCGCCAAAATTGAGCGCGCGTGCCCGCCACGACCATAGGTACCATCGACATAACGACCATCCGGTTTGATTTCGAGCGCCGCGAGAGCCTCATCGTGCAGCACTGGCGCATGCGACTGACTCATAGGGTTAGTTCCGCTAGCGCGGCCGGCATTTCATCGCCAGTACCGTCGCCCATCCAGGATTCCATGCGCTCAGCCCACAGTAATTCATCCCAGAGTTCAAATTTCTTGCCTTGCCCGATAAGTACCACCTTCTTACCAAGCCGTGCGTATTCTCGTAGCGGGTTGGACAGCAACATGCGTCCATTGGTATCGACCTCGACCTCGGTGGCATGACCGATTAGCAAACGCTGGATACGGCGGGTAGTGGGATTGAAGCTCGGAAGTGCTTCGATTTTTTCTTCGATCAGTTCCCATTCGGGATACGGGTAAATCAGCAGGCAGGGTTGATCGGTATCGATCGTGATGATCAGCTGGCTTTGGCAGATTTCAAGCAACCGTTCGCGATAACGCGCGGGTAGAACAATTCTCCCTTTCGCGTCCAAAGATAAATTGGAAGCCCCTCGAAATTTGTGCACGCTTAACCCTTTATGTGACACTTTATGCCACTTTTACCCACTTAACGACACAATATGGCTTATTTTTGCAACAAGTCAAGTAAAATAGGGGTGGTGATACTGCTTTTTTCTCAATGGCGTCAACAACTTAGCCTATTCCCATACGGCGCATAGGAGTATACCCAGCCAAAACCGATACTTAGGTCAAATAGTTAAAGTGATACATTAAGTTAAAGGTATTTTTGTGCGGTATTGCACAAATTCGAGGGTAATAAAATAAAGGGGCAATGGAATGCGCCCCCTCTAAAGTTAGTAGTCAGCCTGTAAGCCGGGTTCTGTCTAGGATAATCATTCGTCTGGACTGAAAGTCACCTTCCAGCCTCAAGCGACCAACCCGAAAACGACGCGGGCCGCGCCATTGTTTTCCTATTTGGTCTTGCTCCGGATGGGGTTTACCTTGCCGCCTCTGTTACCAAAAGCGCGGTGCGCTCTTACCGCACCATTTCACCCTTACCAGCCGTAGCTGGCGGTTTACTTTCTGTTGCACTTGCCGTGGGCTCACGCCCCCCAGATGTTATCTGGCAACCTGCCCTGTGGAGCCCGGACTTTCCTCCAGTTCAAAAGAACCAGCGATTATCCAGCTGACTAGGGCGTAATTTTAACTGAAGCCGGGTTCTGTCGTCGACCGATTTAATCTATCCATTCAGTGGCACAAAAACCCAGGCTTCTTGAATCAGGTGATCGAAACCTCCCGGCACATTTAGTAATCATGCGACTGATGGATCCCGGTGAAAAATCAGCTGTTTCAGCAGTGTAAATTTTTCCTCCTTAAGCAAGAATGGCCCGATTGCATCTAACAATTCTTGGCGCTCGCTCGATTGATACCAGCGATTCCAGGCAGCTTCGTCGGTCCAGCGCGTAATCACCACGTACCGATTAGGGCGGTGAATTTCAACCGACGACTCTCCCGATACGTAACCCGAAGCATTCGCCATTACGCCGAGCAGATCTGCAATTGCAGATTCGTAATATTGCTCCAGGCCTTCCGCAATTTCGCGTTCGATGATTACCCTGATCATTGATTATCACCTCATTTTTGACCGCTTCGCAGTCGCTAACATGTGTTAAAACAGTCCAGCAGCATATACAATCGCGACCAGAACACAATATTTTCTCGGAGGAACCCTGATGGCCTGGCAACAACAGATTCTTCGCGTCAACCTGAGCAAAGGTAGCTGCGATATCGAACCACTTAACATGGAATGGGCCGAAGCATATCTTGGCTCCCGCGGGCTTGGCAGCAAGTACTTGTATGAGGAAATGGATCCAGCCGTGGATGCCTTGTCGGCGGAAAACAAGATTATCTTTGCAACCGGGCCCCTCACCGGCACTATGGCTTCAACCGGTGGGCGCTATACCGTCGTTACCAAGGGACCGCTGACCGGCGCCATCGCCTGCTCCAATTCAGGCGGCAAGTTCGGCGGCGAATTGAAAATGGCGGGCTACGATTTACTCATCATCGAGGGCGAATCTGACAAGCCGGTATACCTGCATATCGAGGATGAAAAGGTCGAAATTTGCGATGCCAGCGAAATCTGGGGCAAAACCGTCTGGGAAACCGAGGATTTTCTGGCCACGAAATACCAGGATCCGTTGATGCGCTTTGCCGGAATCGGGCAGGCGGGAGAAACCCTGTGTCGCTACGCTTGCGTGGTCAACGACAAGCATCGCGCCGCCGGCCGTTCCGGGGTTGGAGCAGTGATGGGTTCCAAGAAAATCAAAACCATCGCGATACGTGGTACCAAAGGCGTACGCAGCAAGGACCCCAAGGCATTCTTCAGCATCGTCAATGAAGTCAACGCACGTATGACTGACCGCGAGGAAATGTCGCGCGACGGCACGCTGGCAATGATTGACGTCACCAATGGTTTCGGCAGTCTGCCGACACGAAACAACCGCGGCGTGCGTTTCGAAGGCGCGAACAAACTCAACCCGGAAGCGATGCATACGCCGAACCAAAACGGTCACACCAATATCGTCGCTAACGGCGCTTGCTTTGGCTGCACCATTGGTTGCGGGCGCATCTGTAAAATCGACCCGACCCATTTCTCAGTCAAGGACCGGCCCGAGTATCACGGCGCCTCGGGCGGTCTCGAGTATGAAACCGCATACGCACTTGGTGCTGCCTGCGGCATTGATGATATCGATGCAGCGACCTTCGCTGGATTTATTTGTAACGAGTACGGCATGGATTCGATTTCAATGGGTGGCACCATCGCCGCGGCGATGGAATTGTTCGATATCGGCGCAATAGATGAAGAAACCACAGGCGGTATCAAGCTCGAGTTTGGTTCGGCCGAAGCGCTGTGCCAGATAGCAGAACTGACCGGCAAGGGTGAAGGCTTCGGCGCCGATATCGCGATGGGTTCAAAACGCCTGTGTGAAAAATACGGGCACCCGGATCTGTCTATGACGGTCAAGGGGCAGGAATTCGCGGCCTACGACGGACGCTCGATGCAGGGCATGGGTCTCGCCTACGCGACCAGTAATCGTGGCGCCTGCCATCTGCGCGCCGACCCGTATGGACATGATTTCGAAACCACCGAAATCGAAGGCAAGGCCGAGATCGTTCGAGAATCCCAGCACGCCGTCGCATATCTGGACTCTAGCGGTCTGTGCCTATTCCCTGGCGGTTGTGGTTGGGGCCTGGATGATTATCGCACACTGGTCGATGCTGCCTGTGAGAGTGACTGGAGTGGCGACGATCGTATGCAGGCGACCGGTGAACGTATCTGGGTTTTGGAAAAACTGTTCAACCTCAAAGCCGGTTTGAGCAGGAAAGACGACACCCTGCCAAAGCGTATTCTCGAGGAACCGGCTGATGTCGGCACCGGCAAAGGCCTGGTCTGTCGTCTCGGTGAAATGCTGCCCGAATATTACGAGTTATGTGGTTGGGATGCAGAAGGTGTTCCGACCAAAGAAACTCTACAACGGCTCGGCCTGGATTAAATTCTGCGCAGAGCTCGTAATTCTTTATGAACATTCCAGTAACCCTGTTCGGCGGGCTGCGTCATTTCCTGCCCGCCGGCAGTTCCTTTAATAAATGTAATATCGGCGTCGCTGAGGGCAGCAGCCTTGATATCTTGCTGCAACAAATTCCGATACCGCCCAATAAGCCTTTTATCGTTATACTGAACGATGAAAAAGTTTCGCGTGAGAATTATGCTGAAATCAAGATCCAGGAAAGCGATGAAATAGTATTGCTGCCCCCGATCAAGGGCGGTTGAAGCGCATCAGGCAGCGAATTCCTCGGTAGCTTTCACATTACCCTCGGCATCGAGTGACTCGAGCTTAACGCCAAAGCCCCACAGACGTCGCAAATGCTTCAAAACTTCTTCGCGGTTGTTAGCCAGGGGGATTTTATTTTGCGGCACGTGACGCAGGGTGAGTGTACGATCTCCGCGGGTGTCGACATTGAAGACCTGGATATTGGGCTCGTACATACTCAGGTTGTACTGGTTGGATAAGGCCTGGCGTATATGCTGGTAGCCCGCATCGTTGTGAATCGAAGTCACTTCGAGTTCGGTGCGCTGCTCGTCATCGAGAATTGAAAACAGTTTGAACTCGCGGATCAATCGCGGCGACAAGAATTGCGAGACGAAGCTCTCATCCTTGAAATTACGCATTGCGAAATCAAGCGTTTCCTGCCAGTCCGATCCGGCGATGTCCGGGAACCATATACGGTCTTCCTCGTCCGGATCAACACAAATTCGTTTGATATCAGTCATCATAGCGTAACCCAGCGCATAGGGATTAATACCGCTGAAATATTCGCTGTCAAACTCCGGCTGTGATACCACGTTGGTGTGGCTTTGCAGGAATTCGAGTATGAAACCATCGGTAACCTTGCCACGGTCGTATAAAGCATTCATCAAGTGATAATGCCAGAAGCAGGCCCAGCCCTCGTTCATCACCTGGGTTTGGCGTTGCGGGTAAAAATACTGACCAATCTTGCGCACGATACGCACTACTTCGCGTTGCCAGGGCTCGAGCAAGGGTGCATTTTTCTCGATAAAGTAAAGAATATTTTCTTGCGGTTCTTCGGGAAAGTTGGGCTGCGTTTCCTCCTCTTCTGCCATCTCTTTTTGCGGTACGGTTTTGTGCCACAAGTCATTAACCTGTGTCTGCAGGTAAGCTTCGCGTTCCTTGAGCCGTTCCTTTTCTTCGCGCATCGAAACCGGGTTGGGTCGTTTGTAACGATCGACCCCGTGATTCTGCAACGCATGGCAGGAATCGAGTAGATTTTCCACCTCTTCGATACCGTAACGTTCCTCGCAATCGCTGATGTAACGCTTGGCAAAAACCAGGTAATCGATGATCGCTTCGGCGTCGGTCCAGGCCCGAAACAGGTAGTTTCCCTTGAAAAATGAATTGTGCCCGAAACAGGCATGTGCGATCACCAGCGCCTGCATCATCATGGTATTTTCTTCCATCAAATAAGCGATACAGGGATTTGAGTTGATCACAATTTCATAGGCAAGACCCATATGGCCACGCCGGTACTGTTGTTCGTTGCGAATAAAGTGTTTGCCAAAGGACCAGTGACTATATCCGATTGGCATGCCGATACTGGCGTAGGCATCGAGCATCTGCTCGGCGGTTATCAATTCGATCTGGTTAGGATAGGTATCGAGTTTGAATTCTTCGGCGATAGCCGCGATCTCGGCGTGGTATTCTTCGATCAGTTCGAAGGTCCAATCGGCTCCGCTAGAGATCGGCTCGCTCATTGCGTTTGTTTCCTGAAAAATTCGCGAAATACCGGGTAAATATCTTCGAACTGGCGAATGTGTTGCATCGCAAAATTATCGTTGCTTTCCAGCAGGTTTGTATAGTGATCCCACAAACCCTGGTGATCGCGCCGGGTTATTTCAACGTAAGCGAAGTAACGTAACTGGGGTAAAAGTTGTTTCGCCATAATCTGTTCACAAACCGGTGAGTCATCGTTCCAGTTATCGCCATCAGAGGCCTGGGCGGCATAAATATTCCAGTCGGTTGGCGGATAACGCTGGGCAATAATATCGCGGGTCAGTTCCAGCGCGCTCGACACGATCGTGCCCCCGGTTTCGCGCGAATAGAAAAATTCTTCTTCATCGACTTCCTTGGCCTGGGTGTGGTGGCGAATGTAAATGACGTCGACATCACGATAACTGCGGGTCAAGAAGAGGTAAAGCAGGATATAAAAGCGTTTAGCAATATCCTTGGTTTCCTGGTCCATGGACCCCGACACATCCATCAGGCAAAACATTACCGCCTGGGATGTAGGTTCCGGACGTTGCACAAAATTGTTGAAGCGCAGATCGAAGGTGTCGATAAATGGAATCTTGCGGATACGGCTGCGTAGATTTTCAATTTCCTGCTGCAGTTCAAGGCGCCGGGGCTCGTCACCTCCGATTTCCTGATCCAGTGCCTGCAGTTCTGCCTCCAGCTCATGCAAAAGCCGTCTCGGTTCCGCACCCAGAGCCATGCGTCGTGACAACGCCGAACGTAGCGATCGCACAATATTGATATTCGTCGGCACCCCATCATTGGTGAAACCGGCGCGCACGGTCTTGCTCTTGGTCATTTTGCGCAACTGATTCTTTTTCAGGTTGGGCAACTCAAGATCGTCAAACAACATGTCGAGGTATTCATCCTGTGAGATTTCGAATGAAAACTCGTCCTCGCCTTCACCGCTATCACCCGCGCGTCGGCCCTTTTCCTGGCCCTGGTTGAGTGGTCGTTTAATCTTGTCGCCCGTGGTGAATTCCTTGTTGCCCGGGTAAACACCTTCGCGCACACCGCCCTTATCGTTGCGAAAGGTCGGCTCCAAAATATCGCGGGTTGGAATCGACACGCTTTCGCCGCCGTCGATGTTGGTGATGGACCGTTCCGAAATTTGTTCCGAGATCGCTTTTTTTATCTGCGATTTGTAACGCCTTAAAAATCGCTGCCGGTTTACCGTGCTCTTGCCCTTTGCGTTCGGCCGCCTGTCTATCAGTTGCGCCATGTCGATCCTCTCGGGTAAAAACCCATCCCTTAAGAGGACTTTCTGACTCGCAGGTACCATTCACATAACAAGCGTACCTGTTTCTCGGTATAGCCTTTCTCGACCATGCGCGAAACAAAGTTTGCGTGTTTCTTTTCGTCTTCCTCGGACGCTTTTGCACTGAATGAAATCACCGGCAACAGTTCTTCGGTATTGGAAAACATTTTCTTTTCAATAACCGTGCGCAGTTTTTCATAGCTCACCCATTCCGGATTATTGCCGTCATTCTGAGCACGTGCGCGTAACACAAAATTAACGACTTCGTTACGGAAATCCTTGGGATTAGATATGCCAGCGGGCTTTTCAATTTTTTCAAGTTCTTCATTGAGTGAAGCACGCCCAAAGTTTTCACCGGTTTCCGGGTCACGGTATTCCTGGTCCTGAATCCAGAAATCGGCATAGATAACATAGCGATCGAAAATGTTCTGCCCATATTCCGAGTAAGACTCGAGATATGAAGTCTGGATTTCCTTGCCAATAAACTCGACATAGTTAGGTACCAGGAAAGCTTTGATATGCTCAAGATAACGATCATGCAAATCCTGCGGAAACTGCTCGCGTTCGATTTGTTGCTCAAGCACATAGAGTAGATGCACCGGGTTTGCCGCCACCTCGGTCTGGTCAAAATTGAATACCCGCGACAGGATCTTGAACGCAAAACGGGTGGATAAACCTTTCATACCCTCGTCGACACCGGCGTAATCACGGTATTCCTGGTATGACTTCGCCTTCGGGTCTGTATCTTTTAGACTTTCGCCATCATAGACACGCATCTTCGAGTACATGCTCGAATTTTCGGGTGTCACCAGGCGCGACAAAACGCTGAACTGTGCCATCATTTCGAGTGTGCTCGGCGCGCAAGAGGCTTCCCAGAGCGAGCTGTTGAGTAGCAACTTGTCGTAAATACGAATTTCTTCGGATACGCGTAGACAATACGGCACCTTGACGATGTATACCCGGTCGAGGAAGGCTTCGTTGTTCTTGTTATTACGAAATGCCTGCCACTCTGATTCATTTGAATGCGCGAGGATAGTACCTTCAAACGGCAACGCGGAAAGCCCTTCGGTGCCATTGTAGTTACCTTCCTGGGTAGCGGTTAGCAGTGGATGCAATACCTTGATTGGCGCTTTGAACATTTCCACGAATTCCATCAATCCCTGGTTGGCTCGACACAGTGCTCCAGAGTAACTATAGGCATCGGCATCATTTTGCGCAAAGTGCTCCAGCATGCGGATATCGACCTTGCCGACCAGCGCCGAAATATCCTGGTTATTCTCGTCGCCGGGCTCGGTTTTTGCGATCGCAATCTGGTTCAGGATTGAGGGTTGGATCTTGACCACCTTGAATTGCGTAATATCGCCGCCGAACTCATTCAGGCGCTTGGCCGCCCAGGGTGACATAATTTTGCTCAGGTAGCGTTTGGAAATACCGAAATCCTGTTCCAGGATTTCGGCGTCTTCATTGACATCGAATAATCCCAGCGGTGACTCGAACACTGGAGAATCCTTGATTGCGTAGATCGGCATTTTCTCCATCAGTATCTTGAGCCGATCGGCAAGCGACGACTTACCACCGCCTACCGGGCCCAGCAGGTAGAGAATCTGTTTCTTTTCCTCCAGTCCCTGTGCCGCATGTTTGAAATAGGAAACGATTTGTTCAATCGCGTCCTCCATGCCGTAAAATTCTGAAAAGGCCGGATAACGCGCTATCAGCTTATTGGAAAAGATCCGGCTGAGGCTGGTATCCTGAGCGGTATCTACCAGCTCGGGTTCGCCAATTGCAGCCAGCATGCGCTCCGCCGCAGTCGCGTAAGCCAGGGGATCTTTTTTACAGAGTTCGAGGTATTCCTGCAGCGAGTACTCTTCCTGCAGGTGTTGGTCGAATCGTTGCCGATAACTTTCGAAAATACTCATTTGGGCTACCTATTCCAAGTTCGGATCAGGATCGGCACCCCGCGAATCGTTTTTTGTTGATCAGGCGCCGCCTGATTAAATTAACAATGGCTCGTCGTGTGGTTTTGCATTGTAAGCATAGTAAACTTTTAGACGATGACCTGTGAATTTCGTTCGCAAAATAAAATTAATTAAAATTAATTAATTCGCTATTCGGTAATCGCTGCGGTCGCTTTGTTTTCACGACCATTCAATACCACTATTTAACGCTATGCAAGAAACTGACCAGGTTGATGCATACAGCTTGCGATTGGTTGCGCTTTTTACCAGATAACAAATACGGCAAGAGATCTAATAGTATTTTTTCCTATAAGTATCATATACTTAGCGAATAAGGCTGGTTAGTTCGTGGTTTTGGGCTCACTAATTTCGCGCAATTGCAGCGCCTGTTGATAAAGTTCATTTTTCTTTTTCCCTGTCAAACGTGTGGCAATTTTTACCGCAATTTTGACGGTTACCTCGTCGAGAAGAACCTTCAACATCTCGATGTCGTCTATATTTACCTGCTTACTCTCAGGGTCCGACGAATTGTCGATAAGCACGACGAATTCTCCCTTGCTTAAAGCGCTATTAGCGTTAAATTGCGCCAGTATTTCCGTTGCATTACCGCGTAAAAATTGTTCATGTATTTTGGTGAGTTCCTTGGCAACCACACACTGCTTTTCTGGGAATACCTGCGCCAGTTGCTGCAATAAGCGCTCGATACGATGGCTGGACTCAAATAACACCAGGGTCCCATCGAGATCAAGCAATGATTCCAGCTGCATGTCACGTTCTCTGCTGCGGGCCGATAAAAAACCGTAAAAATGAAACCTTTCAGTCGGCAAACCAGCGGCGCTCAACGCCGCAATCATACTATTGGCGCCAGGAATCGGTGAAACACGGATGCCTGCCTGCTGAGCAGCTAGTACCAGCCTGAATCCGGGATCTGAAATCAGTGGGGTTCCCGCGTCCGAAATCAGTGCAATGTCGTCGCCAGCCGCGAGCTTATTGAGAATCTCCTCAGTGCGCGACCTTTCATTATGCTCATGGCAGGAAATCATGCGTGTTTTGATACCAAGATGATTTAACAGGTATTTGCTATGGCGCGTATCCTCGGCAGCGATCAAATCAACCGCGTTAAGCGTTGCAATTGCGCGCAGACTGATATCGTCCAGATTTCCGATCGGGGTTGCAACAATATGGAGTACGCCGGCCATACAAAAGAGTGTACACTAATACCCTGTTGCTAAAATCGTTAGACCTCCGCTTCTAATCAAATTTGATCCATCGATGAAACCGCATCGTACAATCCTGCTCTTTCTGGCACTGAGCCTTGGCCTTGCCGCCTGTCAATCGGGACCCAAACCCGCTGCGGATGGCACCGAGTTGAGCTTGCAGCCGGAGGAACTCGGCAATTTGGATCGGGTGTTAACACCCACCGAGGAAGACATTATCCGTGCCTTCGAGTACGAGATTGAAAAGCAGTGGCTCGAGGCCGCGTTGTTATATGACAAGCTGGCACAATCCAGCGTTCAACCCGATCGCTCTGCCTTCCTGATCAAAGTTGCATTAATGTACTATCACGGCGAGCTTTATAATGAAATCGATCCCTTTTTCGATGCGCTTGGCGAACAGGACATCTTACAGCAGGACCTGAATTACAAGGAAATCATCCGGGCTGGGGGTTATCTCGGTAATGGGAAAGTTTACCAGAGCCTGCTGGCCCTGCCAGAGATCGAGGATATTATTGATTACCCCTTTAAGGCCCTGGCACTCGGTATCCGGTCACGCGGGGTGCTAGCGATCGGCAAGCCGCTAGAAAGCGCCAAGTTGCGAATGCAGATCAGCCAGTACCTGAAAACTCCCGGCGAAATTGAAGACAATAATGACTTCATCTGGGCTGCGTTAAACCGCATCTCCGAACCGGCGATGATCCGCGCGTTGGCCGAACAACAAACCGTCGAGATGCGGGGTTGGCTGGAGTTAAATCTGATTGTGCGCCGTTCCAATATGCTACCGGTCAAGATGGAGCCCTGGATCGACCAATGGTATCAGCTCTATGATGAACATGCCGCGGCTCCCAGTTACGCGATCAACCTGCTCGAAGAAAGCAAACGTATTTATATTAATCCCCAACGTATCGCACTGATGCTGCCGTTTTCAGGACGCGTCGAAAAGGTTGCCGAGGCAATCCAGAACGGTTTTCTCTACGCTTATTACCAGGATCCTGGCCAGGTCGCCGACCTCGAGATCATCAATGCCAGCTCAGATCCCGCTGAATTCAACTTGCAATACGAGCAGGCAATTCAAAACGGGGCAGATTTTATCGTCGGGCCACTTGACAAGGATTTGATCGACTTGCTGCAACAACGCGAACAATTCGAAGTTCCAACTTTAACCTTAAACTACGGCAACGATCAGGACGAAACCCGACTAAATCTATATCAGTTTGGACTGAGTCCCGAAGACGAGGCCGTGCAGATTGCAGACTATGCACTTGCCCAGGACAGGCACCATGCGATCGTACTGGTGCCTGACACCGAATGGGGTTATCGACTGCAGCGCGCTTTTAGCAAACGCTTTGAATCGCTGGGCGGCCACGTCGTAGGCAGCACGATTTACCCGGCGAAAAAGAATGACTATTCGGCAGCGATTAAAAACCTGCTCAACCTGACAACCAGCATCCATCGCAAGAGCATTTTGCAGCAAGTGATCAAAGAACAGGTAAAGTTCGACGCGCGTCGTCGTCAGGATGTCGACATGATTTTTATCGCAGCCAATTCACGACAGGCCAGGCTGATTAAACCGCAACTCAAGTTCCACCACGCGCAGGATTTACCGGTATATTCGACCTCACATATTTCTTCCAGTAATGCTAGTCCGGATGATGACCGTGATCTCGATGAAATCCTTTTCGTAGATATTCCGTGGATGCTCGACAACCACAATAATCCCGACCACAAGCAAATCAGTCGTCTCTGGCCCGATGCGAGCCAGCGTTTCAGCCGCTTGTTTGCACTCGGGATCGATGCCTATCGCATGATTCCATCGCTGCGTAGACTGATGATTAATCCCGAAGAATCAATACTGCAAAACACCGGGCAACTATCGGTCGATAAAACTGGCCGGGTCAAGCGCTCACTGCTGATGGCAACCTATGAAAATGGCAGGGCCAAGCTATTGGAAACACCGAATACACCTGATCTCTCGACCGGATTACCGCCATAGCCCAATGAGCACGAACTTTCGCAAAGGATTGCGTTTCGAAGACCAGGCGAGGGATTACCTGCTGAGGCACGGCCTGTTATTACTACAATCCAATTACCGCTGCCGATTCGGCGAAATCGATTTAATCATGCGTGATCACAATGCCGTCTGTTTCATCGAGGTAAAGTTTCGTAAGTCACTGGCATTTGGCGGTGCCGCTGACGCAATTCCCCATAGTAAGCAGCGCAAGATAATCAAGACCGCCCTCTTCTACCTCGCTGCGCACCAGCGTCTCGCCAATCATGCGCTGCGCTTTGATGCACTGCTGATCCAGCAGCAATCGAACAATACTAATCACATCAACTGGATTAAAAATGCCTTCTACGCCGAATAGGTCCAACGCTGCCTCGGCGGACGTTGGCCTTGAGATCATGGGATTGTTGCGAGATCCCGGATAGCTGCCGCGCAGCTTCCGGGATGACGCCGCTTTGGGCGGCGTCATTTGATGACTTTGAGGGTCGGGCCTTTGGATTTGGCGCGGCCCGACGTTTCAGCGTCGTCGGGTTGGTCGACGTTGTCGGCGGATTCTTCGGCGGGAAACATCATGCCCTCCCCGTTTTCACGCGCATAGATTGCCAACAGCGATGAGATCGGGCAGTAAATGTTCTCGGCGACGCCTTTGAAACGCGCCGAAAAAGACACATGCTCATTGGTCATTTCGAGATTCTCGATCGCCGATGGTGCGAGATTCAATACGACCTTGCCATCATTGGCGATCCCGGGCGGGATTAGCACCTCATCACTACTGGTATCGACAAGAATGTACGGAGTACTGTCGTTGTCCAGGATCCACTCGTACAGGGCACGCACCAGATAGGGTTTGCTGGGGGTCACAGGGCACCTTTACGACTCAGACTTTTTGGGACTGTCTGCATAGTAGGCCAGATCCCTAGGCTACCATATCCCGTTCTTGCTCCGACAGGCTGGCCTGGAATGATGGGCGTGAAAACACCCGCTTCATGTAGGCTGTAATATGCCTGGAAGTCTTTGGCAGTTCGATCCCGTAATAGGGTAAGCGCCAAAGTATCGGAGCAATACTGCAATCCAGCAGGCTAAACTCGGTCGAAAGAAAATAAGGCATCGCTCCAAATACATCCGCCGAATTTATCAGGCTTTCTGTGAGCGCTTTCTTGGCCTGGGTTTTCCTCTTCTCGGTGCCATGCTCGATATCACCCAGCAGGCTGAACCAGTCACTCTCGATACGGAATAATGCCAATCTGCTTTTTGCTCGTGATACCGGATCGACAGGCATCAAGGGAGGATGCGGAAAACGTTCGTCCAGGTACTCGATCAGTACCCTCGCGTTATACAAAACGAGATCACGGTCGACCATGGTTGGGACAGTTGCGTACGGATTCAAGTCGAGCAAATCTTCTGGTAGATTATTGGTATCTACATCATGGATTTCGACCATGATGTCTTTTTCCGCAAGCACGATACGCGCACGGTGACACTCGGGGTCGATCGGAGAAGAAAAGCAACTCATCACCGAACGGCGATTTGCCACTACTGACATAATATTAAATCCTTAAGTTAATGAATGTCTTTCCAGTATTCTTTCTTAAGCAAGTAAGCCAGAATCAGAAAGATGAACAGGAAAATGATGACACCGGTACCAACGTTTTTGCGTGTCTGCTTATAGGGTTCCGCGAGATAGTCGAGAAATGCCACCAGGTCGTGAATGGTTTGGTCATACTCGGATTTTGTCATCGCACCCGGTTTGATGATTTCGAACGCGACAATGACTTCACTTTCGTTACCGTGTGAATCCGTCTGGGTTTTGTACTTGGGTTGCTGGTGTCCCTGTAATTCGATCAGCACATGCGGCATTGCGACATTGCTGAAGACACCGTTATTCACGCCAAGTCCTTCACGAGTGTCATCGATGTAGAAGCCGCGCATGTAATTGTAGACCCAGTTAATTCCCCGTGAACGCGCAACCAGCGAAAGATCAGGCGGTGGGGTACCAAACGCCTGTTCCGCATAATCGACAGTCATCGTGGTTTTCATCAATTCACCAACCTTGGTTTTGGCACCGTTGACATCCGTGGTAAAGATCAGGTTATCGCGCACCAGGTCGTCGGGAATTCCAAGATCCTCGCCGACCCGGTTAAACCTCGAGTAAGCGGCTGAATGACAGCTCAGGCAATAGTTTACAAAGGTACGTGCACCGCGTTGCATCGCTGCCTTATCGTCCCAGTCAATTTCGATCTTATCGTTCGGAAATGTGTTGCCGGCACCCCAGGCCAAAATCGGCAACAGTAAGCCCGCGACAATGATTAAAACCCTGCTCATTATCGCACTCTCTCCGGAACCGGCTTGGTGACTTCATTTTTGCTGATCCACCATAATCCCAGGAAGAATCCAAAATAGCCCAGGCTGAAAATCTGTGCGAACAGGGTGCGAGTATCGGTGACTGGCAACGCGCCCAGGTAACCCAGGCCCAGGAAACTGATCACCAGCATCACCAGCAATAGCTTGAAAGTTGTCGAGCGATAACGCACCGACTTGACCTTACCCCGATCGATCCAGGGCAGTACGAACAACACTGCTATCGCCGCAAACATGGCAATAACGCCGGCGAGCTTGTCCGGGATCGCGCGCAAAATCGCGTAAAACGGCGTGAAATACCACACCGGTGCTATGTGCTCGGGTGTTTTAAACTGGTTGGCTGGCACAAAATTGGCGTGTTCCAGGAAATAGCCCCCCATTTCCGGCATGAAAAACACCACGATGCTGAATAAAATCAGAAACACCACGACACCGACCAGATCCTTTACCGAGTAGTAAGGATGAAACGGGATGCCGTCGAGCGGAATGCCGTTTTCATCCTTGTTCTTCTTGATTTCGACTCCGTCCGGATTATTCGAACCGACTTCATGCAAAGCGATAATATGCATTACTACCAGCAATAAGAGTACTATCGGGACCGCAACTACATGCAGGGCGAAGAAGCGGTTCAGGGTCGCGTCTGACACCACAAAGTCACCGCGGATCCACAGCGTCAATTCGTCGCCCACCACCGGCACCGCACCAAATAGCGAAATGATGACCTGCGCCCCCCAATAGGACATTTGCCCCCAGGGTAACAGGTAGCCCATGAAGGCTTCGGCCATTAAGGCCACGAATATGAACATACCGAATAGCCAGATCAGCTCACGCGGTTTCTGGTAAGAACCATAGATCAATGCGCGGAACATGTGCAGGTAAACCACGATGAAAAACGCCGAGGATCCGGTAGAGTGCAGGTAGCGAATCAGCCAGCCCCAGTCGACATCACGCATGATGTATTCGACCGAACTGAAGGCCATTTCGCCGTCAGGCTTGTAATGCATGGTCAAAAATATGCCAGTTACGATCTGCAACACCAGCACCAGTAGAGCCAGTGAACCGAAGAAGTACCAGAAATTGAAGTTTTTCGGCGCGTAATACTTGGAAAGATGCTCTTCGAACATCTTAGTCAATGGGAAACGCGCGTCGATCCAGCCCAGGAGTCCGTTACTTGTATTTTTATCGCTCATTATGCTACCCCATCCTCGCCAATCACGATCACGTCGTCGCTAACAAAATAATGCGGCGGAACAGTTAAATTCGTCGGTGCCGGTACTCCCTGGTAAACCCGCCCGGCAAAATCAAACTTTGAACCATGACAGGGACAAAAGAAACCACCCTGAAAATCCGAGGTAATTTCGGGCAGGTAGGTTGGCGAACAACCCAGGTGGGTACAGATACCCTCCATAATCAGGTATTCCGGTTTGCGTGAGCGATGCTCGTTTTTGGCATACTCGGGCTGCTTGCTTTCGTCTGATTCGGCATCACGCAATTGATCCACAACTTTCGGTAGAGTCGCCAGCGCTTTTTCGTCGCGACGAACTACCCAAACCGGTTTACCGCGCCATTTTATGATGATCTGCTGACCGGGTTCCAGCTTGCCGATATTAGCTTCCACCGGTGCGCCTGCTGTCTTGGCGCGCGCGCTCGGACTCCAGCTCGCGACGAAGGGAATCGCCATCACCACGGTACCGACGGCCCCAACAACCACCGTCGCCGCAGTCAGAAAGCGCCTGCGACTATTATCTAAACCATCTGAAGACATTCGAATACTTCCCCGATTGAGTATTGGAGTTCGGGAGTAAATGACCCTCGCCCCGGACACAAAAAACGGTCGTTAGGATAGCCTACTTTAAGTTTTGCGTCGAGGGGGTTTAACGCTTAAATCAACCGCTTGCGCGCTTTTTCACTTACTTTTTTCCACCGGGCTCAGACCGGATTCGGAATATCAATAAATTGCTGTTTAATCCCAAACCGATCGGCAATAACTTTAGCCAGCGCTTGCACCCCGTAGCGCTCAGTTGCGTGATGTCCTGCGGCGATATAGTGGATGCCCATTTCCCGGGCTAAATGGAAGGTGGGTTCCGATATTTCCCCACTGACAAAGGCATCGACGCCGCGCTCGGCCGCGGCTTCAATAAATCCCTGCGCCGCACCGGTACACCAGGCGATTCGCTTTATCGCATGATCACCAGCGCTGATCGCAAGCGTGCGCGTATCGAGCCTGGTTTCAATATGCTGCGATATTTCGGCCAGGCTCTGCTCAGCCGACGGCTTGCCTTCGAACACCAGGCCCTGCTCGCCAAAACTGTCGGTTACGTCCCAGTCCAAAACTCTGGCCAGCTGCACATTGTTGCCGACCTCGGGATGAACATCCAGGGGCAAGTGGTATGCCAACAGGTTAATATCATTTTTTATCAGGCTGCGAATTCTCTTGCCCTTGACCCCGGTAAGGGACTGGGTTTCGCCCTTCCAGAAGTAACCATGATGTACGATTAAGGTGTCTGCACCCTGATCGATCGCGGCTTCAATTAACGCCTGGCTCGCGGTCACTCCACAAACGATGTTTTCGACTTCGGCATTCGCCTCGACCTGTAATCCGTTTGGACAATAGTCATTAAATTCATCAACTTTCAGGTACTCATCGCAGAAATCACTGAGTTGTTTTAATTGCATTGCATTTGATCCTGTGTCTAGAGCTCTGTGACCCTATGATACTATTGCGTGATGAAACTAATCAAAGTCGCCGGCTTTTTATTTCAGTTTGGATTGATCGGACTTGCGCTTGCCGTCATATACCTGGTGACTGCAAGCGACCGAAATAAAGAAGAAATTCTGAGCTTTCTGTCATCGCCCGAGGAGTACAGGCAACCGCTATCAACGGGTACCTCCGCCGTGTTTTCTTACGCCGATGCGGTCGCATCATCGAGCGCTTCGGTGGTCACGATTTATACGATGAAAACGGTGACCGAAAAACTGCATCCACTGCTCGACGACCCGATATTCAGCCAGATTTTCGGGGATCAACTCAAACGGCGTCAGCGCAGTCACAGTGAAACCAACCTGGGCTCCGGCGTCATCATTGGTACCGACGGCTATATCCTGACCAATCAGCATGTTATCGATAGTGCCGATGAAATCCTGATTTCGTTAGCAGACGGTCGTGGTAGCCGGGCGGTGTTGATCGGCGAAGACAAGGATACCGACATTGCCATTTTACAGATCCCGATAACCGGGCTTGTCGGCATCAAGATCGCGGATCGGCAACCGATACGCGTCGGCGATGTGGTGCTTGCGATCGGTAATCCGCTCAACGTCGGGCAAACCGTAACCATGGGTATCGTCAGTGCGACCGGGCGCAATCGGATTGGCCTCAATACATTCGAGAATTTTATCCAGACCGATGCTGCGATAAATCCCGGTAATTCCGGTGGCGCGTTGATCAACGCGCGTGGCGAATTGATCGGCATCAATACTGCAATTTTCAGTCAGACCGTCGGCGCCCAGGGAATCGGATTTGCGATTCCGATTTCACTGGCACTCGATATCATGAAGCAAATTATCGATTTCGGTAAGGTAACCCGCGGCTGGCTCGGGGTCGAAGGCACCGAGATAACCGCGCAGGCCGCGATGGCCACTGGCGACCCAGGCATCAAGGGCGCGTTAATCGTCGGCGTATTTATCAATAGCCCGGCCGATATGGCCGGTATCCGCGCCGGTGATATCGTGGTCGCGGTAAATGATAACCCGGTAGTAGGAATCCGAGATCTACTCGATCAGATAACCCGGCAAAAACCCGATGAGAAAATTAAAGTCTCTCTTTACAGGGGCCCAGAACAACTCGAGCTGATGATGAAAGTAACTCAGCGACCGCAATAATTAAAAGGGTCGTTCCCGTAAAAGTGGAGCACTTAAACCTCTTCCCGGAAAGTGGGGAGCACTAAAGCGTCATCCCGGAAAGTGCGGAGCACTTACCGATGCGTCAACCCCGCGTACGCGGGGGGGCCGGGATCTTGCAAAGATGATGCGCTATTAAGCTCCAGCTTTAGTAGGGTGGAAACTTACTCGAGCTCAACTTTGTCGGCGGTACCAAGAGGTGGTTGAGGAGATGATAATTCGTCTTCGATTTCAACTTCCGGGTCGTTTCCGGCTGTGATTTCGGCGTTGAGCGCGGTAAAGAAATCTGCGGCATTCGCGAAACCTTCGAATTCCGTTCCGATTACCGGGGTGTCATCGACCGGAAAAATGATTCCAAGCACCGTGATCGAGGTGAGCGGGATAAAACCGTCGGCCACACCCTGGAGTTTATAATCATCATTATCGATTCTCTTGACCATACCCGCGACGACTTCATCATTGACCATCTCTTTCCCTTCGATCTTGACGAAGTCGACAAGTGGAGTCAGATCACTCAGCTCTAAATCCTCAAGCGGATTGGCCCCCTTCTCATCTTCGAATGTGGTCTGTGCATCGATTTTGATCGTTACCGTTCCGAGCCCGCCAAAGTAACTCACTTCAAAGCTGTTATTTGCCAGATTAACCGAACTCACGAAAGCCTTGAGCTTGGCCTCGCCTTCCCTGACTTCGACTTCCTCGGCGATCAGCACGCCACCGACGATGTCGCCTTCAACCTCGACTTCGAGACCATTTTCCAGTGTGGTACCGGCCGGTTCAAATTGCGCGCCGCTGGCATCGATCGATTGGCTGTCGATTTCAAAGTCGGCATCGGATACATAATTGGAGATAACACCCTGCAGACTGACGTCATCGACATCATCGCCGAAGCCTTCTTCCTCTTCCTCAATCTCCTCGGCGTGTACAAATACGGATGGATTATCGAAATAAATACCTTCGACCTCGACAAATAGACCATTGTCCAAAACACCCAACACCTCTATATCAGTCATGTTGTCGAAGGTGATCAGCACGCCATCGAGCATGAAATTCTGGTTCATCGCCGAGAACTGACTGATGGTGCCGCGCAGTTCGACCTCGCTGAATCCCGGATCCAGATCATCGGTTTTCTCGACATAAGTGGCTGTGATTTCGATTGGTGAAGCGCGAAATCCGCTGACCTCAATTACATCGCCGGCAGCGATCGTAGCGAAACCGTAATTGGGATCGGGAGAGCCGGAACTGTCCGCAAACAATGTATCTGTATCATCTATGGTAATGGTCTGACCGAATACGGTGATGATTTTTAGAGTGTCATCCATCGGGTCAGGGATCACACTCGTGATCGGCCCCTGGACTTCGTCATCATAGACAACTTCGATCGCCTTATCGGTAAAGACTCCGTTGTTGGTCTCGACCCTGACCAACACCACCATACCGATAGACAGATCATCCTGGCTTGCAGTCATATCGCCGTCGACGATGAACTGGCTCAGATTGGTATTGAATATGCTGCCATTAACAAAAATGCTACCAAAATCGGTTACCTTGCCGACAGCGATCCCGGTGCCGCCGATCCCGGCGGTCGTGTCTGAGCCACCGCTGCCACCGCAGGCACTGAGTAAACTACTGCATAAAACAAGCGAACAAATCGCCGTTGTAAACTTATTCGCTTTGGGTCGAATGAAATTCATTTCTCAACTTCCTGGTCTATATCATCTGGCTCGTGATAGAACACAGATATGCTGAGTTCTGTCGTCGAGTCATCATCAGATTCATGCTGGGACAAGTAGAGATCGACTTCTTCAAGAAATGCCTGTCCTTTACGCTTTAAAAATTGTTTGATTTCCGGAATTGATCCGACCGCAACCCTGGGATTTGAAGCCTTGCGCTGAAAACGGAGCGCTTCTTCCGAAGCGGTCAAATTGAAATCAATGGTTTCGATTAGCTGGCTGCTATCGGCACCTAAAATAGCAAGCTTCTCAACCGGATCATCCGAAGGCAGGTAAGCGTGGCTGAGCAAGCGTACCTTGTTATCGTCGGTAAACTTGATATTGGTCGAATTGACTAAGACTTTTTGCATCGCCGCCACCGGCATATCGCCACTGTAGAGCTTGACCAGCTCGCTAAACGAATCCTTACCTTCGTATTCCAGGTCGCGTGGATTACCGTCCTTGCGTAAAAAGCGGCGGTCGTTAATCCAGCCCCCCAGAACCCTGACAACCCGATTGTACTGCTTGATACCGGCCTCACTTTGATTGACGTCAAGCTCCGCGAGTTTCTTCACTTCCTTGCGATTGAGCCCGGTCAAGATCGCAACATTGGAAATAGTCTGCTTCTTACCGGCCGGGGCAAAGTCTCGATAGGCAACATCGACAAAACACTTGCGCGCAACCTGATCAAATTCTCCGTAGGCCATGCCGTTGCGTAACAGTGTACGAACAAGCGCCATCAGTATATTTCTCAGTGTATTGCGTAGTATTTCTTGCATATCGATTTAGAAATGAAGCCCGCGTGGGTTAATTTCAACACACGGGCTTCACATTAACTAGTCATCTAGCTCCGCTTTATCAAAGTTGCCA
>CAXMNA010000169.1:0-4780 GCA_964194715.1 uncultured Gammaproteobacteria bacterium
CCGCTGCTCCTGCAGTACACAGGCGAGGCTATACTCGGCCATTTCACGCGCCGGGGTTTCGGATTTCAGGCGCGCGACCTGGACCGACGCGGGCAGAGAATCGTCTTCAAGAATACCGTTGACACCGGCACCGATTTTCTGGACCAGCTTTAATTTAGGGTAGCGTAAGGCTTCACCGATCTCGTAGCTACTGACCGCGATCATCTCGATATCGTCCAGATTCCCCGGATCCGCAGCACAACGGATATCACCCTGCGAGTATGCCTTTAGCAGAACTACCTGCAGTTCTTTGTCTTCCATCCAGCCCGGTTGTTTGATATCGATTAATAGAGCCATGTTCGTTTTACTTACAGTTATCTCGTGTTGGTTGAATCCCGCTGATCATCCATTGCTGCTGCAATCGCCGCGATATGGGCCGGGCCCATTCGACAACAACCGCCGATAATACTGGCGCCCGCATCGAACCAGGTTCGCGCGGCGTCGGCGCATTGCAACGGCGTTTCGACGCCGTGCCAGGTTTTACCGAGCGCATCGTAATATTCGCCTGAATTGGGGTAAACCACAATCGCTTTACCCGGCAATGCCGATTTAATTCTACCGACTAACGCGGCTATAGTTTGCGATGCGCTGCAATTGACACCAACCGCTACTACCCTCGGGTGTCGTTCGAACAGGGCCGCTGCTGCTGTGATAGTACTGCCATCGTTTAGCAGATTATCGTTCTGACAGGAAAAGCTAAGCCAGGCCGGGGTGTTAACAGATTTCAGCAATTGACCTAGTACCGCGGCTTCCTGCAGGCTCGGAATGGTTTCACAGGCGAGCACATCGGCGTCAGCCTGGTCCAGCCATTCGAGTCGCTGGCGATGAAAATCAACCAGTACCCGGTCCTCGACCCGGTAATTTCCGCTATATTCAGAACCATCCGCCAGGTAAGCACCATAGGGTCCTACACTGGCTGCAACCATGGGTTGATAACCGCAATCAGGGTTACGGCTTGAAAAATCGTCGCAAGCTTTTCTGGCGAGTTCTACCGATAAGTGAAACAGGCTCCTGGCACGCTGCGATGACACCCCAATCGAGGCAAATCCGGGCACACTGGCCTGGTAACTGGCGCTGGTGATACATTGCGCGCCTGCGTCCAGGTAGTCTCGATGAACCCCGGCAATGGCCCGCGGATTATTGATCAACAGTTCGGCAGACCAGAGTGATGAAGAGATATCGTGGCCGCGCCGATCCAGCTCACTGCCAAGTCCCCCGTCCAGAATCACAGGTCTCCTGTGATCGAGCATATCGGCAAAATTAGATCGCCCGCTACTCAACAAATTTCCGATTTTTGGGTTAGATTACCCCCGCGCCACAGGAACAGGGCAATCAACGGATCGCCCCGGGTACGCATCGCGTGCTCGATGCCGCCGGGGTGATGTATCAGCGTTCCTGCCGGCTTTTCCCGCCAGCCATCATGTTCTCGATACCACAATGCATTGCCACTGATTGGTAGATATATTTCTTCCGCCTGGTGGCGGTGTCGAGGATAGGTATTACTGTCGCCGAGGATTAAAAATCCACTCGATAAACTGTCACTGTTCCAGTAAGCATCGGGCCCCAGTAGCTTGATCCAGCCATATTGATCCAGAAAATCCTGGCCAAAGTCTTCTGCCGAGTAGGTCTGACCGAAATACAGTCCGTCCTGGGCATCGATCAATCGATCGATAAACGGCCGATAGGTCGATGGTGCCCCACTGGCAAGGCGAGGCAGGAACTTTAGCACTGGCAGTGTCCCGGGTTCGAGTAATCGATCGGGAGAATCGATATTGATGTCCGGTAATAACCGGCACCAGTCATCCGGGCATTCTGACTGTAGCAACTGGCGCCAGGCATCGGCGAGCCCCGATAAACGCATGATATCTATACTGGCTGGCTGATTTTCCATGTGAAGAGCTTTGCCGCGCGAATTAGCGCCTGACCGGAACCCCGATAATTGTCCTCAAACAATAGCCGGAAACAGGCCAGTCTTAATTTCAGAAAACTGCCGGATAGGTAATACCAATCCATTTTTCGCCAGTAAATATGCCTCCACCCCATTTTGCCTCCAGATCGGCGAGTGGTTTCTTCACCACAGCATCCTCGGCCGATACACCGTTGTTTTTTAGTTTTAACAATCTCGAGTAGGCAGTCGCCAACATGTCCCGGTATGCCTGTAGCTGTTTTTTATCGGCCAACGGCCCGTGGCCGGGAATGATTTTGCTGTTCGAGTCGGTGGCCGCGAGCATGGCATCCACCGCGGCGATAGTGCCTCTCAGCGACCCTCCGTTCGCGGCGTCGATAAACGGGTAAAAACCGTTGAAAAATACATCACCCGCATGCACCACGTTGGCCTTTTCGAAGTAGATAATACTGTCACCATCGGTATGCGCACTGCCCACATGGACTGCATTCACCGATTCATTATTGATATGAAAGTGCATGTCTTCAGAAAAGGTCAAAACCGGCAGTGCCGCCTTGTTCGCGGGTGGCGCATTCATGCCGAATGCCTCGATATAAGAGCCGTTCACCAGCCGCTCGCGAACGTTGTCGTGCGAAACAATCAGTGTGCCGGCATTGCCGAGATTTTCATTGCCGCCGGTGTGATCGCCGTGGAAGTGGGTATTGATAAGAAACCGCGGGGTATCGCCACCCACCGATTTTATCGCGGCGAGTATCTTCTCGGTTAAAGGAGCAAACTGATCGTCGATAATAAAAGTACCGTCTTCACCGAGGAACAAACCGATGTTGCCGCCCTGCCCGGTGAGCATATATATATTGTCGCTAACCGGGATCGCGTTGATCTTGACGTCATTCTGGGCCAGTAATGTTGACACGGGAAACATATAAACTACCGCTATCCCCGCTGATAACATTGTTTTGATTGACATTTTTTTGTTACTCCTGCTAAAAAAATTTTGCGCCCTGCTCAATCAGGAACGATCTGAGCAGAGTTTCGTCGCTATTATACAGGTCTTACCTATACTTGTTTCAACCGGCGCTTGTGCGACAATGAGTCGGTTTTTTAGGCTGATGGTAAGTTCTATGAACAATCCCAAACTGTTGCAAAACATTCAAGACAGTTTCATTGGGCGGGACACTGTCTATCCGCTGGCCGGCGGCGGTAGTAGCCCACGTCGATATCTGGACTCTGCCGCTTCGACCTTGATGATGCAACCCGCATTCAGGGTCGCGCAGGACTTCCTCGCCCATTACGCGAGCACTCACAGTGATTTGCATTACGCTGCGCGTGGTGCAAGTCGTGCCTATGAATGGGCACACGAGCGTGTGCTCGAATTTGTCGGTGCTCCAGGGGATGAATACAGCGCCTATTTCACCGGCAGTGGTGCAACCGCCGGGTTTAATCGCATAGCTGCAGAGTTTGCAGCCAAACGACCCGAGCGCAATGTCGTCATAGTATCGGAAATGGAACACCATTCTAACGATTTGCCGCATCGCAAACACTCAGCCGAGGTTGTGCATGTCCCGCTGATGGGTGAGGCGCCGGCCTATGGTGGCCTCGATATCGAGGTGGTACGCGAAATAGTAGAAAAGTATGGTGAGCGCATTAATTATCTCGCCCTCACCGGTGCCAGTAATGTCACCGGCGCGCTGACTCCAATTCACGAACTGGCACAGCTTGCCCATTCGGTTGGAGCCTACCTGGTGATCGACGCTTCACAAATGATCGCCCATGCGCCGGTTAGCATGAAAGACAGTACACAAAACGACGGTGATATCGATGTACTGGTTTTCTCGGGTCATAAAATCTACGCGCCCGGTTCACCCGGGGCAGTCATTGCGAAACGCAAGCTGTTGGCTGCGATGGAACCTGCCGAGGTTGGCGGCGGCATGGTGGACGATGTCTACCTGGATAAATTTATACCCTCGGCAATTCTGCCCGATCGCGAAGAGGCCGGTACTCCCAATATTGTAGGAGCCATTACTCTAGGTGCGGTGCTTGATATTCTGATCAGGATCGGCATGGAAAATATTCGCCTTAAAGAAATAAAATTGATCGACCTGATCTGGGAAAAGTTATCAGCCATAGAAGGCGTGAATCTTTACGGTCCGGCTCCATCGGTTGTTCCGCGAACTGGTACTATTGCATTCAATATCCAGGGATTCGACCATGGCCTGACGGCTGCGGCACTGAATGACTATCACAATATCGAGGTACGCAACGGCTGTTTTTGTGCCCACCCTTATGTACGCGAGATATTAAAACCCGAGCTCTGGGCGCTGGATATCGATCCCGACGCGCCAAATTCAGAAGCCGATGTCGAAAGAAAACGTGGCATGACCCGGGCCAGTTTTGGTATCTACACCACCGAGACCGATGTGCTGGCGCTGGCCGAGGCGGTCGCGGACCTGGTCGCACGCAAGGATGAAATTCTGGCTATTTACGAACCCGAAGGCTCAAACGGCTATCGTCATCGTGAGTTCGAACCCGATAACACCGCGCTATTTAATCCGGTAACATCGCTCGAACGGGCACTGAATAGCTGTCCCCGGTTATAAAGTCACATATCCATCGATCAGAATATGGGTATCACCACCAATATAAATTTTACCGTTGGCACTGTCGGTACGTACTGACACGCGCCCCTGGCGATTTATATTGGTACCCTGGGCAATAGTGATCGAAGGGTTCAGCCTGCCTTCAAATGCCAGCCATTGTGCGAGCGCCGCATTGAGTGAGCCTGTGATCGGGTCTTCACCCATGCCGCTCGATGGCGCCAGCATACGCACCTCGAAA
>CAXMNA010000170.1:0-8029 GCA_964194715.1 uncultured Gammaproteobacteria bacterium
TCGTTGACCTTCATTATCGGCGGCGCATTACCATCGCGATGCTGTGACAGCACTTCCATCGGTTTTCCGCTGTAGGGTAACTGACCGCTGAACATGTAATACGCAACGATCCCCAGTGAATAGATATCGCTGCGTTCGTCAGCATCATTGCCATCGGCGCGTTCGGGCGAGAGGTAAGCCGGGCTGCCGATAATCGAACCAGTCTGGGTCAGGGTGTTTTCTGCGGCGGTGCCGGCTGAGGCGATACCGAAATCCACGATCTTCACAAGCCATTTGTCATCGATCAGGATATTACTGGGCTTCAGGTCACGATGTATGACTTCCTGTTCGTGTGCAGCCGCCATGCCACTGGCAATCTGGTTGAGGACTTTGAGACCCTTGATGGTCTCGAAATATTTGACCTCTTTCAGAACCTCCCCAAGTCCACGGCTTTTGAAATACTCCATCGAGATCGCGCAGACCTTTTCCTTTAGTAAAATATCGTGCACGCGAATCACGTTACGGTGACTCACCTTGCGCGCGTATTTCACTTCGCGTTTAAAGCGCTCGGTCGACTTCTGGTCGATCGTAAGCTCGGGCAGCATGAACTTCAGTATCAATGACTCATCGACCATGTCGTCATCGGCCAGCATGACGCGCCCCATTGAACCTCGGCCGATCTCTTTCTTGATGTGGTAACGATCCATCCATACTGAGCCCGGTGTTAGCTTGTCCAGAGGTGAAATTTTCTTCTGGGGGTTAACTGCAGCTGCAGCACTGCCATATAACGGGAGATCAACCACGCCAGTGCTGGTGTTTGAGTTATCGTCGATCTGGATATCGGGAAGCCCGAAATCCTGGGTGATCTGCGACATCAGCATCTTGGCAAATTCTCTCATTTCCGTAGTCAGCACCGGGAGGCTCCACAAGATGTTGTTACGCACGTCGACAGCGTGTTTTTCGGTAGTGATCGCCTCGATCGTCTCGAGCGAAGCGCGCTGCACGTTAGCCTCTGAATTCTTCAGCCCTTCGAAAGCGATTTCGAGGCCCTTGGCAAAGCCAAGCTGCTTCACTGCACGCAACGCCAACACGTAATCATCGGGCCAGGCGGCGACCAATTTCTGTAGAACCGAAATTGCGCCGCGGTTTGACGACTTGGCAAGCGACTGGATCGCACGTTCGCGGACCTGCCAATTGTCGCTGAGTGCAAATTCCTCGATTTTCCCAAGGTCTTCATCACTGATCAGGTTCATCACCAGCGCCTGCGCAGTGTTGCGCACGAATTCTTGTTCGTGTTCGGTCAATTCGCGCGCCACTTCGGACAGGTTTTCATTGGAAACCTTTTGCAGACAAGTGACCGCCTGTTGCTGAGTCCAGTCGTCCTCGATGCTCAAGCGCTTGAGAAGTTTCTCAAAGTTTTCTGTGTCGGCGTTGACGACGACGATGTGCGCAAAGAAATCGTTCAGTTCTTCCGACTTCGAAGTCAGGTATGCCGACAGGTGAGGCACCAGGCTCGCATCGGCCTGCTTGGCGATAATCTTGAGTACGAGCTCGAGCTCAACACCCGTCATCGATTCGGTGTAGGGCAGCAACACCGAAACATCGAAATCGATATCGATTCGATTCAGGGTTTTGAGCGCTTCGAGAATAACTACCTTGTTGGAATCATCTAAAAAGCGGGCAACGATCAACGGAATCTTCGGCTCATTAATGCTACCGAAATAGTGCAGCAGGTTAATTTTGTAAACCGGGCTTTCGATCTTGTCGAGCTGAAAACTCAAGTTCGATACATCAACCGGCTGCTGGCTACCTTCGACCAGTTTTAACAACTCGATTGCATCGTCCGTTTCCAGCTTTAACGAGTGGTTGATTATATCTTCCGGCTTTAACAGATGCTTCTGTGCTTCGAGCACTTCGATAACCTCAGCGGGAGATGCCTTGGGTTCGTGTAAACGCTGAAACAGTTTGGCAGCGTCGACCGCGGTATTATGCGACAGGATGTCGCTGGCAGCGGCACGCCAATCGGTCTGATCATGGGACAAGGCATCGAGGAAGTAATCCTCCGAGAAACCCTCGACTGATTCGCGACAGATGTTTTTCAGCGCCTCTTGATGCGGATCGCCTACTTGCGTAATCGTCTCCAGCACCTTTTCCAGGTTATCGCCGGCCGATGCCCGAATTCTATCGGCCAGCGACAAACCTTTCTTGCTATCGAGGTTTTTACATTCGAGAAACTGATTGAGCGTTCGGTTAAAAAAAATGTTGCCGAGTTTTGCCATATAAAACAGTAATACCTTGCAGGCAGGTTAATTTGCTATTTTTCCCGCTAAATTCATACTTGCATCAACATTCTGAGTATAGATTAGAATCGAAAAACAAAAATGGCTAAAAACCACTTTTTTTTCAGTCATTTGCGAAGGTTTAGGAAGGCTTGTAAATGGAATCGACCCTGTTCCGCAGTATAGCTCAGATCGCAGGCAACCGGGCAGGCATAACGTGCGATGCAGCCGGTCGAATGGCATTCGGCTTGTGGGGTTTGCTGCAGGTAATTCGCACAGCGATCGACATCGTAACCGGTGCCATCGAAAGCGTCGACCGGGCAGCTATGCAGGCATGGTTTAGCATCACAGCTGATACAGGGAGACTCTGCCAGCGACAGCGTCTGCTCCGTCTCGAAGTCAGCGCCCAGCAGCGCAAAACGATACGAGTGCCAAAGCCCGTATTCGGGATGAATCATGACACCTATCGGCGATTGCTCGAGTGCCTCGGCACGCTGTGCCCACTGCTGAAACGGGTAATAGGGAGGTCCCTCGAATGGGTAGACCGGATTTACCGGCAATTCGGTTGCAATCGACTCTGCGACGCGCCGACTCCATCGATCGAGGGGATGCCCTTCGCCATCGAGGAATTCAGGCGATCGACAGAATACAGACCAGTAACTCGACCCGATGTTGCCCACCAATGCAATCGCCGACATCGCTTCGGGGAATCCATATGTTTCGATCTCGGCCGTGCTTAGACAGGTCACTCCGCGTACGAACAACCCGTAGCTTTGCAGGGTTGTTGCCAGGTTCACCTGCTTTCTTCCGAGCGCCAGTTGCAGGCAGGGCCAATCGCGGTCGCAATCACGGTTGACTCGAGGAACAATTCACCATCGATTTCGTCCTGCACATGGATATCGTCAAACGCGAGCGTCACGGTGGGATCGATGGCCCCGGCCGCGAGTGCTTTTTGCTGGGCAACCCTGGATACAATTTGCTGTGCCTCCTGCTTGGCGGCCTCAAGGTTGTCGAATTGCTTTGGTTGATCATCGTGAAACAGACAGAAAGTACCGTGCTGGGGTTGCGTAACCGTAACCTGGGCCCGTTGAATCACGCTACCCATGACAGCGCCGAAGGCGTTGGCGACATCGGCATGTTCGGGTAGGTGTAAACCGATGAACATGCTATCGGCAACATCCCGGTAATAACTCGCAGCCGGTGCGCCAACCGCGATAATCGGGTAGTCACTTGCAAAATCAAGTTTAAACAAAGGCTTGCGCCCCTCAGTTTCATGACTGCTTATCACCATACGAGTTATGGTATCGACAATACCGCTGGCCTTGCTGGATTTGGCTGCCAGTTCAAATTCGTTTAAACCAACCTCGACCAGCAAACGTCGTATAGTGGCAATGACGAGATCATAAACCTGGCGGCAGGCCGTATCGACATCATCGCTGTCCCATTTGCCGTAACCGTAAAGGAAGCGCATCTGTCGCATCCAGATGCGCGCCGACAGTTCAGCCGCAGGCCTGTTCCAGTGTGAATTGATGCCCAGCACATGGATCGCGTCGGTGGGCGTAAATCCGCTATAGATTGCCAGCCCAAGTCGTTTCAGCTTGGCCAGTGCGCGCGCGTAGGTTCGATCCTGCTGCACGATTGCATCGAGTTCGATCGGCTTGTCAGATAACAGCTCCCACGCCTCGAGCTCAGCCGAGTTAAGTTGTTGCAGCAGCGCCTGGTTATTTTCGAGGCGCATGACGAAACGGTTACTACGCGCACTAACCATGCCTTCAAGTTGCGCCTCCAGTTTCGGAATTACTTCGGGATAGAGATGTGCCAGCAAGCTTGTTGGCACAATCCGACGGGGACCGAGCGACAAACCCTTGTGGCCGCCGAAATGGATTTCGCTGTCACCGCCGAGGCCGATTGAATTGACGCGAACCGCTTCCACCATCGGTTGCCAGTCACCGATTCTGGCACCATCGTCGCAGAGCTCCGGCTGACCATTACTAACGATCGCGATGTCGGTCGTGGTGCCACCCATGTCAGCGATAATCGCATTGTTAAGACCCGACAACTGGCAGGCTCCGATGACACTGGCAGCCGGCCCGGAAAGTACCGTACCAATCGGCTTTTCGATCGCGTTTTCAAGACTGGCGAGTGAACCGTCACCCTTCACCAGCATTAACGGTGCATCAATTTTATGGCGCGTCAGTATTTTTTGTACCGAGGTGATCAGTTCCTTGACCGGTGGCACCATGCGCGCGTTTAATGCTGCGGTTAAGGCGCGGCGCGGTGCGCCCAGGTTCGACGCCAATTCGTGCCCACAGATAACCGGCATATCGGTCAACTCGGTGACGAGCTGCTTGAGACGGTTTTCATGACTCGAGTTGCGCGTGCCGAACATGCTAGAAATCGCAAACGCCGAAACCTGGTCCTGTAGCTTTTCAATAGCTTCACGAGCTCGTTTTTCATCCAGGGATTTGTGTTCGCGACCGACCGCGTCATAGCCGCCTGCAAGCGTCACGACCAGCTGTGCCGGTAATATTTCCAGCAATCCGCTTTGCTTGACCTGTTCGTCGGTATAGCCCGGCAACAGCACACACACAGGTGCACCCAGATCTTCTACCACCGAATTGGTGGTCAGCGTTGTCGAGAGCGAAACCATAGTCACATCGACATGCGTAGCGGTCGGCAATTTAGCAATCACATCACCGATGCCGAGACTTAAATCAAAGCGCGTAGTGAGGCTTTTCTCGGCACTGACAATTTGCTTGTTGTCATCGACCAGCACCGCGTCGGTAAAAGTACCGCCGGTGTCGATGCCAAGACGAAGCGACATTGATAACTCCAGTTATTGTTGGACTATAACTTTTCGGACTATATATTTAGCACAACTAACAGTCTACGACCGCTAGTTAACCATTTGCGACAAGGTACCTCTAAAAATTGTCTTTTTTCACGATTGCCGCGTCAGCATCGTGCTGGTACGCCAGCCCGATCGCATCCTCATTTACTCACGTGTAAACTGCGGTTCTGCGCGCGGTGCTCCGAAACGTCGGACCGCCTTGCACACGCGAAAAATCCTGCTTTTTAGAGGCACCTTTTTACAATGAATGTTTATAAACCCAAACTTTATGTCAGATAGTTGCCTGTTGCCTGAATTTGATTCAGCCCAAGCTGCCGATTTCGCGCAGCGACTTTTCGCGCTCGAGGGACCGATGAAGCAACTCAACGGTGAACGCGATTTAAATTTCCTGATCACTGACGCACGCGGCAAGTTCATTTTCAAGATCGCCAACGTGCAGGAATCTCCGGCGATGCTCGAGTGCCAGCACCTGGTGTTTCAAAAACTGGCCAAGGCAAAAGCATTCCCGCAAGTTGCGACTGCTGTCGAATCGGTCAACGGGCGTTTGATCGAAACCCTGCGTGATACGCAGGGCAATGAACATCATTGTCGCGTGCTGCCATTTATCGAGGGTCGCTTATGGGCCGAGCTCACCGAGTCGAACCCGGACTTACTGATGAGTCTGGGCCAGCGACTCGCATTGCTCGACAAGACACTTGATTCATTTGCTCATCCCGGACTTGAACGTCCCTTGCTGTGGAACATGGAATTAGCACTGCCGGTGCTCGATGCTTACAAACCACTACTGGCAAGCGCCGACCAACTCGCGCTGGTCGAACATTTCGAAAACGGATTCCGCGAACGCGTGCTGCCGTTGCAACATGAACTCAGACACGCCGTTATCCATAACGATGCAAACCGCCAAAATGTAATCGTGGATGCCAGCGGTCAGCAGGTGATCAGCATCATTGATTTTGGCGATATGATGCATTTGTGGCTGGTAGTCGAACCCGCAATTGCCGCTGCGTACGCGATGCTCGACGAAGCCGACCCGCTGAGAGCGGCCCAGACGCTGTTACGCGGTTACCACCAAATCCTGCCGTTGACCGAAACCGAGATCAGCCTGGTGTTTGACCTGATCTGTATGCGCTTGTGTATGAGTGTCTGTATTTGCGCTCATCAACGCCGACTCGAGCCCGACAACGAGTATCTCAGTATCGACGAGCAGCAGAGCTGGGATCTGTTAGGGAGACTAAAAGGAATCACTTACAACGACGCTCGTAAAGCCATGCTGGACACCTGTCGCTCGGAATGACACAGATACTTGTCATTCCGGCCCCCGAGCCGGAATCTATCCCAGCGTCTTCTCGGAAAGTACATGCAAAGCCCCCCGGGGCTTTGCCAAAAGATATCGTGGCTTGTTGAAATGGATTCCGGCTTTCGCCGCGGTCCGACGTATCGGAATGACGGATTGGTACCTGTTACAGCACGCGTTTGCGGTAGCTCTCGCGATGGATGTCATAGATTTCGACACCGACGCTGACAACATGTGGTAATAGCGGCTCGATGCGGGCGAGCACACACTCGCTAAGCCTCGATTTTTGCGCGTCGCTGCGCCCGGAAAGCAGGTGTATCGCGACGTGCACGAAAGAATCACGGGTTTGACCGGTACGATGCTGCTGAAACCTAAGCGCACGGGTTTTAATGTCATATTCGGGGAACAGGTCCGAATCCATTGCACCCTGGTGCACTGCATCAATCAGGGCATCGATTTCGGCCTGATCTGCAACCTCTTGAGAATAATCTATAATACAGTGAGGCATTGTTCTCTCCTCAGAGAACTTTACAGGGAGCAGACTCTATATCGGATCTGTTCCCTTTTTTTATAATAACCATGCAACGACGATACGTTGCAAGATCCCGGATAGCGCCTGTGGCGCTTCCAGGATGACCCGTTAGGGAACATTCCCGAGGGATATCATCGGGAATGTTCCCTAACGGGTCACATATTGGGATAAGCAGGCCCGCCCCCGCCTTCTGGCACGGTCCAGTGAATGTTCTGACTGGGATCCTTGATATCGCAAGCTTTACAGTGCACGCAGTTTTGTGCATTGATCTGCAGTGCCGGATTACCATCAACTTCGACAATTTCATAAACTCCCGCCGGGCAGTAACGTTGCTCGGGCGCATCGTATTTCTCGAGATTCAACGCAATCGGTACGCTGTCATCGCGCAAGCGCAGGTGCGCGGGCTGGTTATCGTCATGAAAGGTACCAGACAGGTATACCGAAGATGAACGATCGAAGCTAATGACACCGTCGGGTTTGGGGTATTCGATTTTAGGGTAATCGTTCTTGTTGCCGATCTGCTCATGATCAGCATGGTGACCCATGGTCCAGGGCGCCTTGCCGCGGAAAATGTAAGTTTCAAGCGCCGCATTGAACAATCCCCACCACAACCCTTTCTGGAAAGCGGGCCGAATGTTGCGTACCTGGTGCAACTCCTGCCACAGCCACGATTGTTTCAACTTCTCTGGATAGGCAGTCGCCTCGAGCGCGGGGTCCGGATTTTCCTCGTCATATTCGACCGGCAAAAGCTCAAATACGGCCTCGGCCGCGAGCATCGCCGATTTCATCGAGGTATGAGTGCCCTTGATTTTTGGTACATTGAGGAAGCCGGCAGTATCACCGATCAGCAGGCCGCCCGGAAAAGTCAGTTTCGGAATCGACTGCAGTCCACCCTCGGAAATTGCGCGCGCACCATAGGAGACACGAGTACCGCCTTCGAAGATGGGGCGAATATCCGGATGGTTCTTGAAGCGCTGAAACTCGTCGAATGGACTCAAGTGCGGATTGCGATAATCAAGCCCGATAACAAATCCAACCGCAACCTGATTGTTTTCATTGTGGTAGAGAAATGAACCCCCGTAGGTATCCGACTT
>CAXMNA010000171.1:0-64049 GCA_964194715.1 uncultured Gammaproteobacteria bacterium
GTTGCCAGGATCATCCAGCAGACGCTGCGTCGCGAGGACACTCTGTGTTATCTCGGCAATGCCAAGTTTTGTCTGCTGTATCCTGCAACGAATGGAATCGGGGGAACTGCAGCCATCAACCGCATTTTCAGAAGTTTATCCAGTACCGAGATGCGGTTATCAGGCAAGCGAGTTAAGCTTACCTTGAGCGGCGCGGTATTTAGCTGCATTCCTTCCGAATCAATTGATCTCGAGCAAGTCTATGAACAGCTTGGTGTCAGTCTTAAAGAAGCACAATCTGCTGGCGGTAACCAGGTTGTCAGCACCCATGCCTCGCATGAAGAACACAGTTTTTCGATCGATCGAGCGTTGAAACTAATCGAGGCGAGTAACACCGAAGAGCTTTCGGTACACGCCGCTCCAATGTTATTGACTGTGCTGCCTCTGCTCGAGTTTGTGGACGGGGTATTGCACCTTGGTCTTAATTCGGTAAATCAGAAACTCCGCGCAAAGCTTATTTCTCAGTCCAAACCAGATCCGCGCTAATAGTTGCAATTTGCAACTTTGTATTGATGGTAGTGTCAATATATTATACTGTTTGGAAAAGCTTTATTGACTCACTAAATTTCGGGTTACCTTGATGAATATTCTGCTCCTGTTGGGCGCCGTGTTCGCATTATTTTATGCAATCGCTCGCCATCAAATCCCGTTTCGTACACTCGCGCTGATTACCTTATTCTTTCTTTTGATATTCACCTTAGCAGGTGGGTTCAACCTGTTTTGGGGACTGGTATTCTGGATCGCGTTCCTGGTGCCTGCAGTGTTGCTGGGGTTACCGCACATTCGCCAACAGTTTCTGGCGCGGCCGTTGTTGCAGCGCATTCGTAAAATACTGCCGCCAATGTCCGAAACAGAGCGCGATGCAATTGATGCAGGTACCGTCTGGTGGGAGGCGGAACTGTTTCGAGGCGCCCCTGACTGGCAGCTGTTACAGAATTACAATTTACCGGTATTAAGTGAGGAAGAGCAGGCGTTTATCGATGGTCCGGTAGATCAACTATGCTCGATGATCGATGATTGGGACATCACGCATAAGCGCCTGGATCTCCCACCTGATGTGTGGGAATTTATGAAGCAGCATCGTTTTTTCGGCATGATCATTCCGAAGCATTACGGGGGCCTCGAATTCTCGGCCTACGGGCACTCTGCAGTAGTGATGAAATTATCCGCGCGCAGTATTACCGCAGGCGTGACCGTCATGGTGCCAAACTCGCTCGGCCCGGCTGAATTACTTTTGCATTATGGAACCGAGGCGCAAAAGGATTTTTACCTGCCGCGCTTAGCCGACGGACGTGACATTCCCTGTTTTGCATTGACTGGTCCTTTCGCCGGTTCTGATGCCGGTGCTATTCCCGACCATGGAGTGGTTTGCATGGGAGAACACCAGGGTAAGCAGGTACTGGGCTTGCGCTTGAACTGGGAGAAGCGCTATATCACGCTTGGCCCGGTAGCGACGGTACTTGGTCTGGCATTCAAGGCATTCGATCCGGACGGCTTGCTGGGCGCAGATGAGGAGCTTGGTGTCACCTGCGCTTTAATCCCGTCAGATACCCCTGGAATCACAATCGGTAACAGACACTTTCCGCTGAACGTGGCATTTCAAAATGGGCCTAATAGCGGTAAAGATGTTTTCATCCCGATGGAATACGTCATTGGCGGGCAGGAAAATATAGGCAATGGCTGGCGTATGCTGGTTGAATCGCTATCGGTGGGGCGCGGTATTTCCCTGCCAGCAGTGGGTGTTGCAGCGGGTAAATCCTGTGCTCGCGCCACCGGTGCTTATGCTTACGTACGCAAGCAGTTCAATACCTCGATTGGAAAGTTTGAAGGCGTCGAAGAAGCACTGGCCCGCATTGGCGGTATGACGTACATGATGGAAGCGGGAAGGCTTTTGACCTTGAGTGCACTCGATAGCGGTGAAAAGCCGTCGATAATTACCGCGATACTGAAATACTACAATACCGAGCATATGCGCCAGGTTGTCAATGATGCGATGGATATCCACGGGGGCCGCGGAATATGCATTGGGCCTTCGAATTACATCGCTCGTGCCTATCAGTCAATTCCGGTTGGAATCACGGTAGAAGGTGCAAACATACTGACGCGCAGTATGATAATTTTTGGACAGGGCGCGATCCGTTGCCATCCCTATTTGATGCGTGAAATGGAAGCCGCGATGACGGCGGATCAACCCGGTGCCGAAGAAGATTTCGACCAGGCATTGCGCGGTCATGCGGAATACTTTTTAACCAATTATTGCCGTGCTTTTGTTTATGGTATCAGTGGTAGCCATCTCGCTCCGGCCCCATATTCGGGTCGTATTGGTGACTACTACAAGCGCCTGGGTCAGATGAGCGCCGCATTTGCAGTGTGTGCCGACCTGGTGTTGATGACCCTGGGCGGTTCTTTCAAGCGCAAGGAAAAGCTCTCCGGTCGATTTGCCGACGCATTGGGTTACATGTTTTACGCCTCGGCTGCGATTAAAAAATTTGAAACCGATGGTCAACCGCGAAGCGATCTACCGCTGGTCGAATGGTCAGCCAAGTACTGCCTCTACCAGGTGCAGATGGCACTTGATGAGATTTTGCGTAATTTTCCAATTAAGTGGCTGGGAGTGATTGTGCGTCATTCGATATTTCCATTGGGACTCAGTTTGCGCCAACCTAACGATTCGCTCAGTCATCGCGTCGCGTCATTAGTGATCAGACCGGGAGCGGCTCGTGATCGATTGACTGCCGGTATCTATAGTACCGACGATCCCAAAGATATAACCGGCTGTCTCGAGGACGCATTGCACAAGGTGATAAAGGCGGAACCGATAGAACGTCGCCTGCGCCACGATCAACTGATACAACATGGACTAGAAGACTACCAGCAGTGGGTAAACAGGCTGCAGGAGTCGGGCCAAGTTTCCGTCGAGGAAGCTGATATACTACTGCAGGCTCGCTCGGCGACAACGACGGTTGTTATGGTTGATGACTTTACGACTGAGCAAATGACAAATAAAATAGATGTACCAAAAAAGACGGTAGCAAAGAAAAAGGCAACACCAAAGAAGACCGTAACAAAGAAGTCGGCAGCAAAAAAGAAGCGGGTCAGAGGCTCAGACTGAAAATTCGTACCCGCGACGTCATAATAAAACAAATGCCAGGTTGGGGGACGAGCAAGTGGAGAAGGTCTGGTTAAAAAGCTATCCTCCCGGGATCCCGGAAGAGGTTGATATCGATGCCTATCAATCGGTCACCGATGTGTTTGAACAGGCAATCAAGAGATATGGGGAAAGCCCCTGTTTCTGTAATCTGGGGACGACCCTGACCTATAACGAGATGGATCGGTATACCGATCAACTCGCTAGTTACCTGCAAAGACTACCTGGAATGAACAAGGGCGATCGTGTCGCTGTCATGATGCCTAATGTGCTGCAGAATCCGATCGCAATTTTTGCGACCTTGCGTGCCGGATTTACGGTCGTCAATACCAACCCGTTATACACACCTCGAGAACTCGAGCACCAATTGGTTGATTCAGGTGCCAAGGTCATCATCGTGATGGAAAATTTTTGCCACACCCTAAGCGAAGTCATCGATGAAACCCCGATTCAACATGTAATAACCACCCAGCTTGGCGATATGCTGCATTTCCCGAAATCCTTGATCGTCAACCTGGTCGTCAAGTACGTCAAAAAAATGGTGCCACAGTTTTCTTTGTCGCAGCGTATTGCTTTTAAAGCGGCACTGCAGATGGGGTCAGACCAGCCTCATAAACCCGTGTCGTGCAATCATGACGACCTCGCGTTTTTGCAGTATACCGGCGGCACCACCGGGGTGGCCAAGGGCGCCATGCTGACCCATGGCAATATGGTCGCTAACATGCAGCAAGCCTCGGCCTGGATTGAAAATGTCATCGGAAACGGGCAGGAAGTCATAATCACGGCACTACCGCTTTATCACATCTTTTCATTAACGGCTAACTGCCTGACTTTTATGAAGGTTGGTGCACTTAATTACCTGATTACCAACCCGCGCGACATGCCCGGTTTTGTCAAGGAATTGCAAGGCTTGAGGTTTACCGCGTTGACAGGTGTTAATACGTTGTTCAACGGCTTGATGAACACGCCTGGGTTTGAGCAAATCGATTTTTCCAATTTAAAGCTTTCACTCGGCGGTGGCATGGCGGTGCAACAGCCGGTAGCCGAACGCTGGAAGAAATTAACCGGGTCGCCGTTACTCGAAGCCTATGGATTGACCGAGACCTCTCCGGCGGTGTGTATCAATCCTTTGAACCTGCAGGAATACAATGGCAGCATCGGCTTGCCGGTGCCATCGACCGAAGTCTCGGTCCAGGATGAAAATGGCAATATCTTGCCGCAGGGAGAAACCGGGGAACTGTGCGTGCGTGGTCCCCAGGTGATGAAGGGTTACTGGCAGCGACCCGAAGAAACGGCCAAGGTCCTGTCCAGCGATGGCTGGTTAAAAACTGGCGATGTTGCACAAATGGACGAACTCGGATTCTTTCGTATTGTCGATCGCCTCAAGGATATGATTCTGGTTTCCGGATTCAACGTCTATCCGAACGAAGTTGAAACCGTTATTGCCGGTCATGAAGGAGTCCTGGAAGTTGGCGTTATCGGTGAGCCCGATGATTCCTGTGGCGAGATTGTCAAGGCAGTTATCGTGAAAAAGGATCCCGCGCTCGATGAGGCGTCGGTCATAGAACATTGTCGCGAGCATCTAACCGCTTACAAGGTGCCGAAAATAATAGAGTTCAGAGACGAATTGCCGAAAACAAACGTGGGTAAGATATTACGGCGCGAACTCAGGTAATCCGCTTCAACTGGTGAGGTTCCGCTGCAACCAGCGGCAACGATGTTCCCCTAGTAACCGGTGATTTTTGCGTGCACTGGCTTGGTGTTCTCAAAGCGCTGCTTTTGTTCATCAGTTGCACTGGTTTGATGGTCGCGCTTCCAGTCCTCGATATTCATCCCGTACACGTATTTTTGCGCAGTGTCATAATCGAAGTCTGGCTCCACCTGTTTGGCCGCTGCGGAATACCATTTGGACAAGCAGTTGCGACAAAAGCCCGCAAGGTTCATGAGGTCAATATTCTGTACGTCACTACGTTGCTGCAGATGAGATACCAAAGCGCGAAATGCAACTGCTTCGATCTCGGTTTGCTGATCTTTTGTCATGGCTTGTTACTCACCTATAATGAGCTGCTTTTTTAACAAAAATTCTCCATGCCGGCAATCGATATAATTTACTGGATGACATCTTTGCTCGATCAGTTACGGCGCAACCAGCAGCGTCAGCTGGTTGCCTTGCAGGGATCGCAATCCTGGTGTGACGAGCAACTTGAGTTGTTGTTCCAGGTAGATGCATCGATGCAGCTTGTATCGAATCGAAATCTCACAGCGAATGCAATCCCTTTCAGCAAGGCCGATTCTTGTCTCGGTAGCGAAGCCCGGCTCGTTGCACTGGATCTCTTTGATGGCTTTAATCCCGACGTGTTATGTATTGTCGCCGGGTTGGTGCAGGCAGGTGGTGTTCTATTGTTGCTGTCACCCCCAATTAGAGACTGGGATATGCAAACCGACCGCTACGCAAGTTGGCAGGATCAAACGATATCTCTGCGGGCGCGTTTTGCAGAGTATTTTTTCAGTGCGCTTGAACGGGATGATAAAACTGGAATTCTAGTGATACCCGGGTTTGACTTCAGGTCAATAAAGTCTTTACCGGAATTACAGTCGTTACAGCAAACTCCGATCAAACATGGGAAGACTGCTGAGCAGACACACTGCCTGCAACGAATCGAGCAATGGGTAGCAAGTGGTCAAAGCGGAATTGCGTTGATCAATGCCGAACGTGGTCGTGGTAAGAGTACCTGCCTGGGATTACTGGTTAAACACTTGCAGGCTAGCTATCGGATATTGATATCGGCAAACTCGAAACAAACTTGCGCCCAGCTGTTGCGACTGGTGCCGGATGCCGAATTTGTCGCGCCTGACCGGCTCATGCAGAGTTGCCTTGAAGCAGACCTGGTGATCATCGATGAAGCTGCGATGATCCCATTATCGATGCTGCGCCAATTGAACAGGCTTTATCCAAGGTTGATTATGGCAACCACCAGTGGTGGTTATGAAGGTACCGGGCAGGGATTTATGTTGCGTTTCGTCGCCGCGATGGATGCACAAAAGTTGATGCAACTTAGCCTGGATAAGCCGGTACGCTGGTGTCAGGGCGACCGACTGGAGGCCTGGCTCAATCGAACGCTGATGTTGACCACCGATACATTAAACCCCCCCGCCCGGCCAGGGGGTAAGGCAAGCTGGAAGCTGCAATTGCTGGAAGAGCCGGGGAATCCAGAACATTTTCCATTGCTGCAGCAGGTTTACACGTTGTTGAATTCGGCACATTACCGCACGCGGCCATCGGATCTGCGTATGCTGATGGAGAATCCTGACCTGGTACTAATCGTTGCGTATCAGGAAACCGCGGTTGTTGGCGCCGCATTGTTAAATATTGAGGGCGGTCTGGACGACGAGTTGTGCGCTGAGGTTTTTCTTGGGCGGCGCCGACCGCGGGGACATTTGCTGGCTCAGATGCTGACTGCCCAGGCTGGTCTGCGAAATTTTGCAAAGTACAAAGGCATACGCGTGCAACGCATCGCAGTGGCGGAAACCCATCGACGCCTAGGTCTCGGCACGCAGCTGCTTGATCATGCATTGCGCTATGGGCGAGAGAATTCGATGGATTATCTCGGTGCCTGCTTTGCGCTCGACCCGGAAACGGCATATTTCTGGCAGCAAGCGCAATTCTCACTGGTTCATGTTAGCTATGCGCCGGGTAAATCAAGCGGCGATCAGTCGATCGTGGTGTTGCGTTCGATCAGCCAGGAACTGGTTGGCGAAATAGATATATTGCAACAACGAATTCAGCGGCAACTGCCGACCTGGATGACCCAGTTTTTGCAACATATGGATACCGCCCAGGTTGAATCGCTATTACGTTTTGCCAATTTTCACGCGTCGCTTAACGAGTTAGAGCAAGACGAAATCGCAGCCTTTGCCGGCGGCAACAAGGGGTTTGAACTGTGCTTTACCAGTTTGCAAAAGTGCGTCATGCAGTTTATTGCACAATCTTCTCATAAATCCGACAGCCTACTGATCGAAAAAGCGATTCAGAACAGAAACTGGGATTTGCTCGAGCGAGAGTCAGGTGCGGAGGGCCGTAAAAAGTTACAACAGCGCTTGCGCGAGCAGGTCGATGCACTGTTCAAAGCCTGTTAACATGATTTGGATAGCGAGGATTTTATGCCACAACAAATAATCGATTTTTGGTTTGCGGATGGAACCCGGAAATTCTGGTTTAACTCAACGCCGAAATTTGACCGGGAATTAAGCGAGCGTTATCAGGATACCTGGGAGCAGGCGTCTCGTGGTGAACTCGACCACTGGCTGCAAACTGCAGAGGGGTGCCTGGCGCTGGTAATTGTTCTGGACCAGTTTCCGCTGAATATGTTTCGAGGCAGTGCCCAGAGCTTTGCCAGCGAAGCCCAGTCGCGTGATGTCGCAACTGTTGCAATCGAGCGGGATTTCGATAAGGTCTTGCCGGTCGAGCAACTGACATTTTTATATAAGCCATACATGCACAGCGAAGCACTCGAAGACCAGGAACTCGCGCTGAAACTGTTTGCACAACCCGGGCTCGAATCTAGCCTCCGCTATGCGCATCACCACCATGCAATTGTAGAAAAGTATGGTCGCTTTCCTCACCGCAATGCCGCGTTAGGTCGGGCCAGTACTAAGGCCGAAATCGAATACCTGAATTCCAAGGAAGCCTTCACGGGCTGAGATAGGTTAATGCTAGAACAACTTAACCAGTATATCTGGAGCTATGACGCTTGTGATTCCAAGGTGGCTCGTTCGCCATGGAGGCATTTTTTACAGATAGTGGTAAGGGTTGGTCGCGACCTTATGGATGGCATGATTACTCTGCGGGCGATGAGCCTGGTATATACCACGCTGTTATCCCTGGTGCCCTTGCTTGCTGTCAGTATCTCGGTATTAAAGGGATTTGGAGTCCACGATCAACTGGAACCTACCTTAGCCAGAATTCTTGCTCCCATGGGTGCGCAGAGCGTCGAAATCAGCGCGCGAATCGTAGGATTCGTCGAGAATATGAAAATTGGGGTACTCGGCGCGCTGGGCCTGGCTCTGTTGATATACACGGCGATTTCGCTGATTCAAAAAATTGAATCGGCGTTTAACTTTACCTGGAAATTGCAGGGCAGCCGTAGTTTGATGAAGCGTTTCAGCGATTATTTGAGCGTCATCATGGTCGGCCCGGTATTGATCTTTTCGGCCGTTGGTATTACCGCATCGCTTGGCAGTAACCATATCGTGGAGTTCCTGAACGCTTTGCCCTATATGAGTACTTTACTGCGCCTGGTAGGGAAGCTGTTGCCATACGTGCTCGTTATTGCTGCCTTCACCTTTGTTTATATGCTGGTGCCAAATACCCGGGTAAAATTTCGTTCGGCCTTGTACGGCGCGACAATCGCAGGCGTGTTATGGGAAACCAGCGGCATCGTGTTTACGTCATTTATCGGTGGTTCGACCAGTTACACGGCGATTTATTCGGGCTTCGCGATCCTGCTGGTATTTATGATCTGGCTTTACCTGAACTGGATGATCTTGTTGATCGGATCCAGTATTTCGTTCTATCACCAGAATCCCGAACAGCTTAAGTGGAAGAGGCATAGCGTTCATTTAAGCGGACGCATGCGCGACCAGTTGGCACTGCAAGCGATGGTAGATATTGCGCGCGCGCATGATCAACAGTTGGAGCTGGTTCCAAGCCTGAAAAATCTCGCCAGTTACCAGCAGGTACCGGTCGACTTATTGAAGCGAATGCTGGATGCGTTGCAGCGCGATGGCTTGATTCAGCAGTCCGCACAGAATCCTCCACTCTATTTACCTGGCGCTTCGTTGCAACGCATCAAGCTAGCGGATATTCTGCGCAGTGCCCGTGAGGCAGAAGATGATGGCCAAACCGGTATCTTTCGCAGCGATGCACAAGTGTCAGAGTTTCTAAAGGATTTAGAACAGGAGCTTGAATCGCGAATGGGCGAGGAATCACTGATCGAATTTCTGAAAAAGTTTGGGGATGATGCAGAGCATGAAGATAGTCTCGTTTAACGTAAACAGCGTGCGCCAGCGCCTGCATCAGCTGCAGAGTGTGATCGACAAGCATGCGCCGGAATTTATCGGCCTGCAGGAAACCAAGGTGCAGGACCATGAATTTCCAGTCGATGCGATCGCCGAAATGGATTACCAGGTTATCTATGCGGGGCAGAAAACCCACTACGGCGTTGCCCTGATGGCACGTCGTCCCTGCAGCAAACCCTGCTATGGTTTTCCGGGCGACCCGGAAGACGCGCAAAAACGATTTATCGGAGGCGAATTTCAAATAGACGGGGATTCGGTACTGGTTTTCAATGGCTATTTTCCACAGGGCGAAAGTCGTGATCACGCAATTAAATTTCCGGCAAAACAACGTTTCTACCGGGATTTGACACAGTTCCTCGGTGCCTACGATATGAAGCAATCGAAGTTGATAGTGATCGGCGACTATAATATTGCGCCGCTGGACCTGGATATCGGCATCGGCGAGGATAACGCCAAACGCTGGCTCAAGACGGGTAAAACCAGTTTCCTGCCCGAAGAACGTGAGTGGTTCCAAAAGCTGGAGGCACTTGGACTATACGATGGATTTCGGCTATGTCATGCCAGCGAAGATAACTGCTTTAGCTGGTTCGATTATCGCAGTCGTGGATTCGAACGCGAACCAAAACGGGGCTTACGCATCGATCATTTACTGGTTTCGGAACTACTAAAGCCCACAGTGGTCGATGCCGGGGTGGACTACGATATTCGGGGGATGGAAAAACCCTCCGATCATGCGCCCATCTGGATAGAACTAAATCTTGCGGCCGGGATCTGATAGTAGGTCGCCGGTACAATCTTTGGGAGTTAATCATGTTTGGCAGACCAACTAGTATTCCAGCACCAGCAGAGGCCTTGCCCGGCCGTAACGAAGCGCTGCAATTCGATCCAATTCATACTGTTCTCGGGACCTCGATGGTGGAGCCGTTTCCAGAGGATTGTGAACAGGTGGTGCTTGGATTGGGTTGTTTCTGGGGCGCCGAACGAAAGTTCTGGACGCTTCCCGGGGTTCATACTACCGCGGTAGGATACGCCGCCGGTCACACTCCCAATCCAACCTACCAGGAAGTCTGTACCGGTATGACAGGGCATAACGAAGTTGTGCTGGTGGTTTATCGTCCGCAGCAAATCGATTTCCAGACACTGTTAAAAACATTCTGGGAGTCGCATAACCCGACCGAGGGCATGCGTCAGGGCAACGATATGGGCACCCAGTATCGGTCGGGAATCTATTACTGTCTCGACAGCCAGCGTGAGGCCGCGCAACAAAGCTTGGCGCAGTATCAGCAAAAACTTCAGGCCGCGGGTTACGCGGCGATTACAACCGAGATATCGCCGGCTGATCCGTTCTATTATGCGGAGGATTATCACCAGCAATACCTTGAAAAAAACCCGTCAGGTTACTGTGGCCTGGGTGGCATCGGTATATCCTGTTAAAAGATTCGTTAAAAAGATGGCTTAAGCACAGGATAATTATGATATTTGGACTATTATAACTGAATCTAAATCCGGTTAACCTGGCTATTGCTATGACGAAATCAGGTGCTTGTCTATCCCTGTCCGCGGGGTTGGCTGTATTTTTTACTTTGGCAATTTCATTCTCCTCCCGGGTGGCTCTGACGGTCGCCTGGTTTCTGCGTCTCCAAGATCACGAGTCGCTTGCTGTAGCAAATACGATCGACTTCGTCGAATGGCGGGATAAGGATTATCCTCATGTGATCGAGTAGCATTGTGCTATCACGCCTCTACAGTTTCAAATTCATTATTGGCTTCGCATTACTCTGGTTGGGTGCGCTGGCCTATGGTTTGGCGATTTACAGTACCCACGTGTATCGCGAACAGGCAATCAAGTCTCAGATCGAATCAATCCAGTCCTTGCTCGAACACGAAAGCGGTGAGGTCATCCAGGGGCTTTACGATGATCAGAGACAGTTTGCATTGCATCTGCAAAGCGAGGAACCATTCCAAGATGCCCTTAAAAGGCGTGATGTTGCCAAGATGGAGGCCTGGTTGGGCGAAAGCTATAACAGTTACCAGGTATCCAGGGGCCTTCCCAATCTAAAAGCAATAATTGTACGAGATCTTTCAAGTGATATTTTTGCGCAAAATTCCGATGACGGATTGAATGGTTATGCCGGCTGTTCCACGATGGTGGAGTCGATTGGTGGATCATTGATACGAGTGTTAACACCGAAGTTCTCGCTGTGCAGTTTCGATGGCCAACTATACAGCGAGGTGCTGGTGCCCGTGGGTACCCTGGAACCGAAGGCTTACCTGCATATTATTGCCTATGCAGTCGAAGGGTTGAAGCGTGTAGAGAGAAATATCGGAGTTCCACTAAAAATAACCCATGGCTCTGGCCCCAGTCTTTATCTCTCGAAGAATTGGGTTGGCCCGGAGGAAGGTACCCACCTATATCCGACCTATAAGCTTTATGGAGACGATGCATTTCTGGGAGCTACCCTCAGTGCTTCATTTGACCAGCAACCTGTCATCGATAGCCTCGGCAAAACAGAAAACAGTTTCTTCATCATCACTACGATTGCAACCGTTTCTGCACTAGTGCTGGTGTTGATTTTATTGAATCGTGCATTCTTGCCAATGAACAATTTGCGTAATTCGGTAGGAGCATTGTTGACTGGCAAGTACGCGTCGATTAGCGAACAAAAATTACCTAGCGAATTAAAAGACCTGGTTATCGCCTATAACGAAATGGTGGAAGGCCTTGAGATCGAAACCATTTCGCGTCGTCAAATCGAGGAAAAGCTGCGCTCGGAAAAAGACTTTATCTCGACCACGCTCGACTCGATTACCAACCCGGTAATTGTTATCGACTCCAAGGACCGGATAAAACTGGTCAACCCGAGTGCCCAAAAACTGTTTGGCGACGAGGAATCCGAACTGATCGACACCTCGATACACGAAACTTTAATCTTGTATGCAAATCGACAGACCACCCGAATTGTTGACTTAAACCAATTGCTAAGCCGAAAGATTTCGATCAGCTCGACGTTTTTTTACGATCCCGACCGCAATATTGTCGAGCTCGAGTTTTCGGCATCACCGATGATCGATATGGAAGCCGAGGATGTAGGTTTTGTCATTATCCTCAAGGATGTATCGGAGGACCGTAAGCTGCGCCGTAAACTGAGTTACGAGGGCAGTCACGATCATCTTACCGGATTTCTTAATCGCAGCTCGTTTGAGCAAAAATTTGAAGGTCTGGTGACCGAGGACAGTAATACGACAGTTCAGCACGTGTTCGCCTACCTCGATGTCGACCAATTCAGAATCGTCAATGATACCTGCGGTAGTGCGGCCGGCGACCTGTTGTTGAAACAGATTAGTACCATGATCAAGAAGCATGTGCGTAAATCCGACATCGTCGCGCGTTTAAGTGGTGACGAATTCGGCATCATCATGCCTTTCTTCGAAATGGAACGAGCATTGCAAGCCATCCAGAAGATTATTATCGAGATTCAGCATTTAGCTTTTATCTGGAATGATCATGAATACAAGGTAACCGCGAGCATTGGTGTGATGTCCTTTGGGCGCATGAGTGATGAATATGCCGAGTTTTACTCGAAGGTCACGACCGCCTGTTTCCTGGCCAAGCAAAATGGTGGTAATCAATATCACTTCATTGACGAAAACGATGAGAAGGTTATGGCGCAACAGGTCTCCATGGAGTGGGTTTCAGGCATCATGGAGGGCTTTTCCGAGGATCGCTTTTGTCTTTACGTGCAACCCATCGTTTCTATCGACCAGAATGAGCAACGCACTCACTACGAGGTTTTGATTCGTTACCGCAGTTCTGATGGATCCATCATCTCCCCCAGTGACTTCCTACCGCCGGCGGAACGCTATAACCTGATCGAGCGCATTGATAGCTGGGTGGTAGGTAGCGTCATCGCATGGCTGGAAGAACACCAGGAAAAGATGCGCGACGTGATGTTTTCCGTGAATCTTTCAGGACGCAGTATCGGTTCCCAGACCTTTCATAATTTCCTGCATGAGAGCCTGACCGCAAGTAGCATCAACAAGAGTTCGTTGTGTTTTGAAATCACTGAAACCGCGGTTGTAGATAATGTCGAGCGCTCGGTAGAATTCATCAATTCGATCAAGGAGCTCGGCGCCAAATTTTCACTCGACGATTTTGGTACCGGGCTATCCTCGTTCAGTTATCTCAAACAGTTCCCAGTGGATTATCTGAAAATCGACGGCGAGTTTGTGCGCGATATTCTCGAAGATGACAAGAGTTTTGTATTTGTGCGCTCGATGACTGAAGTAGGGCACGCTCTCGATATGGAGGTGATTGCCGAGTTCGTCGAGTCGGATACGATGTTCGATAAGCTGCGCGAGGCTAATGTCGACTACATCCAGGGATACACGGTTGGCAAGCCGGTTGCAATTCAAACGCTGCTGGACGAGCTTGATAATCCCGATTCGAAACAGGTTGGATAGCTTTATCCATTCGCAGATAGTTCGTTTGACGAATTATGTATATCGCTAAAGCCGGGAACAACCTGCTGTAACAATTTCTCCCGGTCCTGCACAGTACCTGAACACACCACCTGTTTTAAATGTGACAGCCAGTTGCTGGATTAACGGTTTTTACCGAAGTTAATCGATTTTACCCGCGGTGAAAGATTGACTTCATCGATGACAATGTCGCGACTGGATTGCATTATTTGCCAGACAACTTCGGCGACATCTGTCACCGCAATCGCGTTTTCTGATTCTGGCCCTGGCTCGAATGACAATTCGTCGAAGAAAGGGCTACGCACCATGCCCGGATTAACCAGGCTTACCTGGATGCCATCGCTGCTGCAGTCTTCGCGCAGAGACTGACAAAAGCCGCGCAGCCCAAACTTGCCGGCGCAGTAGAGCGCACCTTTTTTGCCCGCATTCAGAGCCGATTCGGAGCCGATGAAAATAAGACGACCCAAGGTACGGCGCCGAAGTACGGGAAGCAGGCTGCGGCAAATCACCATTGCACTAATTAGATTTATACGAATCGAGGTTTCGATTTGTGCGATCGAAAATTGTTCGATAGACCCGAAATGGCCCTGTCCGGCGGCATGAACGAAACAATCGATATCGCGGGACTCGAGTAATTCTTTAATCTTTGAATCGAGTTGTTCGAGGTCGTCGAGATCAAGCGCCAAACCATTGAAGTTGTCGTGTTCGAGCTCGGTTACCTGGCCACGACGACTAACACCTATGACATGGTAATCCTGATCCAGCAATAGACGTGAGGTTGCAAGACCGATTCCGGAGCTGGCGCCGGTGATTAATGCAGTTCTGGTTTCAGCCATGCCACGCGCAAGGGTGATAGGTTTGACGGGGGATATGTTTCATTAACTGGGTTTCGCAGTATTGAATCATTTCCTGTTCGCGCTCATGCGGGTAACTGATGATACCATTGTGTAAGGCCATGTTTTGTGCAAACAATGGTTCTTCCGGGTAAAGCCTTGTAACCCTGCGAAAGTGGTCGCGTGTCAAACGGAAACTACCGAGGCTCACCGAGTGCAGTTTATGCGGGTCGATCGTCGCAAAAATCTCGTTTAGCAAGTTGACGAATGCAGCCTGGTAATCCTGGTGATAAACAACAGGGTCGAATCGTAGACCGACCGCCCAACCGGCGTCGATCAGACGCTGCATTGCCTCGACACGTTTTGCTATCGACGGTACACCGTGCTCGAGTTTGCTGTGGCTAATATGGTCGGTAAAACTAAAAGCGGTCACAATGCGCTCGGATGGCTGTAGCTTAAGCATCGATCGTACCTGGGTGCTTTTGGTGCGCAGTTCCATCCAGGCGTTATCAATCGACGCGACCAGTGGAATGAAATAATCGGTGAAGCGCGTCATGGGTTCATTCGCCAGACTATCGCAATCGTATCCCGAGAAAAACCAGACCGGCTGGTCCTCGTGCTGTGCTGCAACCTGCTTAATCTGTTCGCCAAAGTCCTCGTAGTTTATAAACAGAATCTGGTGAGCAGATTGGTACATGCCCTGCAAGAAACAGTAGCGGCAATCGTAGATACAGTTGAGCATGTGCGAAAAATAATAATTGTTTGCGTCGCCGAGGCCGTAACCTTCCGGTGCCGCGAGCACGTGGCCCTTGTTTTTACGCGCAATAATTATCGCCGGATTTTTTTTCTGCAATCGGAAGTTTTGTGCACGTGGGTTGAACACTTCGCCATAGTGTTCGATTTCAACCACAGGTAAATTGCGCAATCGCCGAAGGAGCCTCTGAACTCTGGGGTGGTTGCGAATTTCGGATTCGACGTAGACGCTACTAACCATGATTACAGACTCTCACTATCCTGGTGGCTAAGCTGTTCCAGGATACTAATAATGCCTGCGGCGGATGAGCAGTCACCGAGATGCCGTAAAATTTTTTCAGAACCCGAGTGCCGGTTTACCAGGTAGCGCCATAGTATGCGCAGTCGATTCTTTTGAGTCTGGCTAAAATGAGCCAGCGCAATTAATTGTTGCCAGGATTCGGATGGAATTGCAAGCCCGGAAATTTCACTGTTGAGCGCGATCAACCCGCCTGCCTGCTGGATGATTAAGTCAATATTCAGGTGGATTAAATCACTAACCTGCTGGCGGTTTTTGCCAGTTTTGTGTGCGTGATTGTCACTGACAATTTTTATGCATTGCGTCAACTCGGTGCTGCTGAAGCGCAGTGCACTGTACATGAAACCGCTGGCTTCCATATCGAACAGGTAATCTTCACGGTAGTTTTCGCTGGGTTGGCTCAGGGTCAGGCAAGCGCTGCCGGGTAGCATCGAGCCGCCGCAGGGGGCCGGATAATGTCGTTGGCCGCTGTCGGCGTCGATAACCTGGTTAAGTGAAAACGCCGCACCGATTTCATGTTGGGCACTGCCGGCGATACCCAGATTTAGCCAGGCGATAGAAGCTTCATGATTTTGTCGCGCTGCAATCCATGCGCAAGCCGCTGCGCTCGCGACCTTGCCGGTACCGCTGATGATACAAAGCATGTTATCGCCACGATAGAGATCGAATGCACTGTCGTCATGAGACTTTTTTAAACCGTAATAATCGATAATCGGTTTGGCTTCACAGTGTAATGCGCAGACCCAGATTAACATTGTGTTGTCTGCTCCTGATGCCGGCACCAGGTATCACGCAGCGGCACGAATTCGTCGATGAGTGGTTGATTATGATGTTTGACGGCGCCATTGATCAATATATCGAGCTTCTCCAGCAGAGTTGCCTCGGCAGCACGATAATAATCTGGTTGCAGGGTTGCCGTTTTTAACAGTCGATGCAGTATGCGAATGCGGAAACGATCCATTGCCGGGTGTTGTTGCGAGAGCTGGTCATCGTGCCCACCATACTTGGTGATCAGTGCCTGGTTTATATAGTGAATCGGGAATTTGTGGCACAATCGCAGCCACAAATCATAGTCCTCGCAGGCCGGCAGCTCTTCATCAAACATGCCAAGCGATTCCAGGACTGATCTACGCATTACCGTAGCCGAAGGTGAAATCGTGCACAGTGGCAGGCAGCTTTCGAACACCCATCCGCCGCTCTTTCGGTGTTTGTGTTTCGGGTTGACGCGAACCCCGCTGCGGATCCAGATTTCATCCGAGTGATACAGCACGAATTCGGGATGCTGCAGCCAGGCTTTACGGACTTGTTCAATTTTTTGTGGCATCCAGCTATCGTCGGAATCCAGCAGTGCAATCCATTCGAACTGTGCCGCAGCTATGCCGCGATTGCGCGCTGCGCTGACGCCGAGATTTGATTGGCGAAGAATTTTAACCTGGGGAAACTGTCGATTGACCATGTCGCAGCTGCCATCGGTCGAACCATCATCAACGAGGATGATTTCGTTGACCTTCGAGGTCTGATCGGCAATCGATTGCAGCGCCCGGTCCAGGGTATGCCTGCGATTGTAGGTCGGAATGACGACGGAAATTTCCATTGCTGCCAACGGCAGTGCTTGCCTAGGTATTCTGCGGAATGGTTGCTTGCCCCGGAAAACTGGTTACGCTTGAGCCGTCCTTGTCGAGGATTCGGTTTTTGCCACTGCGATCGACTTCATCAATGCGAATCACCGAGAAATGGGGGATATAGGTATGCTTGACATTGCCAAACTCGTGCTTGAGTTTTTCCTCGGCAGGATCAATCAGGAGCTTGGAATGTTCGCCGAAGATTATTTCTCCGACCTCGATAAACCCCCCCATCTGTGACTGGCTGACTTGATGCGCGTAAAGCTCATAAATCTTATTGTTATTATGAAACTGGATGCGAAAGGTAGATTTTTTTGATTTGGTCATAATGACAAACTATTCCGACTGCATTAACTCGTCAAGCCCACCATCCATATGAAGTTCGGTCAACTCGGAAAAACCGCCGATTGATTTACCATCGATGATAATTTGTGGGACCGTGCGCGCGCCCCTGGTGATCTCGGCGAATTCTTTCATTGCCGCATGATCATTATCGATACGAACTTCGTCGAAAGCGATTTCCCATTTATCCAGCATGGTCTTGGCTTTAACACATATCAGACAGTTCGCGGCGCTGTAAACGGTAACTCGGGGCATATAATTCAGTATTGAAAATCGGGGTCGCAATTCTACTACAGAAATGGATTGCTACCATAGTTTCCGTCGCGAGTTGTTCAGGATTCGGGACTTATTACTTGCACCAGTACCCAGGGTTTCACGACTACGGCCCAGAGCGTGGCGTTACTGGCCACCCAGCTCTTGGCCTGATCATCAGGTACCGGAGTGATTTGCTGTTCTTCGGTCCAGGTTTTTACCCGTTCGATATCGTCTTCCTGAATCGCCTTGGCAATATCAACCAGATCAAGTTCGGGGGCAACCAGCATGACTTTTCCAGCTGCAAAAAAGCGTTGTAAATCCTGCCACGGGATTTTAGCGGTTTCACTGATTATTTTAGCGCGTTTGAGCTCGCGGTCCTGCTGCAATAATTCTTCGATCACGCGGCCGACTGGATGATTTCGACGCCTTCCAATGGGCTGGTTTGTATCGTATCGCGAATCGTGAAAATCGCCTCTTTACGCGGATAGTGCTTGCGCCAGGCGATGGCAACAGTACGACTTGGAGAAGGCTTGGCAAACGGTTTGATGTCGATTAACGATTCGTTCTTCTGGCTGTGAAGAATACTGCTACGCGGCAATACGGTAATGCCGGTACCAGCTGCCACCATGTAGCGCATGGTTTCCAGCGAACCACCCTCGAGTGTGCGAGTCAATTCGCTGTCACCCGACATGCAATCGGGGCAGGCCTTAATCACCTGATCGCGGAAGCAATGCCCAGCGCCGAGCAGCATTAAATCCTGGGATGCTAAATCCTCAGGTTGAATCTCGTCACGATTCTTCCACTCGTGGTTTCGCGGCAGCGCGACGATAAAGGGTTCATCGTAAAGTGGCGCTGTCTCGATTCCGGGCTCGTTAAACGGATATGAAATGATGATTGCATCCAGCGCTCCCTGCTTGAGCGACTGGAACAGGTTGGCGGTAAAATTCTCTTCGATAATGAGTTTCAGATTGGGCGCGCTTTTACGCAGCTTAGGGATAAGGCTGGGCAGCAGGTATGGTCCGATTGTATAGATGACGCCAAGCTTGAACTGCCCGGCTAACGGGTCTTTTCCCTGCTGCGCAATTTCTATCAGAATCTGCGCTTCCTGCAATACGATATAGGCTTGATTGATTACCTGCTGACCAATCTCGGTGATACGAATTTCATTCTTCGAGCTGCGCTCGAAAAGACGCACATCCAGCTCTTCTTCGAGTTTCTTTATCGCGATACTTAAGGTAGGCTGACTCACGAAACAGGCCTGCGCAGCCTTCCCGAAATGATTCTTTTGGGATACTGCGACAATATATCGAAGTTCAGTTAACGTCATAATAGTTAAAACTTATTGATTTATTCGATAGATTTTGCATAAAACGATCGCGTTTGCAATGAATAATCCCTATGAGAAAAATTCTACTCAAATTCCTCACTATAGAGAGTATCGAGACCAGCCCGGCAGATATGGAGCACGCACTACGTGTTGCCACGGCGGTACTACTAGTCGAAGTAACGCGTGCCGATTTCGTCGTGGAGTCATCTGAAAAACTCAGATTAAGAGAACTGCTGGAGCAGCAATTTAGTCTTTCAACGCAGGAATTAGATGCCCTGCTCGAAGAGGCAGAGGGCGATGCCGACCGCATGGTCTCGATCCAGCATGTTACCCGGTTACTCAACCAGCACTACGATCACGCCATGAAGCTGCGCGTCGTCGAAATGATGTGGCATCTGGTTTACGCTGACGGTAACAAGGACCACTACGAAGAGTACTTGATACGACAGGTCGCCGATTTGCTTTACCTTTCACACGGCGAATTTATTCAGGCCCGGCACAAGGCCGAAGCGGAAATCGGTCACTAGAAACTGCCGAGATAAATAATTGGCGGCACGATAAGCATTTTCGCCACCAATATGAGCAAGGTGGCAAACAGCGGTGACAGATCGAGCCCACCCATAGGCGGGATCAATTTACGGATCGGTTTGAGTACCGGATCCGCGATCTTGTGTACGAGGCCTATCACCGGGTTGTATTGCCCCGGGCTGATCCAGCTTAAAATGACCTTGATAATAACTGCGACCAGAAAAATCGTCAGCGTCAGGGCGATCAGGTCAGCAATGCAAAACACTAACAAACCTGCGTAGCTAACCCCGCCAATGGGTGCCATTACACTGCCGATATGTACCGCTGGAATCGATAGTGCACGCATCAACAAATACTTGGCATAAAACAATACCAGGCATAACACGATCGACGCGGTATCCTGTCCGGCAATGCTCGGGATAAAGCGGCGTAATATTTTCAGCGGTGCTGTTGTCAGTTTGACAATAAACTGGGAGATCGGGTTATAAAAATCGGCGCGCAATATTTGTAACAGAAAGCGCAATAGCACCAGCAAAATGTATAAATCGAACAAGGTGTTAATGATTAACATTAACGGTGATGTCAAATAACCCGAACCCATAATTGTTGTTACCTATTCTTTGGTTAATTCCTGTGCCAGTTCCAGCGAGCGCCGATGTGCCGCTGCAGTAGCCTTATTGACTAGCTCGCCCAGCTGGTTTTCCTGAAAGGAGAGAATGGCCTGTTCGGTCGTTCCTTTTTTAGAAGTCACCTGGGTACGCAATTTGATCACGTCTTCGTCTTGCGCCATGGTCGCGGCACCCAATGCAGTCCGGCGCGCGAGGATGGCAGCGGTCTTCTGCGACAACCCAAGTTTGACACCCGCCGCTTCAAGCAGCTCTATAAAGTAAAAAAAGTAAGCGGGCCCGCTTCCCGAAATTGCAGTTACCGCGTCCAGATCAGACTCCTGTTCGACCCAAATGCTGATACCGACCGCCTGCATGATAAGTTCGGCGGATTCTTTTTGGGCAGTGCTTACCTGGTCGTTGGCGGCCAGTCCGGTAGCGCCGAGTTGCAATAAAGCCGGGGTATTCGGCATGCAGCGTACGATTGCTCTGCCACCTCCAAGCCAGGTATCTATTGCACTTGTGGGCACGCCCGCGGCAATGCTGACAAACAGTTGCTCCGGGTTTTGCGGCAGGCTGGAAAGTGCTTTGCAGACTTCACGCATCACTTGTGGTTTGACCGCGAGCATTACGATATCGGCGGTGCCTGCGCTGGCGACTGCATCTTGCGAAGTTTTGATCTGGAAACGATCCTGTAATTGCTGCAGTTGGTCGGGATCAACATCACAGGCGATAATTTGCGTTGCTTCAGGCTGATTTGCAATCAGTCCGCCGATCAGACTGGTCGCCATATTACCTGCACCGATAAAGCTAATCGCCTGGTTCAATCTCTTACTCCAAAAATCGCTGTTCCTATTCGCACCAACGTTGATCCTTCTGCAATTGCGGCTTCCAAATCCTGTGTCATGCCCATCGACAAGGTATCACAGTCGATTCCCTGCTGCTGCAATGAAGCAAGGGCTGCCGCTAACTGGGCGAAGGCAACGCGTTGCATGGCTAGCGTTTCTCGCGGTGCGGGAATTGTCATTAGTCCGCGTAATCGAATGCCGGGTAACTGGTGAATTGCGTTTGCGAGTTCGGGCAACTCGGCCAGGTCGATACCGGCCTTGCTGGACTCATGATCGATATTGACTTGAATGCACACATTTAGCGGCGCCCGGTTTTCGGGACGTTGTTCACTGAGCCGTTTGGCAATTTTGACCCGATCGATACAATGTGCCCAGTCGAAGGCTTCAGCAATGTTACGAGTTTTGTTGGATTGAATTGCACCGATGAAATGCCAGCTGATGTCGAGCTCCTCGAGTTCTTCCATTTTCTGCAGCGCTTCCTGCAGGTAGTTTTCCCCGAAATCTCTTTGTCCAAGTTCCCACGCACAGCGGATATCGCTGGCCGGCTTTTTCTTGCTTACCGCGAGTAACATTATCGAGTCTGGATCACGGTCATAGGCAAGAGCCGCCTGTACTATTTGCTCGTGAATCTGATTGAGATTTTTTTCAATGTTTTTCATAGGTTTTGCTATAGTTATCTGTTATTGCAAGACTGTGACGAGCGCGCTGATTATAACCGTTTGCTAGCGGTCGAAAAACAAAACCCGTCATGAATTTTTTAATACCCGTAAACCGATAAAGGAAAATCCATGGATATAGCTCAACTCCTGGCATTTGGCGTCAAACAGGGCGCTTCTGATTTACACCTGTCCGCGGGTTTGCCGCCGATGATTCGCGTCGATGGTGACATTCGCCGAATTAATGTTCCGGAGATGGATCACAAGCAGGTTCACGACATGATTTATGACATCATGAGTGACAAGCAACGCAAGGATTATGAGGAATTTCTGGAGACCGACTTTTCATTCGAAATTCCGGGTCTGGCACGCTTTCGCGTAAACGCGTTTAACCATAATCGCGGCGCAGGTGGTGTTTTTCGAACTATCCCGTCGAAAATTCTTAATCTCGAGGATTTAAACGCACCGAAGATCTTTCAGGAAATCTCCGAATATCCGCGTGGCATCGTTTTGGTTACCGGGCCTACCGGCTCCGGAAAGTCCACCACCCTGGCGGCTATGGTTGACTACAAGAACGATAGTGAGTATGGCCATATATTGACGGTAGAGGACCCTATCGAATTTGTTCATGAGAGCAAGAAGTGCCTGGTCAATCAGCGCGAGGTACACCGTGACACGCTTGGATTTAATGAAGCCCTGCGCTCGGCCTTGCGGGAAGATCCGGATACCATTCTGGTAGGCGAGATGCGCGACCTCGAAACAATCCGACTGGCGCTTTCAGCAGCAGAGACCGGGCACCTGGTCTTTGGCACCTTGCACACCAGTTCTGCAGCCAAGACCATCGACCGGATTGTCGATGTATTTCCGGCAGCGGAAAAAGCAATGGTTCGTTCAATGTTGTCCGAATCATTAAAGGCGGTTATTTCGCAAACGCTGATGAAGAAAATTGGCGGTGGGCGTATTGCTGCACATGAAATCATGATTGGAACGCCGGCAATTCGTAACCTTATTCGTGAGGATAAGGTCGCCCAAATGTACTCGGCGATTCAAACCGGCCAGAACCACGGTATGCAGACACTGGATCAAAACCTCAAGACCTTGCTTGCTTCGGGTGCCGTTGCCAAAGATGAGGCTCAACGCAAGGCGGCACAACCCGATCAGTTATAAATACGCCGTTATTTTAGAGGGTTCAAATGGATCGTAACAAGGCAATTAGTTTTATGCATGACTTGCTCCGCATGATGGTGAGCAAGGATGGGTCGGATTTGTTTATTACGACCGGGTCACCTCCGGCAATGAAAATTGACGGCAAGGTGTCAACGGTCTCCAAGCAAAACCTGTCGCCTAATCATACGCAGATGTTGGCGCGTTCGATCATGAATGACAAGCAAGTCTCGGAGTTTGAAGAAAAACAGGAGTGTAACTTTTCGATTGCTTTACCTGGCGTGGCTCGTTTTCGTGTAAATGCGTTCGTCCAGCGCGGCAGCTCAGGCCTGGTGCTGCGTATCATCAATTCCGAAATACCTACCTTCGAAGAATTAAACCTGCCACCGATTTTGAAAGATATTGCCATGACCAAACGTGGTCTGGTAATTTTCGTCGGCGGTACCGGTTCGGGTAAATCGACCTCGCTGGCGTCGATGGTGGATTACCGCAACCGCAACTCACATGGTCACATCATAACGATTGAAGACCCGGTGGAATTTGTCCATGATCATCGTAATTGCCTGGTGACGCAACGCGAGGTTGGTGTCGATACCGAATCTTACGCAATTGCGCTTAAGAATACCCTGCGCCAGGCGCCTGACGTAATTCTGATTGGCGAGATTCGCGATCGAGAAGCCATGGACCATGCGATCGCGTTTGCCGAGACCGGGCACCTTTGTCTTTCGACATTGCATGCGAACAGCACCAACCAGGCGTTGGATCGAATCATCAACTTTTTCCCGGACGAGCGACGCATGCAACTGCTAATGGATTTATCGCTCAATTTGAAAGGGCTGATATCGCAGCGCCTGATTCCGAATATCGACGGTGTTGGCAGAATCCCGGCAATCGAAGTCATGTTGAACACCCCGTTGATGGCCGACATGATCTTCAAGGGTGAAGTGCACGAGATGAAAGGGCTGATCGCGAAATCTAACGAGGCGGGAATGCAGACCTTTGATCAGGCGTTGTTCGATCTGTTTGAGGAGCAAAAAATTACCTTTGAAGATGCATTGCGGAACGCGGATTCTGTGAATGATATTCGACTGCGTATTAAGCTCGAGAGTGAAACCGCCCGTAAAACCGGTGTTGTTGAAGACCATCGTGATTTCGAACTCGAAGAGTCGGATGATGAACAGGCTGGTGGAGGTATGATCTAGTGTCTCGTGTCCCGACAACGGGCCTGCTCGAACCATATCTCAAGATTATGGTCGACAAACAGGCATCTGACATCTACTTCGTTACGGGTGCGCCGCCCAACATGAAAATCCAGGGAAATACCGCCGCGATCGCAAAAAATCCGTTTCAGAGCGGGCAGGTAATGAAACTGGCCTACAGTCTGCTCAACGATGAGCAGGTGCGCGATTTTGAGATCAACCGTGAATTAAACCTCGGTTTCACGCTCAACGACGTGGGTCGTTTTCGTGTCAATGTTTTTATTCAACGCTCCGAAGTGTCGATGGTAATCCGTTATATCAAATGGGAGATACCGACGATCGATGAACTCGGGCTGCCGCCAGTACTCAAGGATGTCGTTATGAACCAGTCCGGCCTGGTGCTGGTGGTTGGTTCGACCGGTTCGGGTAAATCGACCACACTTGCGTCGATGCTGGACTACCGTAACGATGCGGTCGGTGGGCATATACTGACCATCGAGGATCCAATTGAATTCGTTTTCCGACACAAGAAGTCGATTGTTTCTCAACGCGAGGTTGGTATCGATACTTTGAGTTATGAAAATGCGCTGCGCGAAGCTTTGCGCGAGGCCCCGGAAGTCATCATGGTCGGTGAGGCACGTGACAGAGAAACGATGAAAGCCGCCATCGACTTTGCGGATACCGGACACCTCGCGCTGACAACTCTGCATGCGGTCAACTCAAACCAGGCGATGGACCGCATAATGAACATGTTCCCGACTGATTCGCGTGAACAGTTGCTGATGGATTTATCGCTTAACCTCAGATGTGTCGTCTCGCAGCGCCTGGTGCCGGGGATGCAGGGAAAACTGGCCTGTGCGGTCGAGATCATGATGAACACTCCCTATATTTCGGAATTGCTGCGCGAAGGTAACTTCAACGAGATCAAGGAAATCATGGAAAAAGGCGATACCACCGGTATGCAGACTTTCGACCAGTCGCTTTACGACCTGTACAAGTCGGATGCGATTACGATCAAGAATGCACTCGCCTATGCTGATTCGAGCACTAACCTGGAATGGAAGATCAATTTTGGTGGCGAACACCAATCCCAGGATACCCGCCACAATCTCAATAAACAGGGTGGGCTGGAAGAACTAAGCCTACCCTCCGAAGAAGATAACTAAATTGTCCTCCCTGCGAAGGGGTCAGAGCTGAAGGTCTGACCCCGAGCATCGGATCATCGGGGTCAGACCACAAATTTCGGCTTATCCCGTTCCTTTTTCTCATACATTACCGAAAATTGTGCTCTGACCCCCTCGAAGGGACCAACAAGCGGATTTACGCTTCGAAGACGATGTTACCGTCGACCAGCGTGTGGGTCACCTTGCCGTGAAAATCCCAGCCTTCGAAGGCGGTGTTTTTGCCCTTGGAGATGAAGTTGCCAGCGTTGCAAATCCAGTGGGCATCGGGTTTGACGATAATCAGATCCGCGACCCCGTCAATGTCGATCCTGCCGCCCGGCAAGCCGAGGATGGCAGCAGGATTCAACGTCAGTTTGGCTATCAGATCGGGGAGTGGTAGCACGTTCTCTTCGACTAATCGTATTGCCAGGGCTAGTAAGGTATCGAGGCCGCTGATGCCGGGTTCGGCGGAAGGGAAGGGCTTGAGCTTGGCATCGACTTCGTGCGGCTGGTGATCCGAACACAGGCAATCGATAGTGCCGTCGGTGACACCCTCGCGCAACTCATCGCGATCATACTGACTGCGTAGCGGCGGGATGGTGAACATATTGCTGTCAAAATTCCCGATGTCATGCTCGGTTAAAAACAGTTGATGAATCGCGCAGTCGGCACTTATCGGCAAACCCTTGGCCTTGGCCCTTCGGATCATATCAACCGAGCGAGCGCAGGATAGTTGCCCGAAATGTGTGCGCGCACCGGTTTGCGCTACCAGTTCGATATCTTTGGCAAGTGCAGCGGTCTCCGCGGCTTCAGGTATCGCCGGTAGACCGAGGCGGGTGGCAATAGGCCCTTCATGCGCGCAACCGTTGCCCAGCAGTTCATGGTCGAGTGGCTGGATGATAACCAGGGATTGCTGGCCCGCGGCGTAGTCCATCGCGCGACGTAGCACGAGATTATTAGCAAGTGCATTCTTGGCGTTGCTGAATGCGATACAACCGTTGGCGCGTAAACTGGCCATGTTGCTGAGTTGTTCGCCGCCAAGTCCACGGGTCAAGGCTCCGATCGGGTAAACGCGTGCCTGGTGGCCATACATTTCGTTACGGTGATGAATCAATTCTACCGTGGCCGAATTGTCAATCGGCGGTTGTGTGTCGGGGGGAACACACAAGCTTGTAATTCCGTTTTTGATCGCGGCTTCAGTTTCACTTTCGATATTAGCTTTTTCCGGTTCACCGGGGTCACGCAGACGCGCCTGACAATCTATCAGGCCGGGCAGAACCCAGTGTTCAGTAGCATCGATTGTTTGTTCGGCCTTGAAACCTTTTGGCGCTTTACCGATACCCACAATCCTTCCATCTTGTAAAAACAGGTCAGCTTGGTGTTCGGTCGATCCGGCTGGATCGACAATCTTGCCATTTTTGATATGCAGGCTCACGTCTCACCGCCGGATTGCAGACCGGATTGACCGACGATCATCGACATCACCGCCATGCGGACCGAGATGCCGAAACTTACCTGCTGCAGGATTACCGACTGAGTACCATCCATTACGCTGGACTCAATTTCAACACCTCGGTTAGCCGGCCCCGGGTGCATGACAATGGCATCTGGTTTGGCGAGTTTCAGGCGTTCCTGGGTTAAACCAAACATGCGAAAATATTCCTTTTCGCTGGGTAGCAAGGCCCCGCGCATTCGTTCCTTCTGCAGACGGAGCATAATGATGACATCGACATCATTGAGCCCCTGTTCAAAATCTTCGTACACCGACACCCCGAGAGACTCGGTATCCATCGGCAGCAGGGTTCGTGGCGCAATTACCCGCACTTCGGCGGTATTGAGCAGGTTAAGCGCGTGAATCTGCGAACGCGCCACCCGCGAGTGCAAAATATCGCCAACGATTGCGACCCGTAAGCCGCTGAAGTCCCGCTTGTGGTGACGAATCGTGTACATGTCGAGCATCGCCTGGGTCGGATGTTCGTGCTGCCCATCGCCAGCGTTTAGTACCGACACTCCGGGACGCACGTGTTGGGCAAAAAAATAAGCGCTACCGCTGTCCTGATGACGGATCACAAACATATCGATCTGCATCGCCTCGAGATTTTGCAGCGTATCGAGCAATGACTCTCCTTTGAGCGTTGCCGACGTGTCGACGCTCAGACTCAGGATGTCCGCCGACAATCGTTGAGCGGCGAGCTCGAAAGTAGATCTAGTGCGTGTGCTCGCCTCGAAAAACAGGTTGGCGACAGTTTTACCGCGCAGGATAGGAACTTTCTTGATGGTGCGGTCAGTAACCGAGATAAATGAATCTGCGGTATCCAGGATCTCGTTAAGAATTTCCTGGTTTAAACCCTCGATACTAAGAAAATGCTGGAGTTTGCCGTTGTCGTCGAGCTGGATATTGTTACTTGACATGGTTCTCCAGAGTTTTGATGACCAGATTTAGTGGTTCCGGCCCCTCAAGCTTGATATGGCTGCCGGAATCCAGTTTCATGGTCTCGCCAGTAATGTCAGCCTGTATCGGTATTTCACGTTCGCCTCGATCGATCAAGATCGCGAGTACGATTTTCCTGGGCCGGCCATAGTCAAATATCTCGTTCATTGCGGCACGCACAGTTCTACCCGACTGCAGGACATCATCGACCAGGATGATTGTCCTGTCGTCGATATTAGTGGGTAGGCTGGAAGGTTTTACGGTTGGGTGTAGACCGATGCGAGTGAAGTCATCGCGGTAAAAGGAAATATTTAGACGTCCCAGCTCGGCTTCGGGAGCAATGCGCTTGCGTAAATTCTCCGCGATCCAGGCGCCGCCGGTTTCGATGCCAACAATTATGGGTTGCGATTCAGAAGAGAAATAGGGAGTTAGTGCCTGGGCCAGCTTTTCGATCAGCGATTCAACTGAAGGTAGGGACACACGAACTCCGCTTGACTGATTGCGGACGCTTTATAGCATAAAATCATTTCGAAAACAGTAAAATCGCCGCGACAAGCTCAGTCCTCTTGATAGTTTTGCAGCCAGGATTCGGTAATCAATGCTGCGGCCAGACTGTCGATTTCCTGTTTGGTTTTCTGGCACTGGTTCTGCGTCGCGATCTGGTAGGCTTCGCGAGTAGTAAGTCTCTCATCTATCATCGCTGTTTCGATACCGAAACGCCCCTCTAGCTGCCGACCGAAGCGCTTTGCACTCGCTGTCATTTCCTGGTGCTCTCCCTCCATACTAAGTGGTAAACCGACTACCAGTTGCTGTGGTTGCCAATCGTCCAGTAGCCGCTTGATACTTTTCCAGTCGTTTTTTTTAATGGCCTCTAGGGGACTGGCCTGTTGAGTCAGCGTCTGTCCAACCGCAACGCCTATCCAATGGGAGCCGAAATCAAATCCAATGACCGTCTTTGGCTTGTCAGGCATTCCCGCTCACGGGAGAGAGCATATTGATATCGAAGCCCAGCGTGTCGAAAGCGACCTGCCATTTGTCTTCGGGTTTTTGATGAAATAGCAGGTCGGGGCTGCAGGTTGAAGTGAGCCAGGAGTTTTGTTGTAACTCCGTTTCGAGTTGACCCGAGGCCCAGCCTGAAAAACCGAGGATTACCAGGTAATCTTCGGGACCCAGTCCACCTGCAATGGACTGAAGTATGTCCAGTGAGCTGGTCAAATTGATCCCCTCAGAAACCTCGATACTGTTTTGCCAGTGACCCGTGCTGGAATGCAGCACGAAGCCCTGTTCAAGTTGCACCGGGCCACCAATAAACACGGGTTGGTCCTTGATCGCTTCGTCCTCACATTTGATGTTCAGCTGATCGAAGATATCGCCTAAAATTTGAGATGTTTCATGATTTACCACAAGGCCCATACTGCCGTTTTCGTTGTGCTCGCACATGTAGACGAGACTGGAGGCAAAAATCGGGTCCTTGATTGCCGGGGTAGCAATCAGGCATTTATCGACAAGACTTGGCGTTTGCTGTGTCATGACTAGGTATTAGCTTACTCCGCTTTTAGTTCTAAATCGATTGCTTTTGAAATCCCAGGTCCGGATGATGACAATTTGATCGGCACGTTCCTTTAACTCATCAGAGAACGGGGCGAATGGCTGTGCCATGCGCAGGATTTGCCGCGCAGCTTCATCAAGCACAGTAGTCCCGGATGAATTCGTAATCTGCATGTCGAGAACCCTGCCCTCCGCGTTGAGCCGTACGCTCATGCGTAAGCGGCCATTAAGTTTTTTGAGTCTCGCCTCATGCGGATAGTTCAAATTACCCGTATGTTCGATTTTTTGCACCCAGGAAGCCAGGTAACTCGCTTCGACCGCTTTGCGAGTACTGGCGGTTAGCGTAATGGTCTTGGGGCGCTTCGCATAATCGATCGCCATTTGCCTGATTTCGGCTTGCAGACGGGCTATCTTGCTTGCGCGTTGCTCGACTTTATCTTTTTGTAGTTTGTTCGATTCTTGCGCGCGTTGTTGCTTTTGCTTTTTTATCTGGTCATCTGATTCACTTTGGGTCAGATAATATAGATCGCTAATTGCCACCTGCTGCTTAAGCAGTTCGGAGCGCTCCTGGTCGGATAGACCTCGTTGATTGACCGGAGTCGGGGCGGATATCGGCGCGCTGGGGCGTGCTTTATCATCGGCATTTCCACCCCCGGCCTGGTCAACCTGGGCCAGGAAGTCGGGATTTTTAACTACATCGAAGCTTTTTGAATTGGCAAGAATAATATCAAGGCTCGGCAAGGGCTCCAGGTTACTTTGACTTGATTGGGTAAAACCGACTCCCAGAACTACGATTGCATGCAGCGTCAGTGCGAGAAATAGAGTGAAGCCGAGGCGGTCACTGGCGGAGATCCGGGGACGGATTACTTGAGCTTGTGCCATATTGGAAGTCTATTGTGCCTAGATTAGTTCGCTATCACCAGCAAATATATCTGCTTTAGTTGATAATTGTAGTCGGCCAGGAAACAGTCACTTTGATTTTTTTAGCTAAAGCTTGGCTGATCAATATTTCGCGAGTCTCGCTGACAACCAGAAAGTCTTCGATTTGCAGCGCTAATGCCAGCTCCTGGTAACCCTGGAGTCCGTCGATCATCAAGGTGGTCGCAGCGACATCGGCTCGAACCGGATCGCTGCTGATCACGGTCGCGGAGCTTTGCCCGGTGGAAGGCTTACCACTGCGGGGATCGATGATATGGTGTGCCAGGGTTTCCCCGTGCCAATATTGGCGCTCATAGTTTCCCGAAGTAAACAGATTGTGTCTGCCTTCAATTTCAAGACTTGCAATTACACCGGGCGCGAATGGATTTTGGATACCAACTCGCCATGGATGGCCAAAGCGATTACCAGCGATCGCCATATCGCCACCCGCATTTACGATGTAGTGATTGATACCATTGGTATCCAGATAGTCACTGACCAGGCCCACCGCGTAACCCTTGGCAATTCCGCCGAGGTCAATCTGCAGATGAGGATTAGTACTAATGGCAGTTTTACCCTCGACCTCCAAATCGTGCATGCCGGGAATATCGCGTCTAATTTCAGCAACTGCGCTCATATCGGCCTTACTGTCGTGAAATCCATACGCGGCTATTAACTTACCGAGCGCGGGATTGAAAAGGCCGTTGCTGGCATCATGGTATTCGCGACTTAAGCGTAACAACGGGGCCAGGCTAGCTGGTACTTCTGCCCTGGAGTTTTGTTGCAGCGCAATGTTAAAACGGCTCAGGTCACTATCTTCCCAGGCGTGCCATTGGTTGCGCTGGATGCGCAGTCGATGTTCAATTTCGGTAAGCAGCCGTTCAGCGAGGTTGAGGTCTTTGGTAACCATCGTAATTTCGATGATGGTGCCAAATTCAAGCAGATGTTGTTCTACAAGGTGCTGCCGAGGCTCGCAGCCGCTAGCACTAAAGACGACAAAAAACAGCCAGGCTAAACGGAAAGGTGTTGCTCGATACACTCAAAAAGGTCTGCACTGATGTTAATGTTAAAATCGCGATCCAACTCGCGGATGCAGGTAGGGCTAGTAACGTTGATTTCGGTGATGTAGTCGCCAATAACATCGATGCCCACGAACAGCAATCCACGCACGCGCAGTTCAGCTCCGATTTGTTCACATAGCCATTCGTCACGTTTGCTCAATGGCTGGCCACGGGTGCTCGCCCCGGCAGCGATATTACCGCGATTCTCTCCCTCAGCGGGCAGGCGTGCCAGGGCGTAGGGAATTGCAACGCCATCGATCAGCAGTATGCGTTTGTCGCCTTCGCGGATTTCAGGGATATAAAGCTGCACCATGGTTTGCGATTGGCCATGGTTTGAAACTGCTTCGATGATCGCGTTGGTATTAGGGTCGCCGGCCTGCACGCGAAAAATCGACCGACCACCCATACCATCAAGTGGTTTGATAATGACATCCTGATGTTTTTCGATGAAGCCTTTCAGGATTTTTGGATTACGGCTTACCAGGGTTTCAACGGAGCACTGTGGGAAAACGCGGGTAAAGAGTTTTTCGTTGCAGTCACGCAGACTGGCAGGTTTGTTGACGACCAACACACCACTTTCCTCTGCCTGCTCGAGGATATAGGTACAGTAAATGTACTCTAGATCGAAGGGTGGATCCTTGCGCATCAGGATAGCGTCGAGTTCATCAAGTCGGCAATGTCCGGCTTCACCATAATCAAACCAGTGCTGGTTATCATCGTAAAGTGTTAGTGCCTGAAACTGCCCCATAGCGATGCCGTTATCGAGGTAGATGTCGTGGAGCTGAAAATAAAAAACCTGCCAGCCACGAGCCTGTGCTTCAAGCATCATAGCCAGGCTTGAGTCTTTCCAGGGTTTGATGGATTCGATCGAATCCATCACGATTCCGAGTTTACGAACTTTAGGCATGGGTGCGGAGGCTTATGTGTTTTTTTGGGGTCGGGAGCGATTACACAGATATTACTGAATTTAACCGCTCAAGCACATCGAAATATCGCACTTTTACAAAGCATACTGGCACAAAATGCTGCTTGTTAAATCCCGGTTTTGAACTACTTTTTAGGGTAGCGGAATTTCAGAAAATAGTCAGTGAATATCAATCTGAATTCATAGAATCCACATCATATTGTTTAATTAAATCACTGGTTTTGCATGGGAAAATCCATATAATCTTGTCCTTATATAGTGGGCGGTACCCACCTATAATCCTTTGGGGGTTACGTGAACACCGAGTCTCAGACAGCAGATGGAGCACAGCAATCGGTCAACCTTAACGTTAAGGTCATGGTAATTGACGATAGCAAAACCATCCGACGTAGCGCTGAAACCCTGTTGAAAAAAGTGGGTTGCGAGGTGGTGACCGCTATCGACGGTTTCGAGGCTCTGGCGAAGATTACCGAGCACAAGCCGGACATCATCTTTGTCGACATAATGATGCCACGTCTGGACGGCTATCAGACATGTGCACTTATTAAAAATAATCAATCCTTTAAGGCAACCCCGGTCATTATGCTCTCCAGCAAGGACAGTATTTTTGATCGTGCACGCGGTCGCATCGTAGGATCTGAAAAATATTTAACCAAACCATTTTCCAAGGAAGATCTGATCAATGCGATAATAACGCATGTCGGCTAAGTGGGAACGGTCAAGGGAAATTGAGGTACTATCGAATGACGCATATTTTAATAATTGATGATTCTCCAACAGAGATTCATGTTTTCAAGAACATGCTTCTGAATAACGATATCGAAGTATCAGTTGCCAAGAATGGTGAGGAGGGCATCGAGAAAGCGATCGAAATCAAACCGGATTGCATATTAATGGATGTAGTAATGCCGGGTAAGAATGGTTTCCAGGCAACCCGTGATCTAAGCCGAAACCCGGCAACTTCAACTATTCCCGTGATCATCATAACCACGAAGGATCAGGAGACCGACAAGATATGGGGTATGCGCCAGGGCGCGAAGGATTACATCGTCAAACCCGCTGACGAACGAGATTTAATCGAACGTATTAACAAGGTACTAGGCTTCGATCGTAGTTACGAAGACTGAAGGGAATAGCGTATCTATGCCCATTACTTCGCCATTCGAACTACTGAGCAAACTTGATGCCCGTTGTCGTAAAAATTCCAGTGGCTTACCGGTAGTCAAGGCGGTTGTCGATGACTGGATTGGTATCGGATTTGCAATAAACGATATACCTCTGCTGGCAAAGATGGATGACGTAAGTGAAATCTTGCCACCGCCAGAAACGATTCGGGTGCCAGGGGTAACGCACTGGGTAAAAGGTTTGGCAAATATACGTGGCAATTTGATGCCGGTACTCGATATGAACGGTTTTCTTTACGGTGAACCCACCAGAATTCGCAAGGAAAGCAGAATCTTGGTTATTAATAAAGAGGGCGTAGTTGCAGGATTGCTAGTAGATGAAGTTTATGGATTGCGACGTTTTAAACCAGAAGAACACAAGCAGGAAGACAAGCAGGACGCGGGTACGATTGGAGCGTTTCTCGCGGGAACATTTGTTGATCAAGTACGTCGCTGGAACGTGTTTAGTGTTGAAAAATTGACCAGGGCCGAACATTTTCTACGAGTTGTTTAAAGCGCGTAACAAGGCATCGAGGAAACAATAGCAGTGTTAGATAAAGTCAGAAAATTCCTGCCTGGGCAGACTTCGAGATCTGCTCACCTTGTCGGACAGCGCCACGGCTCCGTCAACAAAAGTACAGTCCTTGTTGGTACGCTACTGATTGCTTCGGTATTAGCAATGGTAGCAATGTTCAGTATCGAAAGTGGGCAGGCGGGTAAAAACAAACTTTATACAACGATAGCCTCGGAGCAGCAGGTCATATCCCAACAAATCGCTGTCAATGCACTGGAGGCGGCAGCCGGCCAGGAACGGGCGTTCGATCAACTCGGCGTGAATCAGAATCGATATCTCGGCACCCTGGATAAATTCAATAATGGAGATGTAATAAGGGATTTACCCGCATTACCCGAGAGCTTTTCGGTCGAGTTTTCAAATTTGAAATCAATCTGGAATGATTACGATAAGCAGATCGCTACCGTGGTAGCGGCCAAAACCTCGATTGCAACGGTCAGCGACTACGTTACCCAGATCAACGAATCACTACCTGAATTGATGGCGCTATCCGATCTCGTCGTTACTGAGCTGGTCAAAAGTGGGGCCCCACGTAAAAATATTGCCGCCGCGGCGCGCCAGGTCATTCTGATTCGAAGCATTGAACACAGCCTCAACCAGATACTAACCGATGGCGAAGTTGTTATGGCGGCGGCTGATCGTTTTGCCACAGACGCTACCCAGATTGAGACACAATTACTGGCGATGCTTGAAGGAGATTCCTCACAGGGGATAACCAAATTCACCGGGCCGGCCGTGGTTGGCAACCTGTTGCAATTTGCAGATCTTTATTCGGTGGTCAGAAAAAATGTACGCGAGATTCTCGATAACTCTGCTCAGATTTTTAAAGTGCACGAGGCGGCGTTAAAAATCGATGCGCTTAGCCTGGCACTGCTGGCTGCTTCGAGCGATTTGATTAAGGCGATCGAACGCAGCAATGAAGCGGGGAGGATTTATATCCTGATCGGCTATGCTCTGGGTCTATTTGCAGTGGTATTGTTGTTATTACTGATTGTGATCATCGCGCGCGGATCACAGGCCAGCCTGACAGAATCGCAGGAACAGAATGAGAAAAATCAGCGCGCAATACTGCGCCTGCTAGATGAAATGACCAACCTCGCCGATGGTGATCTCTCTACCCATACCACGGTAACCGAGGACATAACCGGAGCGATCGCAGATTCGGTGAACTATTCAATAGACGCGTTACGCGACCTGGTCGCTACCATAAACAGCACCGCGAACCAGGTGCGTACCGCGGTCCGCAGTACCCAGAATATGACGGGGGAGCTTGCCGAGGCAAGTGACGCTCAGGCACGACAGATAACTGCAGCCAGTAACGCCGTTACTGAGATTTCAAAATCCATGTCGCAAGTTTCCGAGCGTGCGGCTGATTCGGCTGAAGTGGCGCGGAAATCTGTCAGCATCGCACATAAAGGTAGTGAAACTGTGCGCCAGACTATAGACGGGATGGAAACCATCCGTGAGCAGATACAGGAAACATCCAAGCGTATTAAGCGATTGGGTGAATCATCCCAGGAAATAGGGGACATAGTGAATCTGATTACGGAGATATCTGACCAAACCAATATTCTTGCTTTGAATGCAGCGATTCAGGCTTCGATGGCAGGCGAGGCGGGTCGTGGTTTTGCCGTGGTAGCTGACGAAGTACAGAGACTGGCGGAACGAACTGGTGATGCGACCAAGCAAATCGAGGCCCTGGTAAAGGCCATTCAGGCTGACACCAACGAGGCCACGGTATCGATGGAGCAAAGCACTGCTAACGTTGTAAAGGGGGCCATGCTAACCGAGAACGCCGGGAGTGCGCTGGACCGTATCGAACAGGTTTCGATGAACCTGGCGCAGCGTATTCTGGAGATATCGGACTCAACTCGTGATCAGGCGCGGGACAGCGTACAAATCACTGAAACCATGGATGTGATACAGGAAATTACCGCAAAAACCTCGGAAGGTTCGAACCAGGCATCGAGTTCGATAGGTGAATTATCAGCTATGGTAAAGGAAATGCAAACATCGGTTGCAGGCTTCAAACTGCCCGGTATTTCACCGAACGATATTACCGTAGTGCAAAATGTCGATAATCTGGGAGCAATGGATATGGAACCTGAGACGGAAGAATAGGCTGTCTGATGAATTCCCAGGAAACTTCGATTAAGCACAGTGCGCTTGGATGGGTTAAAAAATCCATCGATGACAATCTGTCCGAGATCAAGGGTGATCTCAAGCTTTACATCGAAGAAGACGATGATGAATTGCTGGAGCGCGTCAAGGAAAGGCTAAGCGTCATCCAGGGTGTGCTGGTGATGATCGAGCAGTATGGTGCCGCGATGCTAACCGAGGAAATGGTGTCACTGGCAGACTTTATTATCGGCGATCAACAGGAACAGGGTGACCAAGCCCTGGAAGTGATGTTGCGCGCGGTATTGCAGTTGCCCGATTATCTCGAACATATTCAGTCGGGTTATCGCGATATACCGATTGCTATATTGCCGCTATTAAACGATATACGTGCGGTCAGAAACCAGGATTTATTTTCCGAGAAATTGCTGTTTCTGCCTGATCTTTCCATGCATCGGGAAGATGCCAAAGTCGATTTGATTGACGACCACAGTAACCAGGCGTCCAGGCTGCTGGCAAAAAAATTACGCCCGATTTACCAGTTGGCGCTGGTCAACGTGATCAGAGATAAATCGGTTGAAGAGAGCCTGCAGCGCCTCGAGAAGGTATGCGAAACCCTGGAGGAGCGTTCGTTTTCAGAACAGATAGCCCGTATCTGGTGGATAGTCGGTGCACTTATCGAATCAGTTTCGCGTCAGCAACTTGAACTCGGCGTTTCAATAAAGAGTCTGCTCGGCAAAGTAGATGCCCTGTTCAGGGTCATCCTGATTATTGGAGAACGCGGTTTACTCCAGCGCCAACCGATTGAACTAATCAAAAATTTCCTGTTTTATATTGCCCAGCCGGAATGTGATGGGCCCAAGACGCAGGCGATCAAGACAGCCTATCGGCTCGAGCAATTTCTACCGTCGGAATCTACGCGTAGCGAAGTGCTTGAAAATATCGCGGGTCCCAACCAGGCCTTGTTGAAAACAGTCGCTGAGGCTATGAAAGTAGATATCGAGGCAATTAAATCGACGCTCGAGGTTTACGTCAATGGGGATTTGTCCCAAGTCGATACCTTGCAGGACCTGCCCCAGGATATGCATGTCATTTCCGACACACTGGCAATGATCGGTCTCGGTTCGCAGCGACAGTTAATCGAGGCCCAGATTGATATCGTCAAGGAAATCCTGGCAGGAGATCAGGCAGCTGATGAAGAGCAGCTGTTATCGATGGCAGCCGAACTGCTGCAAGTCGAGCAGGCACTTGAACAAATGCGAAAACGCCAGCCACTACGGACTGAGCATTCCAGGTCAGAAAACGATATCTCGCGGGACTATGAACTAGATAGTGTTTTGACGGCGGTAGTTACTGCAGCACTTGATAACATCCAAAAGACCAAAATTGCGATTCTCGAATTTATCAAGGATCCCGGCCGCGGTGAAAATATTGATCTAACTATTGCCCTGATGGAGGAGTCCAGCGGAGCTCTGCAGTTGTTGAATCAGCAGCGCGCGGTTGCAGTCATTGATGGATTACTGACCTATTTGAAGGGTTATGACATTGTCGAGTTTATGGAGGCCAGCCGCCTGGACGCCCTGTCGCAGGTAGTTGTTAGTCTCGAGTACTACCTCGAAGCGGTTGGGGAACATCGCAGCGATGCCGGCAATATTCTCGATTTTGCCGACGTGCAGTTGCAGGAGTTGTTGTCCAACGTACACATCAAGGCAGAAGGTGATGAAAGCGTGGAGCTGGTTATCGTTGCTGAAAAAGCTGCAACCGAGCCGGAACCAGACGTAATCGAAAGTGGGATTGAAGCCGAGCCGGAGACTGTTGTCGCTGCGGAATTTCCAGTCGAAGAAGAATCCGCCGAAATCGAGACCACGGAAGCACCGACCAGCGGGCCAGTGGACGAATCACAGATTGTTAGCGAATCTAGCGATGAGGTTGAACAGCTACAGGCGGTTCCCGAAGCTGCGTCCGACAAACCGATAACAACCGAAGTCGAAGCGATTAGCGTGCCAGCAGAAAAGCGCGTTGAGGTCACACCAGTAGACGAGGAGCTTGAAGTTCTTAAATCCGGTAGTGACCCGGAAATACTCGAGATTTATCTCGAGGAAGCCGAGGATGAGGCGCACAACATTGCGCGCTTGCAACAGGATTGGCTATTGCATCCGGAAGATGAAAACGCAGTAAAAAATATCCGTCGGGCTTTCCACACGATTAAGGGCAGTGGTCGCCTGGTTGGTGCGATGAAGATAGGCGAGTTTGCCTGGGATTATGAAAATTTGTTGAATCGAGTGATTGATAAGACGATTCGACCCGATAAGCAAATAATCGCAGCGGTCGGTGAGGCTGCTGAAGCCTTACCGCAACTGGTAGATGAGCTAAAGACTGCCAAAGCGCCAAAGGCCGATATCAGTTATCTGCGAGGTCTGGCGCAGGCACTGGCAGAGTTTAACGCCGAGCAATTATTGGTCGATCATATCCGGACGAGCCCCGAGCCTGAGTCACCGTATGATCGAATCACCGATAGTGATGAAACCCGACACCAGGGCATAGGTCTCGGCGCAACCACTCAGAATATCCCTCCTGACAGATTGAACGAGGCGCTGCTCGAGGAAATTGAGCCGGATACCATGCGAGTTGATCCAGAGTCTTTCGAGGTGTCTGGAGCCGAGTTTGGTACGGAAGGAGATGAGGAGGCCAATGGTTCAGGCTTTGGCGATACTCAGCTGGTAGATTCCCAATCCGGCCCAACAGTAGACGCCCGGAAATTTGTCAACGGAAATTTTGCTGCCGAAACAAAACTGCCGAATGCCGACGAGGATTACAGGTCGGCGACGGATTATACGTCTTCCACTGACGACCAGGTAATGAGCGAGACTACAGGGATCGAAGCTTTGGATATGGATGATGTCGAACCTGTTTCCAGGGAAGCCATAATGATTGAAACGGTCGGGGAAGATTTTCTCGCTGATGATTTTGATGATGATTTTGGTGAGGAGGTTGTAATAGAAGCTTCGGTGCCTGAGGAAAATCCAGACGCGGATGAGCCCGAGCCTGAAGAGGACGAAATTGAAGTTAGCTCATTTGAGCCCGAAGTGCCTGAAATAGATTCCCAACTCCAGTCTTCCGAGGCTGGAATCGAAACCACGGAAGCGACTGAGTCCGAGCAAGGCGATGATCAGGAGAGCCCCCCCGACCCTTTAGCCGATATGACAGGGAGCCAAATGCCTGGAGCAGGGGCAGGGGACAGCGAGTCCAGAAATCAAGAGCAGCCAGAACCAACCGACCTGTCGTTCGATCCGGAACTGCTGACCATTTACCAGCAAGAGGTAGAACAGCACCTCGGCATAGTAAGTTTCGCCCTTGATTATGCCGAACAGATCAAGGAATTAATTCCCGGCGAAGAAATCTATCGAGCGCTACATACTATTCACGGTGCCTCACGCACTGCGGATATAGCAACAATCGGCGAACTTGCCGGCCTAATGGAAAAACCTTTGAAATCGGCGATATCTCAAAAGATGGCCCTTGACCTCGAAATTGTTGCCCTGTACCGAGAAGGACAGCGCGCGCTGCTGGCCATGACAGAAGAACTGGTCGCTACCCGGCAGATGCCTGCCATCCCCGAAAATCTCGAGATTAGCCTTAAAGCCCTGGCCGAAGACTTTGAAGAACACACCGTCGAAATTCCCGAAGATGAAGCAGAGTCCGCCGGTGACTTCATTGATACTTTGACGATGATGAATGAATTGGCAGATAAGGAGCAGGATAGCGAACTGCTGACCATTTTCGTCGATGAAGCGAATGAACTACTGGAGATGAGTGACCATACCTTGCACGAATGGTCACAGCAAAAGTCCGATGAGCCGGGTGCCCAGGACTATAACGCGGTAATGGAACTGCAACGCTACCTGCATACGCTCAAGGGTGGCGCTCGAATGGCTGAGCTCGAGGAGATTAGCGATCTCTCACATGAAATGGAGTCGATGTTTATCGCGGTAATCGATGGGCGGGTCGATAAAGATGACAATTTGATCGAGTTGTTGAAAGATTGTTTCGATTTGCTTCATAAACAGGTAGTTGAAGCCCAGGAAAGTCAGGCCATGAGTGATCCTGGAAGCGTCGTAAAACTACTGAGAAATTTACGCCGTGGAAAAACTGATGAAAGCGGGGATGACATAAGCGATGACATTGACGGTATCGATATAGACAGTGAAAACATCGACATCGTTAGTGAGAATCTTCCCGGAGAACCGCTCGTAGGTATAGAAAGGCGCTCACAAGATGTTATCAGGGTTCGTTCGGAGTTGCTGGACAACCTCGTTAGTTCGGCAGGTGAGGTCAGTATTTACCGTGCACGCATGGAGCAGCAGGTTGCAGGTTTAGGTTCCCATCTCGGAGAACTAGGACAAACAATTGCGCGCCTCAAGGGACAGTTGCGTAGCCTCGAAGCGGAAACCGACGCGCAGATCCACTTTAGCCATCGTGCCGAGTCAGGAAAAATGGATGAATTTGATCCACTCGAGATGGATCGCTACACGATGATACAGGAATTGTCGCGTTCACTAAGCGAGTCGGTAAATGACCTGTCCAGCCTGCAGACGATGCTGGGTGTCCAGGTCAAGGATTCTGAAACGCTGTTATTGCAGCAGTCACGGGTAAATACCGATCTGCAGGACGGCTTGATCAAAAGTCGTATGGTTAAGTTTTCAGGACTGCTATCGCGCCTGCGTCGGTTGGTCAGACAAAGCAGCCAGGAACTCGGTAAAAAAGCCGAGCTGATAATCACCGGCGAAGAAAACGAAGTCGACAACAAGGTGCTCGATCGAATGGTCGCGCCGCTTGAGCATATCATTCGTAACGCCCTGTCACATGGTATCGAAACGCCGGTCGAACGGGTCAAAAAAGGTAAAAGTGAAACCGGTAATATATCGATCGACATTACCCGTGACGGTCCCGATATCGTTATTCGGGTGAGTGACGATGGTGCCGGGGTCGATGTTGAAAAAGTGCGTAGTCGTGCCGTTCAGCTGGGTTTGCTTGACAAAAAGCATCAGGCAACCGATGCGGATCTGTTGCAGTACATACTAGAACCCGGATTCAGTACCGCCGAACACGTAACCCAGCTCTCAGGGCGAGGAGTTGGCATGGATGTCGTCGATATCGAGATCAAACAACTTAGCGGCACCCTGCAAATTGAAACCAACCCGCAAGGGACGACGTTTATTGCACGCCTGCCATTTACACTTTCGATCAACCAGGCAATCCTGGTACGCACCGGCGAGGAGACCTATGCAATTCCGCTGATCAATATCGAAGGCATCACTCGCCTGGATGCTGAGAAGGTGCTCGAATATTACCGGCAGGAAAACCCCGAGCTCGAATATGCGGGACAAAGCTTCCCATTGCACAGCCTCTCAAAGTTGGTAGATACGGAAATCCAGTTCAGGCCTGGCAGCGAAAATGAAAAATTGCCGATCATTTTTAGTCGCTCCGGTGATGTCCGCGCTGCCCTGCACGTTGATGAAATCATTGGTAACCGTGAAATCGTGGTTAAAACACTGGGCAAGCAAATTAGCCAGGTCAAGGGTCTTGCAGGCGGGAGTATTCTTGCCGACGGTAGTGTTGTGCTGATTCTTGATATTAACGGGCTGGTTCGACATAGCGCTGGTACTGCGGTTAAAATTGTTTACCATCCGAGAGACGATGGCGCGCCAAAGACGCGCGAGATCGTGATGGTTGTGGATGATTCGATCACGATGCGCCGGGTGGCGAGTAAATTACTTGAACGCCATCACTACGAAGTCGTAACCGCCAAGGACGGGGTTGATGCGCTCGCCCAGCTGCAGGACTTACGACCTGATGTCATGTTGCTAGACATAGAAATGCCGCGCATGGATGGATTTGAACTGGCAACGCATATGCAAAACGAAGATATCTTCTCAAAGATCCCGATCATTATGATTACGTCGCGCACGGGCGAGAAACACCGCGATCGCGCCTTTGAAATAGGTGTTACCAATTACATGGGTAAGCCTTACCAAGAAGACGAGCTGATTGAGAATATTCAAAGTGCACTGGGAGCCAGGTGACGGATTTAGCCCATGAGTAATAAGCCAACATCGGTGCGTTGTATGTTGCTGCCGCTGACATCGCTTAATCTATTAGTTCCAAACTCGGCAGTAGCTGAAATCATCGGCTACTCGACGCCACGTCGATTATCTGACACCAGCGATTGGTTTGACGGGGTCGTGCTTTGGCGCGGCGTATATATTCCTGTGGTTACAGTGGAACAAATGTGTAAGCTTGATACCGCGGGAATGAGCCCACGCGCAAGAATCGCAATAATTTACAACCCGGAGAAAGACCCTGACATGCCTTATTTAGGAGTCCACATGCAGGATATTCCACGCGCCTACCTGGCGGAAGCCGACAGCATGGAGTCAGGAAGTGATGACGGGTTGAGTGAATATTTGCTGGCCCGTGTAGACGATGAGAATTTAGCACGCGTTATTCCGGATCTCGACAAAATCTTTGTCGATCTCAAACTCGAATTTAACCAGAGCCGCATCGCAGAACTAACGAGTTAGTCCCTTCGAGGAATAAGTTCAGATCTGGCGGTGGTGGAAATATTGAGTTAAAGGTCGCCGAGTGCCGACTGGACGATTGCGAGTGCTGCAGTGGCCGCCGTTTCGGTGCGTAGTACTCGCGGGCCAAGTTTGACTGGCACAAAACCGGCAGATTTCGCGAGTCCGATTTCAGGCTTGTTCAAGCCGCCTTCCGGACCGAGCAGTAGCGATATTGCTTGTTGGGATGGCTGCAAAACCGAAGCGATTGCAGCGCCATCAAAATCCAGCAGCAATTTTAAGTCGCTACTCGAGGCAGCGATAGCCTGCTCAAGGTTGGCATGAAAACTGAGACCAGGCAAGAACGTGCGGCCGCATTGCTCGCAGGCACTGATAGTAACGCTGCGCCAATGCGCAAGCTTCTTTTCCAGCTGCGCGGTTTTTAATGGAGATTGGGTGCGCCCGGAATTAAAAATCGAAATCTTAGTTACCCCGAGCTCGGTGGTCTTCTGGATCATCCAGTCCATGTGATCGCTACGCCCCATTCCCTGTATCACTTCGCAATCAAGCTCAGTCTCGGTGTTAAGGGGTATCGCCGCGTCGATCACGGCTTTGGCCTGTTTGCCGTCGAGCACCAGGGTGGCGTGGTAGTCGAGTGCTTCCCAGCCGTTAAACAAAAACATTGCTGCGCCTGACTTCAGACGCAGCACGTGCGTAAGGTAGTGGCTTTGAGGCTTGCCGAGTGCGATTTCCGCGCCTACGACAAGCTCTGCTCCGACATGTATACGGGCAATCCGCATATGCAGGGATGCTACCTAGTAACGGTATTGCTCAGGCTTGTACGGGCCTTCGACCTTGACATCGATGTAGTCGGCCTGCTCCTGAGTGAGCGTGGTCAACTTGGCGCCGACCTTGTCGAGATGCAAACGTGCAACTTCCTCGTCAAGATGCTTGGGCAAAACGTAGACTTCGTTCTGATATTTGCCAGGGTTACAGAAGATTTCCATCTGTGCCAATACCTGGTTGGTGAACGAGTTCGACATAACGAAACTTGGATGTCCGGTGGCGCAGCCAAGGTTTACCAGGCGCCCTTCGGCCAGCAGGATGATGCGTCTGCCATCAGGAAAAATTATATGATCAACCTGCGGTTTGATATTTTCCCATTCGTATTCTTTCATCTCGGCAACCTGAATCTCGTTATCGAAATGACCGATGTTGCAAACGATAGCCTGGTCCTTCATTTGATCCATGTGATCCTTGCGGATAACATTGAAGTTCCCGGTTGCAGTGACAAAGATGTCGGCCTGACTACAAGCGTCGTCCATTGTGACCACTCGAAAACCTTCCATCGCGGCCTGTAAGGCACAGATTGGATCGATTTCGGTAACCAAAACACTAGCACCAAGTCCTTTCAGAGACTGCGCGCAACCCTTGCCGACATCGCCGTAGCCAAGCACCAGCGCAACCTTACCGGCGACCATGACGTCGGTAGCACGTTTGATACCGTCGACCAGCGATTCGCGACAACCGTAGAGATTGTCGAACTTGGACTTGGTAACCGAATCGTTGACATTGAACGCAGGGAAAGGCAGTTCGCCACGAGCCTGCATCTGGTAGAGGCGATGCACGCCGGTGGTAGTCTCTTCGGTTACACCCTTGATATTTTTCAAGATGTTCGAGTACCAGTTGGGCGACTCGGCGAGTTTTGCCTTGATTGCGGCAAAGGCGATGACTTCTTCTTCGGTATCTGGCTTGTCGAGCACTGAAATGTCCTTTTCAGCCTTGCTGCCAAGGTTGATCAGCATGGTCGCATCACCGCCATCATCGAGAATCATGTTGGGGGTGCCGCCGTCGTGCCATTCCATGATCTTGTGGGTGTATTGCCAGTAATCTTCGAGTGACTCACCCTTGATCGCAAATACCGGTACACCGGATTCTGCGATTGCGGCGGCGGCATGATCCTGGGTAGAAAAGATGTTGCAGGAAGCCCAACGCACTTCGGCTCCGAGTGCGACCAGAGTTTCAATTAAAACCGCGGTCTGGATGGTCATGTGCAGCGAACCGGCGATACACGCGCCCTTTAACGGCTGCTCGTTACCGTATTTACCGCGCAGCGATACCAGTCCCGGCATCTCGGTCTCGGCGATAGCGATTTCTTTGCGACCCCAGGAAGCAAGCGCGAGATCGGCGACTTTGTGATCGTCTTTAATTACGTCTTTGGCGGTAGCACTCATAAATAATCTCCAAAACTATTTATGAGCGCCGTTGAATTGATCAGGTGGGCGAGCCTGGCAGTAAAGCTGTCGCAGCGCTCCTCGCACACAAGTCCCCGTGACGGGGACCGGATATTTTAGCTAAAAAGGCCCTGCTGTCAAATTACAAAGGGAACTCGATAGGGGGGCTTACAGGGGTTTTACAAGCCAGCGTCAGTTTTAAGTACTTCGGCCCTGTCGGTACGCTCCCAGCTCAAATCCAGATCTTCACGTCCGAAATGCCCATAGGCAGCAGTCGGCTGGTATATTGGCTTCAGCAGGTCGAGCATTGAGATCAGACCCTTGGGTCGCAAGTCGAAATGTTCTCGAATAAGCGTGATGATACGGCTGTCTTCGATGCGCCCGGTGCCGAAGGTATCGACACTGATCGAAGTCGGTTCGGCAACCCCGATCGCGTAGGAGACCTGAATCTCGCAGCGCTCGGCGATGCCAGCCGCGACAATGTTCTTGGCCACGTAACGCGCCGCGTAGGCAGCTGAACGATCGACCTTGGAGGGATCCTTGCCCGAAAATGCACCGCCGCCATGGCGTGCCATGCCGCCGTAGGTGTCAACGATAATCTTGCGTCCAGTCAGTCCGGCATCTCCCTCCGGACCACCGATGACGAAGCGACCCGTTGGATTGACGTGGATATTTTCGCTTTTACACTGTGTGAACCAATCCTCCGGCAGTACCGGTTTCAGGATGGTTTCGATAACCGCTTCGCGCAGTGTGTTCAGATCCACCGATTCCTTGTGCTGGGTAGACAGTACCACCGCCTCAATACCAACGGGAATGTGATCTTCGTATCGCAGCGTAACCTGGCTTTTGGCGTCGGGTAGTAGCCAGTCAAGTTCGCCGGCTTTTAAGAGTTCGAATTGTTTGCGTACCAGTCGATGGGCATAGGTGATCGGTGCCGGCATCAGCACATCGGTTTCATTGCAGGCATAACCGAACATCAGGCCCTGATCACCGGCGCCCTGTTCTTTGTCGTCAGATTCATCGACACCCATCGCGATATCACCCGATTGCTTGCCGAGACCGGTAAGCACCGCGCAGGTTTTACCGTCGAAACCACATTCCGGATTGTCGTAGCCGATATCACAGACGGTTTTGCGCACCAGCGCTTCGATATCGACTTCCGCATTAGTCGTGATCTCGCCAGCCAGCAATACCATGCCGGTTTTTACCAGGGTTTCGCAGGCTACTCTGGAACGATTGTCCTGTTCGAGTAGAGCGTCAAGTACTGCATCAGAAATCTGATCAGCCATTTTGTCCGGATGTCCGCCGGATACGGACTCGGATGTAAAAATATATGAACCGGACATTCTGATCCCCAACCCAGACATCGAAAAAGGGCATTATAGGGAACGTACTGGAAAATAACAGTCCTGAATTAAGAGATTATAGGCTTGCTCGATGGACATAAAAATTTTATGAGTTGCTGTCAATTTGCATTTACGAGAGAATATCGCGCCTTGTCGCAAGCGCGCGTGCAGTGATGAACCTGAAGCCTCGGTCTGAGTCGTCAATTAATCATGTGTAGCCAGGCAATAATCATTATTAATCAAGAAGTTATGTTGAAAAATCGATTTTGAGGGCGGTCAATGTCATCACGTAAAATGCTTGCCAATGCAATTCGCGCGTTGAGCATGGATGCGGTACAAAAAGCCAATTCCGGACACCCCGGGGCTCCGATGGGGATGGCCGACATCGCTGAGGTACTTTACAACGACTTCATGCGTCATAACCCGGCAAACCCGGAATGGAGCAACCGCGACCGCTTTATCATGTCGAACGGACATGGCTCAATGCTGCCATATTCGGTGCTACATTTGACTGGCTACGAGGTCACTATCGAAGACCTTAAGAATTTCCGCCAGTTGCACTCTAAGACCCCGGGACACCCCGAACACGGCGATACACCGGGGATCGAGACCACTACCGGGCCGCTGGGTCAGGGAATCGCCAACGCCGTTGGCATGGCGATTGCCGAGCGTGCCCTCGCGGCCACATTTAATCGCGACGATTACAATATCGTCGATCACTTTACCTATGTTTTCCTGGGTGATGGTTGCATGATGGAGGGTATTTCGCATGAAGCCTGTTCGCTTGCGGGTACTCTCGGACTTGGCAAACTGATCGCGTTCTGGGATGACAATGGCATTTCCATCGATGGTAAGGTGGAAGGCTGGTTTCTGGATGACACCGGAAAACGTTTCGAGGCCTACGGATGGCACGTGGTCGAAGTGGATGGACACGATCCGGATGAAATCAAAATTGCGATTGAAGCCGCGCGTGCGATTACCGCCAAACCTTCTTTGATCTGTTGTAAAACGATTATCGGATACGGTGCACCTAACAAGGCCGGTGGGCACGCCTGTCACGGCGCCCCGCTTGGTGAGGAAGAGGTTGCGCTGGCACGGGTCGAGTTGAACTGGGAGCATGCAGCATTTGAAGTACCCGAAGAGGTTTACCAGGGTTGGGAGCATCGCAATGCGGGTCAGCTTCAGGAAGATGACTGGGACAAAAAATTTGCTGATTATAAGGGCGAACATCCGAAACTGGCCGCCGAATTCGAAAGGCGATTCAATCGCGAGTTACCGGAAAACTGGCAGGAAGCCACGCAGGCGTTTATCGCTGAGTTGGATGAAGCCGCGGAGAACAAGGCCACCCGCCAGTCTTCACTGGCCGCGCTCGAAGTCTATTCACCCTTGCTACCGGAACTGTTTGGCGGTTCTGCTGATCTGGGAATATCCAACCTGACTGAATGGTCCGGGCATAAACCGATGCGCGCTGAATCACCCGAAGCCAATTACGTTAATTACGGCGTGCGCGAGTTCGGCATGTCGGCGATGCTAAACGGCATCACTTTGCACGGTGGAATGATCGCGTATGGTGCGACCTTCCTGGTGTTCTCTGATTATGCACGTAATGCCGTACGCCTGGCATCATTAATGAAAATCCAGAGTATCTTTGTATATACTCACGACTCGATCGGCCTCGGTGAAGATGGCCCGACCCATCAAGCGGTGGAGCATATCCCGAGCTTGCGTATAATGCCCAACATGCGGCTTTGGCGACCCTGCGACGGTGTGGAAACCGCAGTAAGCTGGAAAGCCGCGATCGAACATCGCGACGGCCCCAGTTGCCTTGTTTTTTCACGTCAAAGTTTGAAACATCAAGCGCGCAACCCGGAACAAATCGAAGCCATTGCACGCGGTGGATATATTCTGCGGGATTGTGAGGATACCCCCGACGTGATCATTATCGCCACCGGTTCCGAAGTCGAGCTGGCCATGGCAGCCTGCGAATCGGAAGCGCTTGAAAATGAAAATATACGCGTGGTTTCGATGCCTTGTACCGCGGTATTTGATCGCCAACCCGTGGATTACCGGGATTCGGTTCTACCGCCTGAAGTGAGCGCGCGCATTGCCGTGGAAGCGGCTGTAACTGACGGTTGGTATAAGTATGTCGGTATGGATGGAACTATTATCGGTATCGACACCTTTGGTGAATCAGCCCCGGCTAAAGAATTATTTGCATACTTCGGTTTCACCGTTGATAAGGTGGTGGCCGCGGTAGACAGCCTTTTAGGTACAGATTAGATTTTTAACTGACAGGAGATAACAGATGACAATTCGAGTCGGCATAAATGGTTTTGGTCGAATCGGGCGCATGGTGTTCCGTGCAGCACAGGACTTCAATGATGTTGAAGTCGTCGGTATCAACGATTTGCTAGAACCTGAGTACCTGGCCTACATGCTGAAGCATGATTCGGTACACGGCAAGTTTAAAGGCGATATCGCTGTGGAAGGCAATACGTTGGTTGTTGACGGTAAAAACATTCGACTTACTGCCGAACGCGATCCGGCCGAGTTAAAATGGGGCGATCTAGATGTCGACGTTGTGATCGAATCGACCGGATTATTCCTGACCAAGGAAACCGCGCAGAAGCATATCGACGCTGGTGCCAAAAAGGTAATCATGTCGGCGCCTTCCAAGGATGATACCCCGATGTTCGTTTATGGTGTCAACGATGATAAATACGACGGTGAAGCGATCATATCGAACGCGTCCTGTACCACCAACTGCCTGGCGCCAATCGCCAAGGTCATCAATGACAACTTCGGCCTCAAGCGAGGCTTGATGACCACCGTACACGCAGCGACCGCTACCCAGAAAACCGTGGATGGACCCTCGGGGAAAGACTGGCGCGGTGGTCGCGGCATTCTTGAAAATATCATCCCGTCTTCGACCGGGGCCGCCAAGGCGGTGGGCAAGGTATTACCTGAACTCAACGGCAAGCTAACCGGGATGGCGTTTCGCATACCGACTTCTGATGTTTCGGTTGTCGATTTAACGGTTGAACTGGAAAAAAATGCCAGTTACGAAGATATTTGTGCGGCGATGAAGACTGCCTCCGAGGGTTCGATGAAAGGTGTGCTTGCCTATACCGAAGATAAAGTGGTATCGACCGATTTTCGTGGCGAATCCTGCACTTCAACCTTTGACGCCGAAGCCGGTATTCAAATGGATGAAACTTTCGTCAAGCTGATTTCGTGGTACGACAATGAGTGGGGTTATTCCTGCAAGGTTGTTGAAATGGCGCGTGTAATCGCTGCCTGAGGATGGCCGTACTGGAAATGACCGGCCTCGACCTGGCCGGTAAACGCGTCCTGATTCGCCAGGATTTGAACGTCCCGGTCAAGGGTGGTGTAGTTACCAGCGATCAGCGTATCAGGGCTTCGCTGCCCACGATTCGGCATTGCATCGATGCGAGTGCGCAGCTGATGATCATGTCACACCTCGGGCGACCGCAAGAAGGCAGGCCCGAGGCGCAGTTTTCACTGCAACCGGTGGCGAGCTATCTCAGTAATGTGCTTGGCAAAGACGTGCCGCTAGTAAGCGACTACCTCGATCGGGCGCCGGTTTTGGCCGATGGCGAGGTGGTGCTACTTGAAAACGTACGTTTTAATCGCGGTGAAAAATCTAATGATGAAAACCTGTCACGGCAATATGCTGCGCTATGCGATATCTTCGTCATGGATGCATTCGGTACCGCGCATCGCGCGCAGGCATCGACACATGGCGTCGGCCAATTCGCACCACTTACCTGTGCTGGCCCATTGTTAGCCGCGGAGCTCGTCGCGCTTGCTAAGGCATTGCACCAACCCGCTAGCCCGATGGTTGCGATCGTTGGTGGCTCCAAGGTGTCTACCAAGCTGACCGCGCTCGATGCACTGTCGAAAATTGTTGATCAACTGATTCCCGGTGGTGGTATTGCCAATACCTTTATCGCGGCCGCGGGATACAGTGTCGGTAAATCGCTGGTGGAGCAGGATTTGGTTCCCGAGGCGAAACGGCTGATACAACAGGCGCAGGTGCAAGGTCGGGAAATTCCAATTCCCACCGACGTGGTCTGCGCTAAGGAAATTTCACAATCTGCGGTCGCCCAGGCAAAACCGGTAGGCGAGGTTGATGACGATGACATGATCCTGGATATCGGGCCGAAAACGGCTGCCCGCTTTGCCGCAATCATGCAGCAAGCGGCAACCATTGTCTGGAATGGCCCGGTCGGGGTTTTCGAGTTTGATCAATTCGGCGAGGGTACCAGGGTACTGGCACAGGCGATCGCGGCTTCACCTGCGTTTTCGATCGCAGGGGGAGGTGATACGCTGGCGGCAGTTGACAAGTATGGAATATCAGATCAAATTTCGTATATATCCACCGGTGGTGGCGCTTTCCTTGAGTTCCTAGAAGGTAAACAATTACCAGCTGTAGCCCTGCTGGAACAGAGGTACCTGGAGTATGAGAGTAGCGCAACGTAGAACCAAGATCGTCGCGACGATGGGGCCTGCGACGGAATCAGATGCTGCAATCGATAGTTTGATCAAGGCCGGGGTTGACGTCGTACGCCTCAATTTTTCTCATGGGACCGCAGACGAACACAAGGCGCGCGCCGAAAAAATCCGCCGTATCGGTCTTGAGAACAACCGCCATCTGGCAATTCTCGCCGATTTACAGGGCCCCAAGATACGGCTCGAAAAATTCAAACACGGCTCGGTCGATCTCGAGGTCGGTGACAAATTTTGCCTCGATACCGAGTGTCCGGATGGTGAAGGCGATAGCAGTCAGGTCGGTGTGACTTACAAGAAGCTACCGGAGGATGTTAAAAATGAGGATATCCTGGTTCTTGATGACGGTCGCATCGTGCTGCAAGTCGATGCGGTCGAGGGCGCGCGAATTAGCTGTACGGTACAGGTGGGTGGTGAACTTTCCGACAACAAGGGTATAAATCTCAAAGGCGGCGGCTTGACCGCCGAAGTGCTAACCGAAAAGGATAAGGTTGATTTAAAAATTGCGGCGCTGATCGATGCTGACTACCTGGCGGTATCGTTTCCAAGAAATGCGGCTGACATGAACCAGGCGCGTAGACTGCTTGAGGAGGAGGGCAGTTCAGCGGGTTTGGTGGCCAAGATTGAGCGCGCCGAGGCGTTGGAAAACCTCGAGGAAATTATCGCAGCCTCGGACGCGTTGATGATTGCGCGTGGTGATCTTGGTGTTGAAATCGGTGATGCCAATTTACCAGCGGTGCAGAAAGAAATCATTCGCAAAGCCCGGTATTTAAATTGCGTGACGATTACCGCTACCCAAATGATGGAATCGATGCGCGAAAACCCGATCCCGACGCGCGCCGAAGTATTCGATGTCGCCAACGCGGTACTCGATGGCACCGATGCAGTCATGCTGTCGGCGGAAACCGCAACCGGTGCATACCCAAGCCAGACCGTGCAGGCGATGTCGGATATCTGCCTGAACGCCGAGCAACAAAGCCGCGCCATCAAATCCAGGCACAGGCTCGATGACACCTTCAGCCAGGTTGACGAAGCGATCGCAATGGCGACCATGTATACCGCAAATCATTTAGATGTGCGCGCAATTGCAACCCTGACCGAATCCGGTTCGACGTCATTATGGATGTCGCGTATTAGTTCGGCCATACCAATTTATGCGCTGTCGCGACACGAATCGACCAACCGCAAGGTCAATCTTTACCGCGGGGTATTTCCGGTTTATTTCCCTACCGTACACACCAACCATGCCGAAGCTAACCAGGAAGCCGTCGAGTTGATGAAAAAGCATGGCGCCATCGAGGATGGTGACCTGGTGATTATTACCAAGGGCGATTTGATGGGAACCGGCGGTGGTACCAATGCGATGAAAATCGTCGAAGTCGGCAATATGCCGGACTTCGTCGCCTAGACAGCCGTGGTGTTGGGAGAGTTTCTGCGTGCTAGCAAGCTATAGCTGAAAACAGCGAGCCCGATCCAAATTCCGATAAATCCAATCAGCTTGTTGAAATTGAAAGATTCATTCAACAGGATGATACCGGATAAAAATTGCAGTGACGGCGTAACATAGAACAGAATGCCCACTGTCGTCATAGGTAGCAGGCGCGTACCGGCGGTGAAAAAAGCGAGTGGTATCACCGTAATCGGGCCGCTCAGGATCAACAGCAAATCAGTATCCCAGGTAAAGTTCAAGAACATCGCGGATCCCTGAAGATGCAGCCATGCGATCAACGCCAGGGTAAACGGGAGTAACAATAGTATTTCGACGAATAGCCCAGGTATGGCATTGGTCTTCATTTGCTTGCGCATCAATCCATAGGCCGCAAAGCTTAGTCCCAGCGCGAGGCCTACCCACGGTATCGTTGCAGTCGTGAAGATGTAGTAAGTGACGCCTGCCGCGGCAAACATAACTGCAGTTATGTTGAGACGGGTCAATGTCTCTTTGAACACAATGACGCCGGCCAATACATTCAACAGGGGCGTTAGGAAATAACCCATGCTGGCTTCGACGACACGGTGATTGGCAACGGCCCAGATATAGATGCCCCAGTTCAAACAAATCACCAGGCTCGATACGGCAAGCCATTTGAGCTCGCGCCATGATCTCAGTGCATCGCTTACCTGTGTCCGACGACGTTCGCTCAGCAATACCAGCAACAATAAAACCGGTGCCGACCACAGCATACGTTGTAGCAATACCTCAATCGCGGTTACGTGATTGAGCTGGGCCCAGTAAAGCGGAAATAAACCCCAGCCGATATAGCCGGCAAGAATTACCACATAGCCCCTGTTCATCCGGATTTAGTGCCGCCGTAAATCCCGTGCCAACACCAGGATCAAACCGATGACCTGGAGAAAGATGGCGATACTGAACAATCGCGAATTATCGCGTTCGAACGGCATTTTTGTTTCCTGCAGTTCGAGGGTTTCGAAGTAGCTATTGTTAATTGATTCAATTATCGACTTTTGTGCGGCAGTGCTGAGGTCGAGCAACAAATCCAGGTCGCTACCGGTATCTCGATCCATGCGAGGCGTAAATTCTTTTAATCCATAATTGCCCTGAACTTCTTGCAGATAATCCCGATAAATGTTCTCGGTCACGGGGGATTTATCGGGTTTACTCGATAGCAGCAAGATAAAGAATTCTTTTTTACGTTCGACTTCGATCTTCGATTGCCACAGGCTGTCGATCAGTATCTGCTTGTTGTTGATTTCGCGATCGATGGCATTGATCGCGTCATTATTCAGGCCGATAAAGTAATGTGTGATAACCGCCGAAAGAATATTAAAAACGATGCCGGTTAATACGAAAACCCACGGGGCGAGAATGCGATCCAGATTAGACCGTTGCATGGAGTTCCCCGAATAGCGGTGGCAGAGATCCGGCATGGTCACAACAAAACACCGGGCAATCGCAGTAGCGTCTCAGATCGGCGGCATTATCCATTTCAGGATCGGTATTTGCCTCCACCTGATTCAAAATAATTGCGGCAATACGCAGATGCCGGCTTCCCACGGCCTGCAGGGCCATCAAGCTTTGATTGACAGCACCAATACGATCGTTGACGACTATGACGACCGCTAATTGCAGTGCGCTCGCCAGATCCGCGTTTAAACCGTTTTCGGCCAGTGGAGAATAGAAACCACCAGCGCCTTCGACTATCAGGCGGTGTTCCGGGTGGTCCCGATTGCAGGCCTCGATTAACGCTTCCAGATAAATCTGTTGCTGTTCGAGACGCGCTGCCCGCTGCGGAGCGAGCGCGGCATGGTAACGATAAGGCGCTATTCGCTCGATGGTTTCCAAGTTGTCATTTGCCTGCTGTAATGCCGCCGCATCATGGGTAATCAGTTCTCCTGCGGGCGACATTCCGCAACCTGATTCGACGGGTTTGCGGGTTTCAATGTCGATCCCGAGCTGGCGTAGTTGTCTTATGATTTCGCAGGCAATATAGGTTTTGCCGACATCGGTATCGGAACCGGTAATAAAATAGCCATTGTCGTCGAGTGCGATCATGGCTGCATTTTGTGCAAGTTACAGATCAACTGCAAGCGTTGCCTGGACCACAGGACATTGCCGTCGAATATTCTACGACGGGCACCGAGACGCCTTCTCGACGAATGATGGTGGTAAATGCTGAGCAGCTGTTATAATCGCGCGCGTTTTATATGAACCTTGTTGAAATGCAGGATTTTGTCGTAGGCCAGCGCTGGATCAGCGCAGCCGAACTCCAGCTAGGCCTGGGTATGGTGATCGAAAAGGAGCACCGTACTGTCAGCATAGTATTCCCGGCGACCGGTGAAAGCCGCATTTATGCACGCGCCGATGCCCCGCTGACACGGGTACGTTTTCGCGATGGTGACTGGGTGGAAAGGCAGGATGGACTGTGCCTTAAAATTCTCGAGCTTAGCGAAGCCAACGATCTGATTGTCTATCATTGCGAAGATGAGCACGGCAACCTGGTCGACCTTCCTGAGGGGAGGTTGAGTAATTTTCTGCAGCTCAACCAACCGGGTGAAAGGCTGCTAAACGCGCAAATTGATCGTAACAGGTGGTTTAGCCTGCGCTGCAAAACTCGTGAAATTGCCAATTGCCTGCAACAGTCTGCGGTCTATGGTCTTGCCGGTAGCCGCACCAGCCTGATTGCACACCAGCTTTATATCGCACACGAAGTGTCACGCCGATACGCGCCGCGTGTCCTGCTGGCCGATGAAGTCGGTTTGGGTAAAACCATCGAAGCCGGATTAATTTTGCATCAGCAGTTGTTGCTGGAACGTGCGCAACGCGTTTTGATCGTGGTGCCGGAGTCGTTGATGCACCAGTGGCTGGTGGAAATGTTACGCCGCTTCAACTTGATGTTCAGCATCTTCGACGAGGCACGACTCGTCGATCTTGAACACGATGAATCCGAATACGATGAGAGCGAAAATCCTTTTCATAGCGAGCAACTGGTGCTGTGCAGCCTGCAGTACCTCGTTAATCACCCCGAGCAGGCATCACATGCCGGTGCAGGCGAATGGGACCTGTTGGTGGTGGATGAAGCGCATCATCTTTTATGGTCATCCGAGGATGCCAGCCCCGAGTACCAATTAGTCGAAAACCTGGCTGAAAACACCGCGGGCCTGCTGTTACTGACTGCGACCCCGGAGCAGCTGGGTAAGGAAAGTCATTTCGCTCGCCTGCGCTTGTTGGATCCGGATCGATTCAGCGATCTCGATCGATTCCTGCAGGAAGAGCAGGGCTATAAACAGCTCGCCGACCAGGCCCAAGCTTTGCTCGATGAGCCGGAGCAGGGCCGCGAGTTAGACGATTTGCTGGATCAACACGGCACGGGCAGGGTGCTGTTTCGTAATACCCGCCACGTGGTCAAGGGATTTCCCGCGCGCGAAGTACACCCGGTAGCATTGACAGCAAGTGGCGAAGGTGATCCCTACCGTCATTGGCTAGGTGAATTCTTGCGTGAATACGAAGCAAAAAAAGTACTGGTTATTGCCGCCGCTGCAACCACCGCCCAATATCTGGTAGCTGATTTAAAGCAACAATTCGGGATACGCGCGGCGCTGTTTCACGAGGGTATGACCCTGCTCGAGCGTGACCGGGCAGCAGCCTGGTTCTCGGATCATGAAGATGGTGCGCAGGTATTGATTTGCTCAGAGATCGGTAGTGAAGGACGTAACTTTCAGTTTGCACACCACCTGGTCTTATACGATTTGCCGCTCAATCCCGATTTGCTGGAGCAACGTATCGGTCGACTTGATCGTATCGGGCAAAACGCAGTGATTAACATTCATGTGCCGTTTGTAACGGGCAGCGCGCAGCATGTGTTATTCCGCTGGTATCATGAAGGCCTGGGTGCGTTTTCACATACCTGCCCGGCCGGACACCAGGTCTATCTGAAAACCCGGCGCGAGCTGCAGCAGCATCTGGATGATCCGCTGCTACCCGCCGATGCGTTTATAGAGCAAACCCGCGAACAGCATCAGGCGCTTGATCAGGCGTTACAACAGGGGCGTGATCGGTTGCTCGAAATCAACTCTTGCAGACCCGCGATCGCGGAATCACTGATCGATGAAGCAATGCAACGCGAGCTCGATTTCGATTTGTTCAATTTCATGGAACGCATTTACGATTGCTACGGGGTAAACAGCGAAATTCGCGGACAGGACCGCTGGGTTATCACCCCCGGGGACAACATGCTCACCCAGATGCCGGGCTTGCCAGAGGATGGCATGACCGTAACCTACAATCGCAGCGCCGCGCTCGCGAATGAAGATTTGCATTACCTGACCTGGGAGCACCCGTTTGTACGCAATGCGATGGATATGATCCTGAGTAGCGAATTTGGTAATACCGCGCTAATCGCAATGAAATATACCGGGGTTAATGCGGGCACATTGCTTACCGAATGTCATTTCCTGATGGAATTCAGTGACGACTCACACAGTCACAACGAGCGTTACTTTCCGAACGCAAGCATCAGGGTTGTGATTGATGAAGCCGGACAGGATCATGCCGAACGTCTCGATCTCGAGTCGAGTTTGCAGAAGTCGCAACGCGTGGATAAAGATACTGCGATCAAGATTGTCAAAGCCCGACAGACCGAGTTAACGCAAATGCTGGAGTTAGCTGAACTGGTCGCCGATACTCGAGTACCCGGTTTAATTGTCAATGCTCGGACCAGCGGACGCGATCTGCTCGGGCACGAGGTCGAACGCCTAAGGGCATTGCAAAAGGTAAATCCCGGGGTGCGTAACGACGAGATTGAATTTTTCCAGGATCAATTAAATCGTTTCGAAATAGCGCTTGAGCATGCGCGACTGCGTCTCGATGCGGTTCGGGTGATTGTCGCGATTTAGCGCATCTGCCATCCCCGTGAAAACCGAGATCTTGTAGCACGCCGCGACTACTTTATCCCGCGCCCGGTTTGAGATGTTCTAGATACGATATTCCTTCAGCCCGCCTCGAAAGGGCTCTGCATACCTGATTGCAAGCGTTTTAAAAAAGCGTTTGATTCGTCGGTTTGAACGAAGGTCTGCTTGCAATGGTTAAAAACTGCAAACGTCTGCAACGCCTGGCACAGCAAATCGATGAAATCCCCATCGGTCTTATGTTCAATGTGTAACGATTTTACCTCGAGTGAATTATCTGTGCGATGCGCCTTGCAATCGATCCGGCCTACCAGGCGATCGCGATACATTAGCGGCAGACAAAAATAACCGAACTGCCGCAATGGTCCCGGTACATAACACTCAATCTGGTAGTCGAAGGCAAATATATCTCGGCTGCGCTGACGCTGAATAACGCTGTTATCAAACGGTGACAAAATGCGCACCTGGGCAGAGCTGCGTGGGGCACGGGATTCCAGCAGTTCGGGGTCAATGTACATGATAGTGTTGCTACCCAGGTCGACCGATGTCAGTAAACCTGCCTCCATGCGTTGCTGTAACTGTTGTTTAACCGCGTCACGTAGTTTTTTCCCCTTGCGCAAATAAGTCATCGATACCAGCGTCGCAAATCCATGCGCGCGTAGAGTGGTTTCGATCAAGTGATCGGCATATTCGTCCAGGCTTGGCATAGTGGTATTTACCCAGTCAGGTAACACGTGTTCGCGCAGGTCGTATACTTTTTGAAACCCTTTGCGACCACTGACCATAAGCTCACCCTGCATAAACAATTGCTCGAGCGCCTGCTTGGCCGGCTTCCAGTCCCACCACCCGCTGGTACTGTCGCGCGTGTCTTCGAAATCTCGGGCGCGCAGCGGTCCTTCAGATTCGATGCGCTGCAGAATCTCATGCATCATTTTTTGATCGCTGCTTTTGAACCAGCTGCGATCTCCGTTCATTTGCTCCATACGTGGCAAGGCAAAGCGATAATCAGCCATCGGCAGCCATGCGGCCGCGTGAAACCAGTATTCGAATACCTTGCGTTCTTTCACCAGTTGATCGAGAAATTTCGGCTGGTAGTTAGCAACGCGCGACCACAGCACATGATGATGCGCGCGTTCAACTACCGAGATGGTATCTATTTGCACATACCCGAGTTGCTCGATAGCGCGCAAAGTCGCCCGCTTGCCGCGACCGAAGGCTTCAGCTTTTAATAGCCCCTGTTGATTTAGCGCGATGCGCCTGAGTTTGGGTGCTAGCGACATATCCTTTAGTTATTATGCTTTGTACTGTGCTGCATTTTTTATCACAATGCTGTGCTGGTCAATTATATCGGATCACTGATGCAACGCAGTCAGGTCAAATTCCTCTATCTCAACCTGGGTCATTTCCTGGATCACCTGTTTATGCTGGTTTTTGCGTCGGTAGCGGCGCTTCGTCTTAATGGCGAATGGGGCATAAGTTACGCTGCGTTGATTCCTTATGCGACGCCGGGATTTATTGCCTTTGGCCTAGGCGCGATACTGGCCGGATGGATCGCGGACAAATGGAGCCGGGAAGGGATGATCGTTATTTTCTTTATCGGTATCGGCGTAAGCTCGATACTTGCCGGACTGGCGGATAACCCGATTCAGATCTCCGCTGGCCTGACGCTGATCGGTATATTCGCTGCAATTTATCACCCGGTCGGCCTCGCGATGGTGGTGCAAGGGCGTGCCAAAACAGGGATTCCGCTTGCCATCAACGGGGTGTTTGGCAATTTGGGTGTTGCCAGTGCAGCGCTGTTAACAGGCTTCCTGATCGACAGTACAGGGTGGCGTAGCGCATTTTATGTTCCCGGGGTGATTTCAATTCTGCTTGGCATCTCATACTGGGTTTTTATCGGGAACGAAAAACGAATCTCTGCCGGCAGACCTGAGACCGGCAGCGCAGTTAACAAGGTCGCAGCCCGGGCAATTCCTCGCAACACCCTGTTGAAGGTCTTTGCGATTATTCTTTTTACCACGGCGATCGGCGGATTAATCTTTCAGAGCACGACCTTTGCATTACCCAAAATCTTTGCCGAGCGGCTGACGGAATTGGCTGACAACGCAACCATGGTAGGCTGGTATGCTTTCCTGGTATTTTCACTCGCCGCACTGGCGCAGCTCGTGATCGGTTACCTGATCGATAACCATTCGGTGCGCCTCGTTTTTGCAACGGTGGCGCTACTGCAAGCGGTTCTGTTTTACCTGATGACACATCTTGACGGCGTAACGGCGCTGTTGGTATCGATAGCGTTTATGTTCGTGGTGTTTGGTCAGATTCCGATAAACGATGTCCTGGTCGGAAGAATAGCGCGTAGCGAATGGCGCAGCCGTGCGTATGCGTTACGTTACGTGGTCACATTTTCGGTGATGGCGTCCACAGTTCCATTCATCGGCTGGATCCATGCGAACTGGGGGTTTTCAAGGTTGTTCAGCGTACTCGCCGTTGCCGCATTTATGATCTTCAGCGCCGCCTTACTGCTACCGAGGGCTTACCATTCCTTCGGGCAGCAGGTTTAATTCGATGTTGAAAGCTTTGACCTGATCCATGCAAACACTGCAGTCGCTCTTCATAATCCTGGTCATTATTATACTTTGCTACCTGGTAGCAAATGGATTGTTAACGCGTTCAGTTTGGATCAAAGGCAATCGGAGAGGCCTGGTCAGTTTCCGGGAATGGGCACACAAACGCGACCGCGATGACGAATCACAGTCCTACTGGTTTGCGATGTTTTTTTACGGCGTTGTGTTGCTATGCCTGGTTTGGCTGCTCGCTTCTACCTGGTAACAGGTCTAAATCAACAGAATTAAAACAATAATTATTAGCAACAGGTTTGTGGTGCTGACACCCGCACCTGCAGGTAGTTCGGTGATTTGGCCCTGCAAACTTGATACTTGTTGGTCGGTCATCTGGTTGACGCGTTTTATTGCATCGGCTGGTTCAACGCCTAGTTCAATTAATTGCTGCCTGACATGTTGGCGCGCGGCGATATTTCTAATTAATTGGGCGCGTTCCGGTTCGGCAATCAATTCGGGTGTTGTAACCAATGCGGCGAACGTAGTTGATGTTGATAACCACAAGACAGTTATTAAGGTGAATTTTTTTAAATACTTCATGATTGTCTTCTCTCGGATTAATAGGTGAATTACAGCTTTAAAATCGATATAGATCTCAACCAAGCATAGCCCATTCATTAAAGTCTGCATCCTGAAAGCGGACGCTCAACCCATAAATCTAAACTCCCAGAATGGCGATAGTTAGACATTTGATTTACATCTTTAAACATATTAATTTGCTTAATCGGAAAAATGTTGCACTGCACAATAATCCGATTACTATCAACCCTTTGACAACGAGTGCATGAAGTCAATAACCCCCAGGAGAGTAAATAAATGACGACGCTTGTAGTTGGAGCAAGCGGGGCGACCGGACGACTGCTCGTAGAGCAGCTGCTAAATCGCGGTCAGGACGTCAAGGTAATCGTGCGGTTGCCCGAAAATCTGCCCGAAGTCCTAAAGTATCACGATAACTTATCGGTGATTCACGCAAGTGTCCTGGATCTCAGTGACGCTGAGATGACCCAGTATGTTAACGGGTGTGACGCGGTGGCTTCGTGTCTGGGGCACAACCTGACCTTTAAGGGTATTTTCGGACATCCACGCCGGCTTGTGACCGATGCTACCAGGCGATTGTGCAATGCTATCAAGGCAAACAATTCAGATGAACCAGTCAAGTTTGCGCTCATGAACACCACAGGCAACAGCAACCGCGATCTCACGGAGCGCATTTCGCTTGGCCAGAAGTGCGTTATCGGACTTCTTCGTTTGCTGCTGCCTCCGCACGTGGACAACGAGAAGGCTGCGGACTATCTGCGCACCAGGATTGGTCAAAACGATGCGGCAATCGAATGGGTTGCGGTCCGTCCCGACAGTTTAATCGATGAAAGTGAGCCCACTGATTACGAGCTGCACTCTTCACCGATTAGAAGCGCGATCTTCGATGCGGGTTTGACCAGCCGAATAAATGTAGCCCACTTCATGGCTGAGTTGATCGCTGACGATGACACCTGGAACAAGTGGAGGGGGCAAATGCCCGTGATCTATAACAAGGCATCCTCGTAAATAAATCACCGGTCCTGACGGTGTCGCAAGCTTCTGTCCATTATTTGGTGGAATAGCCAAATTAGGGTGTTTATACTTCTCTTTACTCTCCATATACTTCGGCGGTTGCGATAGTTTTCTTTCTGTTGAATTTGCTCCAGGGTGCGGTTATGGAATCGTGGACTACGTGCCGACCGAAGCAGAACGGAGTAGTTGTGGTTAACTTTTTTTTCGTTCACGAAAACCAGTTCTGAATGCGATTTCTGATACTGTTTGTCCCTCTGATTCTGATGTTGATCGGTCTACCGCTCACAGGCGTCATCGTGTCCGGCAAACCGCTTGCCCTATACTTCGAATTCCCGCCGCGAACCGTATACATCGTTCATGCGGCCTTTTCCTGGTGGGCATTTACGGCGACAACATTGTTCATCGTCGTTGTAGTATTTCCTTTCCTCAATCGGATTGTCCGATTCCGGGTGAGAGGCGAGGAAAATCCGGTGCCCACCGCATACTATCCGTGGTGGGGTTGGCTCGCCGTCGCCTGGCTCGTTGTCGTGTGGCTACTCGCGTGGAACAGGTTCACGTGGTTCGCGCCTTTTCAGGCATATACGTTCAGCATGCTCTGGCTCGGCTATATCGTGATCGTCAATGCGCTAACATGGTGGCGCACCGGCCGATGCATGTTGGTAGATCGCCCGGGGTATCTCCTGGCACTGGTCCCGCTCAGCGCCACCTTCTGGTGGTACTTCGAGTATCTCAACCGCTTCGTTCAGAATTGGGTCTACATCGACATTGGCACTCTTGGACCGTGGGACTATTTCTGGCAGGCGACGTTGCCCTTTGCAACTGTGTTGCCAGCGGTTCTGGGAACACGCGAGCTGCTGACTACCTTTCCAAGCATCAACGGGGGCCTCGAAAATGCTTGGACCATGACCTCGAAGCATTTGAAACGGATTGCGTGGATCCTGCTGATGGTTTCAGCTGTCGGCCTTGCGGCAATTGGTGTTTGGCCGAATGCATTGTTCTCACTGCTCTGGCTTGCGCCGCTGGCGTTGATCACGACGCTGCAGATAATCATGGATGAAAGAACGATCCTGGATGGGCCAGTAAAGGGTGACTGGCGGGAGATTTGGCAGGGCGCCCTGGCAGGTCTGGTGTGTGGAATATTCTGGGAGATGTGGAACTTCGGGAGTCTTGCCCACTGGGAGTACTCGGTGCCTTTGGTGCAGCGTTTCGAGATTTTTCATATGCCGTTGCTCGGATACAGCGGTTACCTGCCGTTCGGCCTCGAATGTCTGGCGGTAGCCAAACTGTTGGATGTCATCTGGCAGCACAAACGCCAGGCGTAAAGCTGTCAGGGATTTTCCTTCGTGCATCCCCGCTCTCACTGGCAGCTAACGCTAGCTATATGAATTATCATGGAAGATGAGTCGGAATGACTTTATTGGGTCATTACCTGGTCCTGAAACTTCAATTCTAAGCGTCTGCTTTCCCGTTAGCGGACACCCAAATTTACAAATCGAGGGTCGGAGAACGGCCAACAACGGACGCTGGGCGTTGGCGAAATACTCGTATTATTTTCAGGCAGGTGTTGCGACGAAAAGTTCTCGCCGTAGCAGACCATCATCTAGTGCTGGAATTTTGGATGCCCACCTTGCTTGCCGATTGGCATACTCAGAAGCACCAATGATTGCTACCACATCATCCTCGTGCTCTTTTTCCGCATTAACTAAACGACGGCATGAGGCCGCATGAGCCGAGGTCAGGTCTTGACTGTCGAGAACGGTCCAGCCGGTTTGCGCAAGCAATGCCAAATAGTCCGTCTCCGACTCGACGAATTCGGGAGCCACTTCCAGTGTGCGTCTCCGCTCTTCCCGGGAAAGATTTGCTGCTAATGAAATGACTGTGAAGACCATTCGCCCACCCTTGCGGGTAACCCGCTTACAAGATTCGAGTACGGCACGCTTTTGTTTCAGGCAACACAAAAGATCGCTGTGACTTAGGGCATCGAAACTGGCATCGTTAAATGGCATTTTGGTTGCATCTGCACAGGCAACCCAACACCCTCCAGAAATCTGGTCCCGGTTGGCTCGTTCAGCAGCTATTTTCAGACCCGACAAAGGTAGGTCGACAAGTGCCAGATCACATCCACTTTGCTCGGCCAGGTAAAGTCCCGGCCAGCCTGACCCCGCACCCACGTCCAGAAGCCGCATACCTGGTCTTAAACCAAGCATGGCTCCTATACGCTGAGCTTCATCACGTGTGGTCCAGCTATTGCCTCCATAGTCACATCCGCAAACCTGACGTTCAATCGATAACATGACAGCCGACTGTAAATTTGCGTAGGATTGTTCGAATCTTTCGGTCTGGGCTAACTCTGCTGGACTACGATTCATTTACAGCCTCGAAAACCATAAAGTAATGCGTCGCTCAATATATAGATCGATTTGCGCACTGGCAAGTATGCCAAAATTTCCGCTCTGGGCTATTCTTGGCTGCTGATAATAGGGATTTGCGCATATCTTTCCCGATAGCTGACACTCAAAACGGGGAGTCCAGTGGCGACCTTCGGCCAGGAACGGACACCTGGCATTTAAGTGGTAATATGATATCAGGTCAAAAAACTTATAATTCAGCTGTTAGGAACTCGAGCTACCCAGGCTATGGAAAAAATAGTTGTACTTGTTGATGTGCAGAATATTTATTACACGACAAAGCAATCTTATGATTGTAATTTTGATTACAACAAGTTTTGGTCGAAAGCCACTTCAAATAGGAAGGTAGTAAAAGCGATTGCTTACG
>CAXMNA010000172.1:0-1741 GCA_964194715.1 uncultured Gammaproteobacteria bacterium
AATTTTCTGATCGGCAAAGCTGCCGATTTGATTGAACTGTTCAGGCAGGATGCGGCGCTTTCAAAAGGTGAATTTGTTATCTTAATTGATAATCCCAGGGTCGAAGATGACGCAGCGAGTAGCGAAGCTGATATTGAACTACTGAAGGTTTTATTGAGTGAGTTGCCACTCAGGAAGGCGGTGCAATTAGCGACCAGGATTAGTGGTAGGAAAAAGAATTACATTTACCAACTAGCCCTCGATCTAGACCGGACAATACATAAATTGCCGTGATGATTGCGCCAGGCTTTGATTTTACAGGGGATTATCCGATTGAGCGCCGGCCTTATTGATCCGGTCGATTGAGGATAATTTTTTGTAAAATCTAAAGAACAAACAAGGTCACGTGCATGTTTATGAATTGTTCGGGCTTGGCCCGCCAAAAAAGGATTCGAACTGAGCATGATTGACCAATAGCTAAGGGTTTCTAACCACCTTTTATAGGCGGTAGCAACACGATTTCATCGCTCTCCTGTACCTGCGTCGAGGTATAGTCCTCACGGTTTATCTTTTCGTCGTTAACAATGACCAGGTATGCCTTGTGTTCCGGGATCGGTATCATGCCAAGTACTTCCTCCAGCATCGAGTTTGCCGTGGTTGTTACCTGGCAACTATTGAAACTGCTCCCCGCCGGGAGATACTGGCGCAATGCACCAAATAGCTTAATTGTAACCTGCATTGCCGTCGGGTGTTCGGTTTCGATTATAAACCCAGGCGTTGCAGGGTTTCCCGGGTAGGAACGCCTTCCACGTTCCAGCCACGCAACTGGTAATACTCGGGCAGCATTTTATCGAGCTGGCATACCAGGCCCTTACCGGTTCCCGAGGTCGCGGGCTCTTCGAGTATTCGTTTAGGCAAGGTGTCGTCCTTGATACCCAGTCCGGCTTTAATGTTAAACTGACGTTCCATATTCCAGATACGCTCACCGGTTTGTTGCATGCGTTCTTCGCTCCAATCACCATCGCAGGCCGCTGCTACCAGGGTTCGATAATCGTCCAGCGACCAACCGCAGCCGCCGGGAAATAAGCACAGACCACTGGAGTCGATGAAGGAGACCTCGTCCTGAGAATTCTTTACTACTTCTGCCTTGCCAGAAACATCCGTGGATTCAAAATCGTGCTCGTACGGATCGGCGCGCAAATGACAGGCACCGCGATTGCTGGTAGCGTAGGCTAAACCCATTCCCTGCATACTGCGACCATCATAGGCCGCAAATTCTTGGCCCTTGACGGTCATCGATAAATCAGGGTGACCATATTTTTCTGCCAGCCTTTTCGAACCCATGGCAATATCCTTACCAAAACCTTCGCCTTTGCAGGTGAGTTCGGAAATAGCGCATAAGGCTTCCGCGGAACCGAATTCGAGTTTGATACCGCCGGTGTCTTTTTCGGTAATCGCACCGATGTCGAATAATTCCATCGCCGCAGCAATCGAGCCCCCGAGTGAGATCGGGTCCATCCCATACTCATTACATAAAAAACCGACATAGGTAGCCGCGTCGATATCGTCGACGCCGACTGCCGAACCTAAAGCATAGGCGGTTTCGTACTCTAGACCACCTGAAGCGCCGTGATATTCCGGCTTGTCTTTAACCGAAAAATGGGTAGGGTCAATTTTACAAATTCGTCCACAGCCAATGGTGCAACCGAAACAGGCGCCATTGGTGACCAGGTTGGTATGGCCGTTGGCATTGGGTGTATGC
>CAXMNA010000173.1:0-2118 GCA_964194715.1 uncultured Gammaproteobacteria bacterium
GCGAAATTGAATCACAAAATGCACTCCTACGGTACCAATGTAGAGGGAGACTGGGACGAGGTGATGGCGGCGATTAAGAAATGCCACGAGGTGATTCATGATATGGGCGTACCACGTATCGGTACGACGATTCGCATGGGCACCCGAACCGACCGTCAACAAAGCATGCAGGACAAGATCGACAGTGTAAATTCGAAGATGGGCTGAATCGTAACGAATCAGACCCGCACCTACCTGTTGTTGTTCGAAAGATCTTTATCCGCGATATCTTTACCAGGGTTCGCACGATGGGTTGATCCATGCGAACGTCAGTAGCGGGGAAATGGTCCACGCAATCGCGCGGTTTCGCGGAGTTCATTTACTGGCGGCCGCGGTCGGAACTGTCCTCACCGGCCTGGTAATCGAATATCAGTCTGCGACAGCCGGATTCGTGTTTTCAGCACTAAGCTCCGTATTTCTGGTTCTATCGGTTGCCTTCGTCAAGGGTGTGACCAGCAAAGAAAATGCAACCGGATTTTCTGGATTCCTCGCAGACTTCAGGGGCGGGCTGGCGTTGTTTACCCATAACCATATGTTGAGAAATTTAACCATACTCGCTGGTGTTGCCTTACCTATCGGGCAATTAGCTAACGCTATCCTGTCGTTTTTTATCCGGGACGATCTGAATCGGGGTAGTGATGTTTTTGGGTTTGTAGATGCAGCCTGGCCTGTGGGTGGAATGGCTGCAGCGGCTGTTCTCAGCCTCGGTCTGAAAAAGTTGTCTGCATCCAATATGGAGTATTTTTTTGCCTTGCTGGTAGGCGTCTCAACTATCGTATTCTCTTTTTGCACCAGCGTGATTTCCCTGGCAATGATGCATGCCGCTATGGGATTTACGGTCTGGATGTGCCGCATCGTAATTGACGGTCGAGTTCTGCAGATATGTACGGGAGCAACAGTCGGGCGCACGAAGGTTTATATCGAAGTGATGTTCAGCTTCGCAGCAATGATCATGTGTTTTTCACCGACCCTGGTTAAATTATCATCCACCAGCAATTACTTCCTGTTTTGGGGGGTCGTTGTCGTCATCAGCACCGCGATACTATGGTTGCGCCAGCCCGGGGATGATTCCCAATGACTGGTAGAAGATTCGTAATTGCTCTTTGTGTATCGTAAGCAAACTTATTCACTATGTCGGTGACGCACTATTGATGACAAGGCCAGTTGACTGAAATACCTGGTAATCTGTCCCACCTTATGAGCAATTGCGAATCCGTTAAAACCACTTCCTTCAGTTGAAACCGTCGCCGATGGCTCAACGTGTCAACCAGTAGGTTGCTCCCGGCAGGTCCACGATGCTAAAGGTTAGAATAAATTGCTCATCGAAATCGTTGAAATCGCGCGTTCCCAGCCCTACACGCAATCGGTCTTTGAGAAAGCTCACATGAATCTCGCCGCCAACGGTATTTTGCTCACCAATTATGGGTTTCTCCCAGGCATGGTACCAGGTGGGGGTAATTCCGAAGCTCGAAACCATGGCGGACTTTGTGCGACGTATATACCCAAATCCGAGGCCCAAATAATTTTCTCGCCTTTGGTCGGCACTTGATTCAAATAAGCCGCCCGCGAAACCAAGGCTCGCACGTATATTCAGCAGGTTGTTACTCGACAACGCCAGCGTCGGTTGCCAGGTTGCAAGTATGTCTCCCTCCGAAATATCGAAGCCGAGCTCGTAAGGCATTATGTTACGCCAGATCCAGTCTTCGGGAGCGGTCGATGGCGAGAAGGTAAACCCGGGGTATTTGTAGGTAGTGCTTTGCAGTAGATGTGCAGCAGTTCCCATGAGTGGTGTATAGGAATTCGCTCGAAGGCTCGGATCAGGCTCGCGTGCAGTATAAATGTCGGCCGCCTGGCGCTCCAGGTATACCAGTCGAGCAGAAACACGCCGACTCATCTCCGTCGCCCAGGTGTCGGGGTCGGCGATGATCTGTGTCAGTAACGGCTCGGTCCCATCCCCTGTTCCAGTTGGAGTGAAGTTCTCAGTCTTAAGATAATTGAAAAAGTTATTTTCTGATGCAAAAAGCTCCTTGTCCTTGTTATTACCTACTTCCCCTGCTTCGAGTGCCGCTGTCAAACCAT
>CAXMNA010000174.1:0-1980 GCA_964194715.1 uncultured Gammaproteobacteria bacterium
GAACAAAAAACCCTTATTCGAAACGCGATCAAACAGGGCGGGCTGGAGCACATCGATGCGATCACGGCGATAATCAGGGATACCGATGCACTTCACTATACGATGCAACAGGCCAGGAACGAATCCGAACTGGCAAAATCAGCGATTGGCCCGCTACCCGGCAATGAATACAAGCAGGCGTTGATGTTTTTGGCCGATTACGCCGTGGAGCGAAGTCACTAGGCGGTTTTTTAAAACTGATTAGCTGATTCTGGAAGATAACGTGAACAACCTGTTCGAAAGGCTTTTAAAAGAAAAACACGTGTTGTTGGCCGATGGTGCGACCGGCACTAATTTATTTGCCATGGGCCTGCAAAGCGGTGATGCGCCGGAATTGTGGAATATCACCGAGCCTGAAAAAGTAGCCCAGCATTACCGTAGCTTTATCGATGCCGGCTCCGATATTATTCTCACCAATACCTTTGGCGGCACCCGCTTCCGTTTGAAACTACACATGGCCCAGGATCGTGTTGCCGAATTGAATATCGCTGCGGTTGAAATTCTAAAAGCACAAATAGCTGAATCAGGACGCGAGGTAATCATTGCCGGCTCAATCGGTCCAAGCGGTGAAATTCTCGCCCCGCTCGGCGAAATGCAACCTGACGACGCAGTTTCGGCATTCACGGAACAGGCACTGGCACTCAGGCAGGGGGGCGCCGATGTTTTATGGATCGAAACCATGTCTTCACGCGAAGAGGTAAAACTCGCAGTGAAGGGAGCCAGTAAAGCAGGTTTGCCGATTATATTCACGATGAGTTTTGATACCAATGGGCGCACCATGATGGGCGTAGGGGCATTAGACCTGGTGAACCTTAACCAGCAGATAGGAAGCCAGGTGCATGCCTGCGGTACCAACTGTGGCGTCGGCGCGTCCGAGGTAGTCGCTACCATATTGAATATGAAAGCGGTCATCACCGATGGCAGTGAGCCAGTGATAGTCGCCAAGGCCAATTGCGGTATTCCCGAATTCATCGACGGTAAAATCTCGTACAATGGCACACCCGAGATCATGGCCGAATATGTTGTGATGGCGCGCAATTCGGGTGCCCGTATTATTGGCGGCTGTTGTGGCACTTCACCCGAACACGTGGCCGCAATGCGAAAAGCACTGGATAGTACGCCGGTATCTGACCCGCCCAGCCTGGACGAGATCGACCGCGTACTGGGTCAGGTATCAGAGGGCGCGAAAGCCCAGGCGCGTGGTGAACATCAGATTTTGACCCGGGCCCGCAATAGCAGGAGGCGTCGGCTTTAAGCCGGGCTAATGGTTTAAATTTCCACCAACGGCTCAGATCTGTGCCAGCAGGCTGGCAATCATCTGTTTTGCCTGTGAGACATAAGAAGCACCAAACAGATTGGCATGGTTCAAGATATGGTACAGGTTATATAATTCTCGCCGTGCCTTATAACCCGGGTCGATCGGGAACAGGTCGTCATAGGTATCGAAAAATCGCTGCCCCGGACTGCCAAATAATTCCATCATCGCCAGGTCAGCCTCGTGATCACCATAGTAACAGGCGGGATCGTAGACGACTGGATTGCCCGCGCTATCGGAACCCTGGTTGCCACTCCAGAGGTCACCATGCAGCAGCGAGGCAAGTGGTGTGTAGTCGCTAAAAAAGTAGCTGAGTTGTTCGTTGAGACGCATGCCGGTATCAAATAATTCATTACCGTAACCATTCGTCCTGGCCAGCGACAATTGATAACCGAGACGCTGTTGCTGCCAGAAACCTGTCCAGTCCCGGTTGAAGCTGTTAACTTGCGCAGTCGAGCCAATAGTATTATCGAGCGCAAATCCATATTGATCCTGCGTGTACCGGTGCATGGCCGCTAGCTGTTGCGCCAGGCGAACCGGGTCCGGTCTGCCCGACAAATCAAGATACTCCATGACGACAAAGGCCTGTTGACCCGCGATTCCACAGGCAATCACTCCGGGCGCCC
>CAXMNA010000175.1:0-2702 GCA_964194715.1 uncultured Gammaproteobacteria bacterium
GAACTACCAAAATACTTACGGTAACAGGCAGTAAAATACGACTGGGTTTCAAATCCAGTTGCAATCGAAATATCGATTACGCTGCGGTTGGTGTTGAGTAATAATTGCTTGGCATGCATTAACCGCAATGACAAATAGTACTGGCTCGGAGTTACATCGCGATATTTATGAAACAAGCGTTCGATCTGGCGTAACGACAGGTTACATTTTCCCGCAATCGATGGTAACGACAGCGGCACTTCGATATTGTTTTCCATCAGATTGATAACATCGATTAATTTTGGAGCACTCATCGCCAGATCGATGCGATCAGCCATCTGCTGCGAATCAATTTCGGTACGGATGCGGTCATGCTGGAACTGTTGTGAAATTTGCTGTGCGAGCTGACGCCCGTACTGATTTTCCATCAACTTGAGCATCATATCCAGCGCCGCGGTACCCCCAGAACAGGTGAAACGACGTTCAGCAATTTCATAAAGCGTGAACGCAACTTCAATTTGGGGGTAAAGCTCTTTGAATACCGGAATATTCTCCCAGTGAATGGTACAGCGATTTTCATCCAGCAAACCGGCACGTGCGAGGATGAAGCTACCCGAACTGGCTGAACCGAGATTCACTTTCTGCCTGTCCATTGCCTTCAGTCGCTTGATCGTATTTACATTATCAAAATTTTGCGCAGTATTGGGCGCGACAATAATCAGGGTTTCAAGGTTTTTTGCTTCGGCCAGTGCCATTGTCGGTACGGTAATACCACAGGATGCAGCAACCGGTTCGTTATCGGGTGCGTAGTATTCCCATTGGTAAAGATTCTTTCCAGATAGCCGATTCGCCGCTCGCATCGAATCAACTACACAGCTGAATGGAATGATTGGATAACCCTCAATCAACAGAATACCGATTATTTCGGTGTCATCGCTTATATCTGTAGCCCCTCATTGAAGATTTTTTGAATGCGAGCCTCATTCTAGCGAAATTACCTGTATCCACAACTGCTAACACTGTGATGGCTAAAATCCATATGGCGCTAGCAAACAGTTCAGGGTCGCGCATAGGTTAGCCCCTAAAATCCCCTAAAACCATACTTGCTCGCTTAATCCGCCATACTTTAGACAGAATTACCAGGAGTCAACGATGAGCGAAGCAAGACGAGCAGGCAGGGGACGACGCGGACGCGGTGGACAACGCGCAGGTATGCCAACTGCGAGCGTTAGCTCGCCATACATAACGCGTAAAATTCCCTGTTACGAAGTGCTCGACGAAGAAGGGCTGCAGATCATCGAAAACAACGCCGATACCATTCTCGAAGAAATCGGTATCGAATTTCGCGATATGCCCGAGGCACTTGATATTCTGAAACAGGGCGGCGCCGAGATCGATGGCGTTACGGCCCGCTTTCCCCGCGGCTTATGCCGCTCGATTATCCAGGCTTCTGCACCCGCCGAGTACACGCAGCATGCGCGCAACCCGGACCGCAATGTCCAGATCGGCGGTAAAAACACTGTTTTCGTTCCCGCTTACGGTAGCCCGTTTGTATTCGACATCGACAATGGTCGCCGATATGCAACCCTCGAGGATTTTCAAAACTTCGTCAAACTGGCATACGTGTCACCAAGCCTGCATCTTTCCGGCGGCACCATTTGCGAACCGGTCGATGTACCGGTCAACAAGCGTCACCTCGACATGGTTTACTCGCACATCAAGTATTCCGATAAAGCATTCATGGGGTCGGTGACCGCCCCCGAACGCGCGCTGGATACGGTCGAGATGATCAAGATCATCGCCGGTGACAATTACATCGACCAGGAGACCGGGCGTCCACGCACCTATGCGACTAGCTTGATCAACGCCAACTCGCCAATGACCTTCGACGATACCATGCTTGGCGCCGCAAAGGTTTACGCCGAAAACAATCAGGCTACGATTATCACGCCATTCATTCTTGCCGGCGCGATGTCACCGGTGACCGTGGCCGGCACCGCGGCCCAATCACTTGCCGAAGGACTCGCAGGAATAACTTTCGTGCAACTGGTCAACCCTGGTGCACCGGTTATTTTCGGCAGCTTCGCAAGTTCAATGTCAATGCAGTCGGGCGCACCGACCTTCGGCACCCCGGAACCTGCACTGGTACTCTATGTGATGGCGGCATTAGCACGCAGACTGGGGGTACCGTTTCGTTCCGGTGGCGGCCTGTGCGGTTCCAAATTGCCCGATGCGCAGGCTGCCTACGAAGCCGCCGCGACGCTTTATCCCGCAGTTATGGCAGGGGTAAATTTCGTGCTGCATACCGCTGGTTGGATGGAAGGCGGCCTCGCTATGGGTTATGAAAAGTTTATCATGGACACGGATCAGGCTGCGATGATGGAAATCCTGGCGCGCGGTGTCGATCTTTCTGAAAACGGTCAAGCCATGGATGCCATTCGTGAAGTCGGACCTGGGGTTCATTTTCTCGGCTGCAAACATACGCAAGATAATTTCAAGACCGCGTTCTATCGCTCACCGATTACCGACAACAACAGTTTCGAGCAATGGGAATCCGAGGGTAGTCTCGATCACGCGCAACGCTGTAACGTCCGTTACAAAAAACTGCTCAACGAGTACGAAGCGCCCCCCATCGATCCGGCCATCGACGAAGCCCTGCTGGCTTTCATCAAACAGCGCAAAGACTCGATGCCCGACTCCATGGTATAGCTCGTCATCCCCGC
>CAXMNA010000176.1:0-5874 GCA_964194715.1 uncultured Gammaproteobacteria bacterium
TTTGAAAATCAACGCTACTCACCGAGAAACCGGTGTCCTTGGCCTCGGTGAGGCACTGGCCGTTCATCCGACCGCCAGGCGTCTTGAACCGGTAGGCGTAGCCTCCCTCGGTTTTGCCAGACGAAAATTTAAAATCCGAGATCGAGACCGAGTTGGACTTTGAACTATCCCAATCCCGATCCACATCGGTTACCTTGTATGGACCTAGGTTGAAGGTCTCATCCGCCAGTGCCCCGGACCAAATGCTCCGGTCAGTGACGGCGATTACGTCCAACCCGCCACTAACATCTGCAGGAACCACCATTTGCGAAGCTGTGGAACAACCACCGAGAAAACCGGACACCACCATCAATACCATGGCTGTATGCGTGAGGTTCTTATTACTTAACCGTGCCATATCGCTTTAATCTCCAAGCAAACTGACAAAGGGATAATCAGGGTCTGACTCAATGCGAAAATTATTGTGAATATCGTGAGTATAGAAGACAGAAACAGCTAATTTTCCCTTTTCCACCAGATAACAGACAAAAACTCGCAACACCGTGAGTTTGGCGTAGCGGGAATCTGGTTAAATCCACCTGACACTCTCAATCATTGCCTTTCGCGCTGGCCAAACCAGTCGAGCCTCAACCGCAAGGCATGCTGACTACCTGCCGCTTCTTTCGCAGGCTCAATGACCGCTGAGTGCTGTTTGCCGCCTCTCGTATTTTCAATCTGGAGGTCCGCTATGGGGGAAATGCATTATTCTGAATGTGCAGAAAAGCTGCTTTTTAACAGGGTATGGGAGGGTATAAGCTAAAGGCATGGTCAAGTATGCCTTTTAATGAGTTATACCGCCAGTACCCACCTTAAAACATGCTTTAATACCCTTATTTGAGCGTTCCTGTCTGTGGCTAGCGAAGTCGTTCTATTACATGTGATTTACCAGGATGTAACGAAATCGAAGGCCGAATATATCGGGTGGGGGGGCTGTGTCGTGCGCGTGGGGGACGTCTGAACTATATTTTTTTAAATTTTTTGGGAAACAGAATTACTAATCAATCGGCAAAAGCTGGCCATCAAATTTCATCGCTCAACTACCGCTTAGTGCCCGAAGGAGACATCCAACGCTTTAATAACTGGACTTTGGGGAAATGGGATTTTACTCTTGATATCGGCACCAACGTGTAAAACGTACATCTGCAGGGCAACCCGAGCCGACAGGTTTAGTCTCGCGACAGTTTGTTAACCCGATAATCAATCTTCAGCTTAATTTCAGATAGTTTTTCTAGGCTAGCTAATATTAGGGGAGTACCACCCCCGGCAGAACGCGTCGTCGTGACGGGAGAAGAGTATACTAAACAGGGGTTGTAACTAGATCATGAAACTACTACTGGTAGAAGATTCGGAACGTCTGCAACGTTCGCTGTCGACAGGTCTTAAGAAACACGGTTTTGCCGTGGACCAGGCATTCGACGGCGAGCGGGCGCTAGCCTACACCGCAGTTAATCAGTATGACGCTATCATACTCGATTTGATGCTGCCCAAAATCGATGGTTTGACAGTACTCTCAACACTTCGTAGCAAAGGTAAGGACTGTCACGTCTTGATACTGTCAGCCAAAGACCAGACAGAGGATCGCGTGCGTGGTCTCGACCTGGGCGCGGACGATTACCTGGTTAAACCATTTGCCTTCAATGAACTGGTATCGCGCCTGCGCGCACTCGATCGCCGACGGTCTGGAGTTAAGAACCCGGTGATTGAAATCGATGGGATTAAGGTCGATTCAGTGACACGACAGGTTTTTTTCGACGACCAGCCGGTAGCGTTGACCCCCCACGAGTACCAGTTGCTGGAGTTTCTGGCATGGCGCAGAGGCAGGGTATTTTCGCATGATCAACTGATTGACCAACTATATGACGCTTGCAGCTACGTAACCCGTAATGCGGTTGAAGCGCACGTCAGCGCACTACGCAAACGGTTAAATCTGGCAGGCGCTCCCAACCTGATCAAAACCCGCCGTGGGTTTGGCTACCTGATCGAATAAACTTGTATGTACTCGATTCGCAACAAACTAAATTTCACAATCATCGCCAGCATGATCGTGGTGCTGACCATAACCGCAGCATTTCTTTATGTACGTGTCGCCGGGCATGTAGAAAAAGTCTTCGATGAAGCAATGTATGACAAGGCCCAAGCCCTGATTTCGCTGACGGAACGCGACGAGGAAGGGCTCGAGTTCGACTTTGCGGAAGATGGCGTCATGCTCGAATTTCACGAACATCAATCACCTCAGTACTACCAGTTATGGGAGAAAGGGGTCGATCTGCTGATCAAGTCACCGTCGCTTGGCGAAAGTGACCTACCACGTAGCGGAGTTGAATTTGGTGGCCGCCAGTTTGCTGACATGAAACTACTTGACGGCCGAGATGGACGACTGATCGAAATAAATTTCATGCCCCGAGTCGAAGTAGAAGATGATGAGGAAGACGAAGACTACGGGGCTGTAATCCCTCCGCCTGAAGCGGTAACGATGGTGTTTGCACGGGAACGGGAAACCCTCGATGCTACGCTGTTTGCGATCGGCAGCACCATCTTCGGCGTCATCATCATCGTATTGTTAATTTCCGGTTTGATGATCTGGCGTCTCGTCGGTGCCGGCTTGTCGCCCCTGTCCTATCTCGCAAAACAGGTCAGTACAATCGACGAATCGAACTTAGACGCCAGGCTGAATCACAAAGGCGATCAAAGTATGGAGATTGCGCCGATCGAGAATCAGCTAAACAGTCTGCTCGAGCGATTGCAGTCCGCGTTTGAGCGAGAGAAAAGATTCTCGGCCAACGCCGCGCACGAATTGCGAACGCCGCTATCCGAACTCAAGACCCTGGCTGAAGTTGCCAGGATTGTTCCAGACGATCGGGAACTGGTTGTTTCGTTTTTCAACGATATTGGGGAAATTTCGGGGCAGATGGAAAAAATGGTTGCCACGCTGCTTGAACTGTCACGCTCTGAGGCGGGTCTATTGCGTACCGATTCTGAGAATATCGACCTGTCCCAGTACTGTGAAGAAGTATGGCAACATGCGGTTAATGGCCAGGAGATCAACAAATCCTTGCTTAAGCACATCCCTGAAGGTCTTGTCATCTATACCGATCGCGAAAAGCTCGGTATGATTCTGAGCAACCTTTTTGTCAACGCGATCAGCTACAGCCCGGACAATGCCGAGATCGAAATCACTGCTAAAATCCTTAATGACAACGTTGTGCTTGAAGTCAGGAATGCGTCCATTAATTTAAAGCCCGAAGACATATTGCATATGAAAGATCGCTTCTGGCGCAAACAGACAACTCAGGGAGAAAGCGGTCATTCAGGCCTTGGACTGACCCTGGTCGAAGCACTGGCTGGGATTATGAAACTTGACGTTAACCTGCGCCTCGATAATCAGCAGACTTTTATGGTAACTATCTCGGGTTTGAATCCGTCAGTTTACTAACAAATAGCCAGATTACGATCGGCATCTAGAACTCGTAGTTAAGCTCGAAGGAAACGAAGTTACTGGTTTCGCCATCATAAACGCCATAAGCTTTGCCGGCTTCAAACTGACCGACGATTAGAACCAACTCCAGGTTGTCATAAACTTCGAGGTTAACGATCAAATCAATCTCGTTGCCGAGGTCATTGCTTAATCCGGTCGGGTCGACCTCGATAGTGACGTCACCAATTTCATCACTGCGTTCATCTTGCTCGTAATCATAGTGCATCAACGCAATCTCGACGCCTTCGTACGCCCCCCATACAATTCCAAATGCCTGCACCACCATATTTGAAATCTCAGGCTGATACAGCGCGCCAAAGACATCGGAATCGCCTTGTAGACCATTCTGACGGTAAGACTCATCCCGATTGTCATCGGGATTGCTATCACCATCGCCCCGGGCCTCGCCAACGATGAAAGACCAGTCTTTTAACTGGGCTGGCGTCCAGCTCAGCAAATAACTATCGGCCTCGGCACTAACGCGACTACTGCCTTTTTCGATCACCTCGACTTTGCCGTCAGCTGGATCGTCGAATTCGTAAAAAGTTTCATCACCGCTGACCCTGGAATAATGCAGTTCGACTCCGATCTCGCCGACCTTGTCGAAATCGAATCCACCCAGGTAACTGACTCCGCTCCAGCTTAGGTCACCATCTGCCTCGTCACGCTTGTCAAAATCCTCGAATTCTCCGACATTGTGTGAGTCGGAATTGTCGTCCTGATCGAGGTAATAGAAAATCAGTGACTGATCGGTAGCAAACTCCCAGCTCAGGCTGGTAATGATGCGTCTGACTCCGTCAATTTCCGGGTCGACAAAATTATCATCGGTAGATGTTTTCCAATGCTCTTCGGCGACTCCGATCAAGGTTACAAAATTACCATAAGCCGAATCCAGGCTAATCGCATCCAGTTCTTCGTCCCACCAGATCCACCATGCACTGGCACTGACAAATTTCCGCCGACCAAGAATGAATTCGGAATTGATTTCCTCGCCAAAAAAGGCACCCAACCCCATCTGCTTGCGCTCGATGCCTTTTACCTCAACTATTTCATTAACTGGTTTAACCGTTGCGGTTTCGTCGACCAATCCAGCGACGAGAAATAAGTAAAAGTTATCGTTAACCGTATACTCGAGATACAATTCGAACTCATAATCCTCTTCAATCAGTTTATCGACCAGTGGGTCATCGCCCAGGCTTAAATTATCGATTTCACTAATCTCGAGACTAATTGTGAATGCATAGTCAAGGGCGGAATTTTCATCGGCCATAGCTGGCAAGATGCCAGGCAGGCTGCCAATTAAAATGATGGCGAAAAAGTTTCGTATGGATCGATCCTCGGTTTTTCTTTGGGCTAGCGGACTAACATCGCCCCCGAAGTTTGAGACTCGTTTGGGCAAGGTACGACTTCGATCTGGTTTTATCCTGTCTGCTCAGAATTATAATTAAGGAAATCTACAAACCCTGAAAAAATTATAACAAACAGAAAATACTTTTTGTAAACTGAATTCACAGTGGCTTCAAGCAAACCGGGTTTAACCTGGGGCCACGGGCACTATTGTATTTTTGCGCTTGCTGGTAGGTCATTTTAAGCAAAGTATCGTCTAACCGGCTATTGAGACTTTGGATCTGCGATATTAACTCATCTGCCGATTTAGACAGCTTTTGATTAAGCTCCCGGCTAAGGGCACCTATTTCAATCTTGAAGGACTCGAAGGTGCGATGTTTGTCGTGAACAACCCAAACGCAACATCTACCTGCGGCTGCGGCGCATCTTTTTCAGTCTAGATTTCCCACTAGCTCGGTCAAGATCGACGCAGCATTTTCTCGAACCACCCGATCCGGGTCATTGCGCGCCTGCAGCAAGTACAAAACCGCATCCTCCCCACCGATTTCACCGAGCGCGTTGACGGCATGATGCCGGATCAGTGAATCTTGATCGGATAACAGTCCCGCCAAAGCATGCACCGCGGTCTCGACCTCGAGATCGGCGAGTGCCTCGATCGCCGCCACTCGGACTTCGCGGTCCTGATCGTATAGTTAGGGTTCGATGCTGCCCTCCACCGATGCATCTTCCTGCGAAGCCAGTGCCTCGAGAGCTGCGATGCGCAGCTGTGGATTGGGATCGTTCAATGCCGCCGACAGCGCCGGCAATGTGGCCTGATTGGTCATATCCCCCAGCGATTCAATCGCCGCCAGGCGAATCACCGGATCCGCATTGGATAACATCGGCTGCAGCTCGAAGATTGCGTGTATCACCGGCATATTCTCCAACAACCTGATCTGTTCCAGTTCCGGGTACCAGACCAGCGGCGCTTCGGTGGTTTGCTCTGGGACAGGAATCGTGAATACTTCATTGGT
>CAXMNA010000177.1:0-30502 GCA_964194715.1 uncultured Gammaproteobacteria bacterium
ATGGCGCATGTCGCCGGTTTGGTTGCGGCGGGCGTTTATCCAAGCCCGATAGGAATAGCCGATGTTTGTACCAGTACTACCCACAAGACTCTGCGCGGACCTCGCGGAGGACTCATTCTTGCCAGGGCCAACGAGGAAATCGAAAAGAAATTGAATTCGATGGTTTTCCCGGGTACCCAGGGTGGCCCGTTGATGCATGCCATCGCCGGTAAGGCAGTAGCCTTCAAGGAGGCTATGAGCGATGATTTCGTCGAATATCAAAAGCAGGTCCTGGTTAACGCCAATGCCATGGCGGAAGAGTTCGTCAAACGCGGTTTCGATGTCGTCTCCGGTGGTACCGATAATCATCTATTCCTGCTGTCTTTGATCAACCAGGGCTTGACCGGCAAAGACGCCGATGCGGCGCTGAGCAAGGCGCATATCACCGTCAATAAAAACTCGGTACCCAACGATCCGCAATCTCCATTTGTAACCTCGGGGCTGCGTATCGGTTCACCGGCGATCACCACGCGTGGTTTCAACGAACAGGATTCCCGTGACCTGGCGAACTGGATAAGCGACGTGCTTGAAGACATGAATAATGATGATCTGATTGCGACGGTGCGCTCGAAAGTCACCGAAATCTGTGCCCGTTTACCGGTTTACGGGAACTGATTCCCTAACCGATGAAATGTCCTTTCTGCGGTACTCCTGACACCCGTGTGGTTGATTCCCGATTGGCGGCGGAATCCGCCCAGGTGCGCCGCAGAAGGGAATGCGTTTCCTGTGAAACGCGATTCACTACCTACGAATCACCGCTGTTGAACATGCCGATGGTGATCAAAAATGATGGTAGCCGCGATACTTTCGACGAAGTCAGGTTACGCAGTGGCATGCTGCGTGCACTCGAAAAACGTCCGGTTTCGGCTGAACAGATCGAGGATGCGATAAGCCATATCAAGCGCCAACTCGTTGGTCTCGAGGCGCGCGAGATCTCGTCGCGTGAAATCGGTGCGATGGTTATGCGTGAACTGCAGCGCGTTGATCAGGTTGCTTATATTCGGTTCGCGTCGGTATACCTCAGCTTTGAAGACATTCAGGCCTTCGAAGAAGCCATCCAGACGCTTGCTGCCGAACCCACCCCCGAAATGCACCGCAGACAGGTTCCATTGATTGATGAGGAAAGCTGATGGCGTCTATGCAGCATCATCACTACTGGATGGCGGAAGCTTTGCGTCAGGCTCGCAAGGGATTGTACTCCACGCCACCCAATCCGCAGGTTGGCTGCGTCATCGTTGCCGATGGTGAAATGCTTGCTGCCGGCTGGCATGGCTACACCGGTGGTCCCCATGCCGAGGCTAATGCTCTCAATTCCGCAGAAATTCCGCCCGGAGCTGATTTTTACGTCACCCTCGAGCCCTGCTCACATCATGGTAAAACACCACCCTGTGTCGATGCCTTGATTGAGGCCGAACCGGCACGGGTTATTGTTGCGATGCAGGATCCGAATCCACAGATTAGCGGTCAAGGCCTGGAAAAACTGCGCGCCCATGGTATCGAGGTCATAACCGATGTACTTGGGGCCGAGGCACGTGCACTCAATCGCGGGTTTGTCAAACGTATGGAACAGGGATTGCCATTTGTCAGCATAAAAATGGCTTGCTCGCTCGACGGTCGCAGCGCATTAAAGAACGGGATCAGTCAATGGATAACCACAAAAGCCGCCCGACGCGATGTCCAACTGCAGCGCGCACGTGCCGGTGCGATCCTCAGTAGCGCGCAAACGATACTTGATGATGACCCGTCGTTAAATCTGCACCTGTCGAAGCAGGATTTGAAGCAAATATTCGAGGTTCGCCATCCGGCACGCGTAATCGTGGATTCGCGACTGCGTTTAAGCGGCAATGAAAAGGTTTTTACAACCGAGGGTGACATCTGGATTTATACGCTCAGCCAAGATGAAGACAAAAAGGAAAGGCTGACTAGGCGAGGAGCGACGGTGATTGAAATTGAAGCCGAAGGGTTGGAACATATCTCTCTACAAGCGATGTTGCGGGATTTGGCGGCACGCGGTATCAATGAAGTGCATAGCGAATGCGGACAACATCTTGCAGGGGCTTTGCTGAGCCAGCAACTTGCCGACCAGGTCGTGTTATACCTGGCGCCACATTTGCTCGGTAGCCAGGCGCGAGGTGGTTTCGAGCTGGGCGAATTAACCGCTATGGACCAGCGTAAAACCTGTAGTATTTGCGATATTCGCCAGGTCGGCGATGATCTTCGTTTAACGTTGAATGTTAACTAGGGATTAACCTTGTCTACCATTGTTGCTGTTGTAAAAAATAATGTCGCCTGCATCGCAGCCGACAGCCTGACCAGCTTTGGTGACACCAGGCAGGCAGCTGACTATGTCACCGATTACGACAAAATCCTCAAGTTTTCGGATCGCGGCTACATTGGCATAGTGGGGAGCGCGGCCCATCACCTGGTAATGCGTAACTTGCTCGATAAACATGCTGATAAAATCGATTTTTCGGATCGCTTCAGCATATTTGAATCGATGCGCAAGATACATCCCATACTTAAAGAGGAATACTTTCTTAATAGTAAAGATGAGGATGATGATTCTTATGAGTCATCTCGAGTAGACGCGTTGATCATTAACGCCAATGGTATTTTTGGTCTTTACTCGTTGCGTGAAGTCGATCAATACACACGCTTTTGGGCGGTCGGCTCGGGCGCAGAATTTGCGCTAGGGGCAATGCAGGTAGCTTACGACCTGCTCGAAGATGCGATAGCCGTTGCACGCGCCGGAATCGAGGCCGGAGCCTGCTTCGACAATAGTAGCGCATTGCCAATGACCAGTTACAGTTTGGAGTTGGGCTGATGTTTACCGGGATTATCGAATCTATCGGCAAGGTCGAGCACAGTGAATCCAGGGGCGGTGATATTCGCCTTACCATAGCTTGTGGCGATCTCGATTTATCGCATACCAGTCTCGGTGACAGCATTGCCGTAAACGGCACCTGTTTGACTGTGATTGAGCTCAATGAACAATCTTTTGTGGCCGATGTTTCGGTGGAGTCCATGAACAAGACCAGCCTGGGTCAACTGGAGGTAGGAAGCCCGGTCAATCTGGAAACGGCGCTGACTTTGAATACCGCTCTCGGAGGCCATCTGGTCAGCGGGCACGTGGACGGCCTCGCTACCCTGATCGAAATGCATGCCGACGCACGCTCGATTCGCTATAGCTTTGAGGTCGAACCCGAGATCCAGCACTACATAGCAGCCAAGGGTTCGGTGACGATTGATGGTACCAGCCTGACGGTGAATGGCATCGATGGGAACCGGTTTGATGTTAATATTGTGCCACATACCCAGCAGAAAACAGTTTTTCAATACTATCAAACAGGCTCGCGGGTTAACATCGAGGTCGATATCATCGCACGTTATCTAGAACGGTTGCTGCAGGGGAGAACCGATGCCGGTGCAGTTAAAGACCAACAGTTACTCGAAACCCTGATAAAATCGGGATTTATCAATCATGAATAAGCCAGTTAAGTTCGAAATGAATTTAAATTCGACCCAGGAAATTATCGACGACATCAAGGCCGGAAGGATGGTCATAATCATGGACGATGAAGACCGTGAAAATGAAGGCGACATTTTGATGGCGGCCGAAGCGGTCACAGCTAATCATATAAATTTTATGGCCAAGTATGGTCGTGGATTGATTTGCCTGACGCTATCCGAGCAACGTTGCAAGCAGTTGCGATTGCCATTGATGGTAGGAGACAACCGCGAAAACCTGGAAACAAATTTCACGGTCTCAATAGAAGCCGCCGAAGGTGTTACCACCGGAATCTCAGCCTCCGACCGTGCGACCACTATTCAAGCGGCAATTAAAGCCGATGCAACCCCAGGAAGTGTTGTGCAGCCCGGACATGTCTTCCCGGTAATGGCGCGCAAAGGAGGGGTGTTGTTCCGTGCCGGTCATACCGAAGCCGGATGCGACCTGGCACGACTCGCGGGGTATGAACCAGCCGCCGTGATCGTGGAAATCCTCAATGATGATGGTTCCATGGCAAGGCGCAAGGATCTGGAAAAATTTGCGCTGAAACATGACCTGAAAATAGGCACCATCGAGGATTTGATTCGCTATCGAATTGAGAAGGAACATACCGTTGAACGTATCGTTGAATCACGATTTGAGACTGATTATGGCGAGTTTAAACTGTACGCTTTCGAAGACAGTACCGCACAGGAACTGCACCTGGCACTGGTTAAGGGCAAGATCGATCCTGAAAAGCCGATCCCGGTACGGGTGCATGTGCAGAACACACTGACTGACTCACTGGCGGGCATCAAGGGACGAGGCTGGCCGTTGCATGATGTCATGCAGACTATCGATAAGGCCGGTGAGGGTGTAATCGTGTTTTTACGCCAGCCGGAAACACCGAAGGACATGGTGAATGTTATCGAATCGATGATTCAGGGTCATGGCACAGAGGAACACGGCGATGATCAGCGAACCTATGGCATCGGGGCTCAGATACTGGCCGACCTCGGAGTGCGCAAGATGAGCCTGTTAAGCGCACCCAAAGTTTTTCATGGCCTGGCCGGATTCGGGCTCGAAGTTGTAGATTATTATTCGGATCAAGGGTTGTAAAATGATTGAAGTCAACAAGGTTGATGGTGATCTGACCGTTAGCAAGGCGAAAATAGCGATCGTCGTCGGACGATTTAATGGATTTATCGTCGAGAGCCTGTTGAGTGCTGCGCTCGATACACTGCAGCGCGCGGGCATCGATGCCAAGGAAATTACCGTTAGCCATGTGCCTGGCGCACTCGAGATTCCACTACTGGTGCAGAAATTTGCTGCCGGCGGAAAGCATGATGCGGTCATCGCTCTGGGTGCCGTAATCCGAGGTGCTACCCCGCATTTCGATATTGTTGCGGGTGAGAGTGCCAAGGCCCTGGCGTCATTGGCATTGACACATTCGCTGCCAGTAATAAACGGTGTGTTAACCACCGATACCATCGAGCAGGCGATCGAGCGTGCCGGTACCAAGGCTGGTAACAAGGGTGCCGATGCGGCCATGAGTGCGATGGAAATGATTAGCCTGATTCGCAAAATCAATTAACCCACCGGAATTCCTGTGAATGACAAGGCGCGGTTTATCAAGAAACGCAAGCATGCACGCGATAAGGCGTTACAGGCCCTGTATCAATGGCAGTTGTCGGGCGAAGATCTGGACTGGATAAGGGACCATTACCAGCAGGAACAGGGTGTCGCGTCCGGCGATGAAGCCTATTTCCTGGAATTGCTCTACCAGATTCCCCCACAGGCAGACAAGCTCGACAGTTGTTATCGCAAGCATGTTGAAAATTTCGAAGATCATCTTGATCCAATCGAAACCAATATTTTGCGAATTGCGACTTACGAACTCGAAAATCATCCGGAAATCCCGTACAAGGTTGTGATAAACGAAGCAATCAATCTGGCCAAGGTTTATGGCGCCGAAGAAAGCCATAAGTTCGTCAACGGCGTGCTCGATCCGTTGTGTGATGAATTACGTAAACACGAAGTGGCCAGGTAGTAAAAGATACAGGTCGGGAACAGCGATGGCGCATGACGAATTTGCGATAATCGAAAGATACTTCTCTAATATCGGGGATTCAGCCGGCAATGTGGTGTTAGCTGTTGGTGATGATGCGGCAGTCGTGGATGTTCCGCCGGGTGATCAGCTGGTCATCAGCATGGATACTCTGGTCGGCGGAATCCATTTTCCACTCGACACCAGCCCCGCGGATATCGCATACAAAGCACTAGCGGTAAACCTTAGCGATCTCGCAGCGATGGCCGCTGATCCGGCCTGGTTCTTATTGTCGTTAACCCTGCCAGAAAACGATTCCAAATGGCTGAGCCAGTTTGCCAATGGGCTTAAACAGACCGCAGATATTTTCAAGCTGCAATTAATTGGCGGTGATACCTGCCATGGCAAGTTGTCGATTACAATTCAAATTGCAGGACTGGTGCCGTCCGATCGATACCTCACGCGCAAGCATGCCAGCCCCGGTGATTTAATTTTGGTATCGGGAGAGCTCGGTAATGCGGCGCTTGGACTGGCGCATAAACAGGAGCGGATAGATTTGCCACGAGACTTGCAGTCAAAGTGCCTGTTGGCGTTGAATCGCCCGCAGCCGAGACTCGAACTGACTCCCTTCCTGCGAGAGTTTGCCAGCGCGGCGATCGATATTTCAGACGGATTGCAGGGCGATCTTGCGCATGTATTGAGAGCCAGCAGTTGTGGCGCCAGGATTTCACGGGACGCGATTCCGGTGAATGCATGGATCAAGCAGCAAAAAGCTTACCAGTATGCGCTAGCTGCGGGCGACGACTACGAAATATGTTGCTGCGTTCCAGCCAGGCACCAGGGTGAAATTGAAAACTGGAATCTCGGTCATCCGACCTGTCAGCTGACAACGATCGGTGAAATTACCGAGTCCGGTTATATCCTGCGAGAAGGTGAGCGTCTGATAGATCTGGGCAACGCGCAGGGGTATCGGCATTTTGACTAAAATTTCACCCAGAATGTTGCGCAACCCGTTACACCTTTTGTCACTGGGTTTTGGTTCGGGGCTTGCCCCGGTTGCTCCAGGTACATTCGGTACCCTGGCGGCGATCCCGCTTTATTTACTAATTGCGCAGCTGGATTTGCCCTATTATCTGGTAATCATTTTGCTCGGGTTTGGAATTGGCGTGTATCTGTGCGGGTACACCAGTGCCGCGCTAGGGGTGCACGACCACTCGGGAATTGTCTGGGATGAGTTTGTTGGTTTCTGGATTACGATGATCGCGGTGCCGGTAACCTGGCAGTGGATTGCTGTTGGTTTTGTGCTATTTAGGGTATTCGATATTGTTAAACCCTGGCCGGTGAAAATTGCGGATACAAAGATGACAGGTGGTTTCGGAATTATGTTCGACGATGTGCTTGCGGGTTTGTATGCCCTGGGTTGTATGCAGTTCGCATTGTATCTGTTGGTTTAGGCATGAAGTTCCCACAATCAATCCTGGCAGTATTATTAATTTTAAGCATGAGTATCGCTCTGTCGGTCGATGCCAAAGTCAGGGTAATCGCGTTGTTTTCCGATAAGGCGTTATTGCAGGTTGGCGACAAACAGAAGATCGTAAAAAAGGGCGAAACTTTCGAGGGTGTATTACTGGAGTCTGCATCCGGACGCGGTGCGGTGGTAGTCATCGACGGTAATAGAGTGAAACTCGGTCTGAATCGGTCAATCGCGGGGAATTTTAAAAAACCTGATCGCTCCAGCATGAAAATATATGCCGATTCGCTCGGGATGTATTACACCAAAGGGACTATCAACGGACATTCAACGCGCTTTCTGGTCGATACGGGTGCGACCTTTGTCACCATGAGTGGCAAGAAAGCCCGTAGTCTCAATATCGATTTTCGCAGAGGTATACCCAGTACCGCGCAGACCGCTGCTGCTATCGTTCCAGTTTGGCAGATCAAGCTTGAAATGGTGAGTATTGGTGGTATCAAGGTGCCCAATGTCGATGCGACTGTAATCGAGGGCAACCAACCCACCGATGTTTTGCTCGGCAACTCCTTCCTGCGGCATACCCGGATGCAAAATGCGGGCTCCGTGCTCGAAATCAAGCAGCGCTTCTAGAGCGTAAAATTTTCAGGCTCGCCGGGCATTATTCCGGTAGAATACCGCGCGTCTTAACCCCTGTCTGAACATAATGACAAAAACCCGATTCGCCCCAAGTCCTACCGGAGTGCTACATGTTGGTGGTGCCCGAACCGCGTTGTTTTGCTGGCTTTTCAGCAAGAAAATGGCTGGCAAATTCGTGTTGCGCATCGAAGATACCGATCTCGAACGATCAACCCCTGAATCGGTGCAGGCTATTCTGGATAGCATGGAATGGTTGGGACTTGATTATGACGAAGGGCCTTATTTTCAGACCAAACGGTTTGACCGCTATCTCGACGTAATCAGGCAATTGGTCGAGCAAGGGGATGCCTATTACTGCGAATGCTCCAGGGACCGGCTTGATGCATTGCGCACACAGCAAATGGCAGCGAAGCAGAAGCCCCGTTACGATGGTTGTTGCCGGGAACTCGGATTGCAACCCGCGGCTGAAAAACCGTTAGTGGTTCGATTCAAGAATCCGCAACAGGGCAATGTTAGCTTTCACGACCATGTCAAGGGTGAAATCAGCGTCAGTAACGAGGAGCTCGATGATTTGATTGTCGCCCGTAGCGATGGTAGTCCCACTTACAATCTTTCAGTCGTAGTTGATGATATGGATATGGACATTACTCATGTTTTGCGTGGAGATGATCACGTTAATAACACGCCTAGACAAATTAATATATTGAACGCACTCGGTGCCACGATTCCGGAATATGCGCATGTACCGATGATTTTGGGCGATGATGGCAAGCGCTTGTCGAAACGCCATGGCGCGGTTGGAGTAATGGAGTACTTTGAAGCTGGCTATCTGCCCGAGGCAATGCTTAACTATCTGGTGCGCCTGGGCTGGTCTTACGGCGACCAGGAGATTTTTACGCAAGCGGAGATGGTCGAGAAATTTACGCTTGATGGGTTGAATAAGTCGGCGTCCTCTTTCAATACCGAGAAACTGAATTGGGTAAATCAGCAGTACCTGCTGAGCGCATCGCTGGAAAAAATTGTCGAGTTGGTAAAGCAAAGGCTAAAACGGCTCAAACTTGAATATGCTGACAGCCTCGATTTTAGTGCGGTAGTCGATTTATACCGGCAGCGGGTATCGACAGTTAATGAACTCGTGGATAGTATTCTTTACTGTTTTCAGGATTTTTCGGCCTATGATGAAAAGGCGGCACAAAAGGTCCTCAAACAATCGGCATTAGAGCCGTTACAGTTATTGCTGGACCAGCTTTCCAAACTCGAAACCTGGGATGCGATATCGATACATGCGGAAATCGAATCGATTACCGAGCAACTTCAAGTTGGCATGGGAAAAGTCGGTCAGCCGTTACGGGTGGCGGTGACAGGTGGATCTTTTTCGCCCCCCATCGATCAAACCGTAGAGTTGCTAGGCAAGGACCGTAGTATCATCAGGATTCAACGCGCGATCGAATATATTTTGGCAAATGCCACATCGTGATTATTTATATTATTCAATAACATGCTATATAAACTTAAGGAACAACTGGATCGGGCATGATAAACTCAGCGAGGCAAAAAAGTGGTCTCCAGAAGGGATTTGTCACAACCATTACTCAATGGGTTCGAAATCTGCCTGGATTTCACCTGACCACAGTTAAAATGGACCGGCTCAACCAGAAAATCATGCAGGAAATTAATTAGTGGTACGAGAAACGATCAATTGCGTGGTGATGTTTGCTGACGTGGCCGGTAGCACTGCCATGTATGAAAACATGGGCGACGATCTGGCGAGGGAACGCATCTCCAAGGCATTAAACGCACTGATATCGATTTCACAGCGCCACAAAGGTAAGCTGGTAAAGACGATTGGCGACGAAATCCTGGTTTACTTTACCGATATTGATATGGCGGTTTACGCGGCGAAGGCAATCCAGGAGACCTTGGAAGATGATCGTTCCCCTGAAACCATCGGGGTGTCGATTCGCATCGGCATGCAATACGGTAGCACTATCCTTGAAAACGATGATATTTTTGGGGATACCGTCAATGTGGCAGCACGTGTTACGAGCATGGCTAAAGCGCGTCAGATCCTCTGCACGCAGGAAATTGCGTTCATGGTTAAGAATGCAGAACTATCAAATAACATGCGTCCCTATGATCGGCTGCGTGTCAAAGGTAAAAACGAGCACCTCGATGTATATTTGTATGCCTGGGAAGAGGAAGGTGACATGACCAACATGGCAACTGCCAGCAACTTTACCAATCCGGCGCACCACACTCAGGTAAAAAAGCTCGTCCTCAAATATGAAGGAAAATCTCATACCATCGCCGTCGCAACGGATTCTTACGTTCTGGGTAGAGGGAAGGACTGCGAGTTGATTATCAAGGGTGATTTGATATCTCGCCATCATTCAAGGATTGAACATCGCCGCGGTAAGTTCATTATTACTGACCAAAGTACCAATGGTACCTTTGTCCGGACTACCGAAGGGCAGGAATTATTTCTACGCCGCGAAGAGTTTACCCTGTTCGGCTCCGGCCACATCAGTCTCGGCAAGAAAGTCGATCTCAACGACGAATACATCATTCATTTCCTCTGCGAATAAAGCGTTATAATCTCCACACAAAGTACGCTGGAGCAGAATCACAATGAAACCTGGAAGCGATAGCTTTAAAACCCTCACCACGCTCGAAGTCGACGGTCAGGAATATCACTACTTTAGCCTCGAAAAACTAGCCGCTGATGATTTGTCCGCAGTTCGCCAGTTACCATTCTCACTAAAAATATTACTGGAAAATATTCTGCGCTTCGAACAGGGTGGCAAAGATGCCGTCGGTGACATCAGGGCTTTTGCAAAATGGATTGAATCGCGTAATTCGGATCGCGAAATCGCGTTTCGACCAACCAGGGTGTTGATGCAGGACCTCACCGGAGTTCCGGCGGTAGTCGATCTGGCTGCAATGCGCGATGCTGTGGCCGATAATCCGCAGCGAATCAACCCCCTGATTCCGATCGACCTGGTCATCGACCATTCGGTGATGGTGGATGAATTTGCAACTCCAAAAGCCTTTGCAACCAATGTTGCACTTGAGGTGCAACGTAACGATGAACGCTATCGATTTCTCAAGTGGGGAGCCGCGGCTTTCGATAATTTCCGCGTGGTTCCACCAGGTACGGGAATATGCCATCAGGTAAATCTCGAATACCTGGCCAAAACGGTTTGGCAGCATCAGGTTGATGGCAAGACTTACGCTTTTCCAGACACTCTCGTCGGTACCGATTCCCATACCACGATGATCAATGGCCTCGGCGTACTCGGTTGGGGTGTGGGCGGTATCGAAGCCGAAGCCGGCATGCTCGGTCAACCGATATCACTGCTGATCCCGGAAGTCGTCGGCTTTCGGTTCACCGGTCAATTGCGCGAAGGTATAACTGCGACCGACCTGGTGCTTACGGTAACTCAGATGTTGCGTGAACACGGGGTCGTCGGCAAGTTTGTTGAATTTTTTGGCGACGGTCTGGTGCAATTGCCACTTGCAGACCGCGCAACCCTGGCGAATATGTCTCCTGAATATGGGGCTACATGCGGATTTTTCCCAGTCGACCAGGAGACAATTCGTTACTTGCGTCTAACCGGGCGCGACGAAGCAACCTTGAAACTGGTTGAAGCTTACTGTAAGGCACAGGGATTGTGGTATCAGTCGAAAACTCCCGATCCCGAGTTCAGCAGCAGTCTGACTCTCGATCTGTCATCGGTCGAAGCCTCGCTGGCCGGTCCCAAGCGTCCACAGGACCGCGTACCACTTTCAGGTATCAAGGCTGCGACGCAGTCCATAATTGGTACCAACGCAAACTCTAAACGGAGCTCGGATGATGAGCTGCAGGATGGTGATGTTGTTATTGCCGCGGTTACTTCCTGTACCAACACTTCTAATCCCAGGGTAATGATGGCGGCGGGATTGCTGGCACGTAATGCGAGGGCGGCCGGACTGAGCACCAAACCATGGGTCAAGACTTCGTTGGCGCCCGGCTCCAAGGTTGTCACCGATTACCTGACTGTCACTGGTCTACAGCAAGAGCTGGATGCGATCGGGTTTAACCTGGTGGGCTACGGATGCACTACCTGTATTGGTAACTCCGGGCCCCTGCCTGAAGCGATCGAATCCCAGATCAGGGACAAAGACTTAACCGTTGCCAGTGTTCTATCCGGTAATCGTAATTTCGAAGGGCGTATCCATCAGCGCATTAAGTCCAACTGGCTCGCCTCGCCACCGTTGGTAGTAGCTTATGCGATTGCTGGCAGTACCTGTCTCGATCTGACTTCGGAACCAATCGGAGAGTCACGCGAGGGCAAGCCGGTGTTTCTGCGTGATATCTGGCCAAGCAACCAGGCGATTGCCGATGAGGTGATAAAGGTTAATGAAAGTATGTTCAGGAAGCAGTATGCAGATGTTTTCAGCGGTGATCGTAACTGGCAGGAAATCGATGTTGGCGATGCGCTGACTTATAGTTGGGATGATTCCTCTACCTATATTCGCAACCCACCTTATTTTAAACTCGACAACAGCAAGCAGCTGGAGCCAATAGTGAACGCGCGTATTTTGGCATTGCTTGGCGATTCAATTACTACCGATCACATATCGCCCGCCGGCGCAATCGCGGTTGATAGTCCTGCCGGGAGGTATCTGCTTGAGCATGGAGTCGATCGCAACAGTTTTAATTCATATGGTTCGCGCCGTGGTAATCATGAATTAATGATGCGCGGAACCTTTGCCAATATCCGCATCCGCAATGAAATGACGCCTGATGTCGAAGGCGGCGTAACGCGGCATATGCCGGGCGGCGAACAGATGAGTATTTACGATGCCGCAATGAAATACTTACAGCTGGATACGCCGCTGGTTGTGATTGCCGGCAAAGAATACGGTACCGGTTCGAGTCGTGACTGGGCAGCCAAAGGTCCCCGTCTGCTGGGTGTCAAAGCGGTAGTTGCCGAAAGTTTCGAGCGTATTCATCGCTCCAACCTGATCGGTATGGGAGTTTTACCGTTGCAGTTCATCGATGGATTCGACCGTAACAGGCTTAATCTAACCGGGGCAGAAAAAATCACGATTAGTGGTATGCAAAAGGGTCTTCGACCCGGACAGCATCTGGAATTATCAGTCACCGACGTGAGTGGCAGTATTCTGGCAGTGGATGTCCTGTGCCGCATCGACACCAGCGACGAAGTTGCTTATTTCGAGGCTGGAGGCATACTGCAATACGTACTCGACAAGGATCAGAATTGAACGGATATGCTAGTCACGTTTAAAACCAGTGCCTACGCGAACATCACTATGTTCGGAGACGTCGGGCTCAAGATGCTTGAAATGATTGCTTTCGGCACTGCGGTACCAGGTGCCATCAACGCCGAAGACGTGCCGGAAGCACTGGATAATCTGAAGCTGGCCCTCGAGAAAATGCCAGAACAGGTTGAGGCCGCTGGCGATGCCGACGACGATCAACCCGCCGTCAGTCTGCATACTCGTGCAGTTCCCCTGGTTGAGTTGCTGCAGGCCGCGGCCGCCGAGGAAACCCATGTTCGTTGGGAATAGTTCGGTCAGCGCGGTATTGAAGTAGTTATGACCGGGATTCACCGGAAATGGTATCCTCAACCCAAATACCAATAAACGTATCCGGATAGCCGGAACACAACTGACGACATCATGGCAGATAAAGAAATCGTACTGGGTTATGCGACCCAGGATAAGGCTCACGAAGCCGGTGTTTATCCAGTCCATCTCAATTTAAAACGCGCCAACCGGCATGGTCTTATCGCGGGTGCGACGGGCACTGGCAAGACCGTATCATTGCAAGCACTGGCTGAAAGTTTTTCACAACAGGGTGTGCCGGTGTTCGTTGCTGATATCAAGGGCGACGTTTCAGGCATTAGCCAGGCTGGAAAATCCCATCCCAAGGTCAATGAAAGATTACAGGCTTTAGGACTTCCCGCTGATCAATGGCGTGGATGCCCGACCGTATTCTGGGATCTATATGGTAACAAGGGAAACCCGATTCGCGCTACGATTTCAGATATGGGGCCAGTGTTGTTATCGCGTCTGATGGGTCTGAATGACACCCAGGAAGGGGTCTTGAATATCGCCTTTGCCGTGGCCGATGATAATGGTCTGTTGTTACTGGATCTTAAGGATTTGCGGGCGATGCTGCGGCATGTTGCAGAAACAGCCTCCGAGTTGAATAGTGTGTATGGCAATGTTTCTGCGAGTTCGGTTGGTGCGATCCAGAGGCGCCTGCTGGTGCTTGAACGCAGCGGCGCGAAGAAGTTTTTTGGTGAGCCGATGCTCGAATTGAATGACCTGATGCAGGTTGATGCCAACGGTGCTGGTGTCGTTAACGTACTGGTGGCTGACAAGCTCGTGCGGGAGCCCGCGGTTTACTCGACGCTTTTGCTCTGGCTGCTGTCTGAACTATTTGAAAACCTACCGGAAATTGGCGATCCCGAAAAGCCGAAACTGGTTTTGTTTTTCGATGAGGCGCACTTGATGTTCAAAGATACGCCAAAAGCGCTGATCGAAAAAATCGAGCAAGTGGTTCGCCTGATTCGCTCCAAGGGGGTCGGCGTGTATTTTATTACCCAAAGTCCGGGTGATATTCCGGATTCTGTATTGGGCCAATTAGCGAATCGCGTGCAACACGCGTTACGCGCGTATACGCCGAAAGAACAAAAAGTGGTAAGGGTCGCGGCGCAAACGTTTCGCAGTGATAAAAGCTTTTCCGTGCAAGCTGCGATCACCGAAATGGGGGTTGGTGAGGCGCTGATTTCAACCCTGCTGGCAAATGGCGCGCCATCGATGGTCAAACGGACCATGGTGAAACCACCGGTATCGCGTATCGGAGCAGCCAGCAAGGCCGAAGTTAATAAAATCTTGAGGGAAAGTCCGTTCGCAGAAAAATACGAAACCACGGTTGATCGAGAGTCCGCATTTGAAAAATTGGCAAAACGTGCTGAAGTCGCCGCCAAAGCCGCTGAAACAAAAAAGCCACCCCCGAAGCGCGCGCATACTGCACCGAAACCCAGAGGCCGGTCGCGCCAGGGCATTGTCGAAACGTTTGCCAAAAGTGTTGCGCGCAGTCTCGGTGGTAAGACGGGACGGGCGCTGGTGCGTGGTATCCTGGGTTCCTTGTTCAAAGGAACCTAAAAGCCCTGTGCAGTGCAGTACCCTAACTGCTCACCATCGAATTGACCACCGCGGTCCAGCCATGGGCGATATTTTCATGATTGTAACCACCGCCACCCATTGCCAGCATACGTCCCTGGCAATAATCATCGGCGATCTTGCATAACCTTTCGGCCGCATAGGCATGTGAAGCCGGGCTGAATTCCATATTTGTAATCGGGTCGCCCTTGATGCTGTCTGCACCGCATTGCAGTAGAATGAATTCGGGTTCATGCTTACACAGATAGTCCTCGATAATCGGCCATACTTCCTGGAACACCGTGTCGTTGGAGAACGGCGGTACCGGGATATTTAGCTTGGTGCCTTCTGCCGGCCCGGTTCCGGTTTCATTGACAAACCCGGTGCCCGGATAAAGAGTGCGACCGTCCTGGTGGATATCGGCAAATATCAGGTCGGGGTCATCTTCAAAACTGTAAAAAACACCGTCACCATGATGAGCATCGATATCGATATAGGCAACTCGCTTGATGCCATATTGCGCACGCAGGTACTCGATCGCGATGCCGCAATCGTTGAACACGCAAAACCCCGCCGCAACATGGCGGCGCGCATGGTGTAATCCTGCTATCGGAGAAAACGCGCGTCGAAATTCGCCCTTCATAATGCGATCGATTGCGTCGGTAACTGAGCCGGCGACATGGCTTGCGGCTTCAAACATGCCGACAAAAGAAGGCGTATCGCCACCATCCAGGTAACCGTGTCCGCTAACTGAGTAGTCACGTACCTTTTCGATATAGTCATCGGTATGAAACAGGTGGATACGGTCGCTGCTTGCCGATACGGGTGTTTGGATGACCAATTGCTTATCCAGGCCAAGCCTGATCAACTCGGCCTGAAACACGTCATGGCGTTGTGGGCCGAAAGGGTGACCATCTTTAAAGCCGTAGTCTGCAAGGGCCTGGCCGAGGTAGATACAGGTGTCTTTGGAGGGCATTTACGGGTACCGGTTAAACTACCGGACCCATTAAAGACCAGCCTTGCGGACAGGTCAAATTCTAAGCACTTGCTGTGTCAATCCTGGTCCTTGTGCTGGCCGATAACCCATTGATGATCACATTTTTGGCAGCGCGCGTAAATAGGGCGAGCACCGACGCGAACCTCAAAGGAGCCATAGGTTCCGCAGGAGTTGCAAGTGGCCGAGTTTGCGCACAGCTGGGCAAACGAAAAACGCATCCAGAAACGGCGGAATAATTCGATAATCGAGATTCCGATCAGGTAGAGCACCAATATTGACAGGATAGAAAAGATGCCGGAGAAATTTACGCCGACAAATTCGACAATGGCAACAAATAGAAATCCGCACATCAGGCAGCTAAGCAGCCAGGCAAAGCTTAAATAGAGCTGTCGTTCATGCCAGCGAGTGAACTTTAATTGTTGTATGAGCCTGTGTTGCATGATTTCGACCTCAGTTAATTAGTATAATCCTGATGTCGGGAAAATTGTGGAAATATTTAATTTACCGTAATTCGCATGCCCGCGACTAGTCGTTTGCGGCTAGTTGATTTTGCAATAATTTGCAGGCTTCGCGCCAGGGCTCGAAAGCGGCTTTCTGTTCAAGCAAATCGAGCCCAAGTTTTGAAAAAGTCCCCTCGGTTGCAATGCCTCTGGCAATTTCGCCGGGAGAAGTTTCTAAATTAGCGAGCGCCAATTCTGCGGCGCCTTTCGCCATACCCATAACCAGTTCAGCGCTTAGTTCAGCTGGCAGCTCTGGTCCCCGGGTTGCCTGAATCAATTCCTGAAACAGCGAGAAAAACCAGCAGTAGACACAGGCGAGCACGCTGCCCTGGTTAAAGTAGGCCTCGTTATCGGTCACTATCGAACTACCGCAGAAATCGAAAAATTTACGCACGAACTCGTTATCCGGATATATCAGGGTGGGGCTGGAGTTAGCTTCGGCGCTGCTGACCGGCATCGCACGTACAATATCGAGCCCTGCAGGAACCGCGCCGCGCAGTTGCTCGACCTCCATGCCCGCAACCACGCTGACAAGGGTCTGGCCAGCCTTGAATTCGAGGTTGCCGAGGGTTTCCAGGCAATCCGCGGGACGGGTCGCAATGACGATATAGTCGCTATTTGAAACCACGGACTGGTTATCAGCCTGTACCTGGCAATCATTATGTGCAGCCAGGTACGCTGCGTTTTCGCGATTGCGCGGGCTCAACAGGATCGGCCCTGTGTAACCCCCGCGTCGAACTCCCTTGATGGTGTAAAGCGCTAGTGCACCGACCCCGATAAAACCGATTGTTTGCATTATGATTCATGTCCCCTGGAAAAATCATTGCGCCCCGACTTGTCTTCGCCGCGCAGCAAAAACAGCGCTCGGTTGGAATAACCATGCGGCGAGCCGGCGCTTTCCTTGATCTTGCCACTATTGTGATTATAGAAACTGGACGCCGGCATGATACGCAATACCAGCCCCATGCGACGCTTATCCGTACGATTCGCATCTGAGCCGTGTACCAGGTATACATCGTGTAGTGATATCTGCCCGGGCTCGAGTATGATGTCACGCGCCAGGCCCAGATCGACCTGGTCGTCATCGATGACCTGCGCCAGTGTATAGTTATCGCGATGATCGAAATGATGCGAGTAAACCTTACGCTCGCGCTGTGATCCTGGAATGAATTTCATGCAACCCTGTTCCGGGGTAGAGCCATCGAGTGAAATCCATACGGTTAGCGTTTCCAATGGCTCGATCGGGTAATAGTCGCCATCCTGATGCCACGGTGTTGCCTTGCCGTTTTTTGCCGGCTTGCCGAATATGGTGACACCCCACAGGATAAAATCACTGCCGATCAACTGCTCGACCATATCGAGAATCTCCGGGATGCGAGTGAACTCGAGCCATTCGGGGTCACCCTTGACACCGTAGGTGCCATTTGCATCGAGATGCGGTCCAAGAATAAAGTCCGAGGAAAATTCCGGGTTGTCCTTGTTGTCTTCGAGCAGGTTGTGATAGAGCTGATTGATGTGCGCGAGAGTCGTCTCTGGAATACGATAATCCAATGGGATCACCAGGCCGTCACGGCGATAAGTGTCTATTTCCTGATCAGTTAACGGCATCGTCCGAGCATATTACAAACCCACAATCGGGTACAGCCAGGCACGACAAATCGTGATATCTTTTTCGACGTGATGAATCAGCAGATACTTCAAATTACCAGCGAACCAATCGGAGTAGGCCAGGAGCGTGTCTGCTATCGGCATCCCGAGGATACCCGTAAGGTTGTCAAAATCCAAAAAGGGGAGAGCGACAAGCAGACCCGGCGTGAACTTGCACTGTATGACAATCTATCCCGGCGCAAGATGAGTAATTTCGACCATATCCCCCGCTATTACGGAATGGCGCAGACCAATTTAGGTGCGGGTTTTGTTGTCGACCTGATCTCAGATTTCGATGGCAGTGTTTCCAAATCCCTGTGGTGGCATTTCGAGCAGGGCTACCCGGTGGCCGAATTTTCTCCCTACCTCGATGAGTTCAGGCAATACCTGGTCGATAACCTGATTGTTTTCAGTGTCGATATGGGGCGTTACAACATCCTGTTCCAGAAAACATCACCACAGCATGCGCGCCTGGTCGTTATCGATGGTCTCGGCAACCACACCGCGATCAACTGGCTTGATAACATCGCCTATTTTGCCCGCCGCAAGATCGAACGTCGCTGGCGGCGTTTTATCGGCCGACTGAATAACTACTCGGCCGAACTAATGCGCGCGAATGACAAAGCTCCCAAGACCCTCGATGCGGCCTATAAAAGACCAGGATGAAAGCATGAGTAAACAAAGCGGAGAAATCGAGGCCTTTATCGATACCATTCACCCGCGTGAGAATGAATGGTATCTCTAGGGGGTTTCAGAGGCTGACTGGCATTCGATACACAAGGTAGCAGCGGGTTGCGCTAGCAGACGCGCGAACGCGATCGGCTCTCCACATCGTACACAAACGCCATATTCCCCGGCTTCGATGCGCTGTAATGCAAGTTCGATGTGCCTCAGCTGCTGCCGGGTCTGTTGCTGATTGGCGATCGCCATCTGTTGTTGCTGAATGGCATCTATGCGCGAAATCCTGCCAACCGATTGTTGATCAAGCGTGACTGGTTTGGTTGACGAATCACGGTTTGAAAGCTGCGCGCCGAGTTCCTGTTGCTTCCCGATAAGCAGGGAACGCAATTGCTCGAGTCGTTCATCGTCGAGGGCTGCGGTGGACATGAATCAGGATAGCTCGGTAGCCTGACGATACGCAGGTTCAAAGCTTCTCTCGGCGCGCTTAATTTTGTCCAGAAATTGGTCCACGACGCCCGTTTTGTTAGGTACCCGTTGACGCAATGAGTTAACTGAGTTCATCGTAGATTTGCTCCAGTTTGACGCATTGTTTGCGTACATCAAAGTGATGCTCAACTCGACGACGTCCCGCGGCACCCATATTGCGACGCAGGCTGGAATCTTCGATCAGGCTTGCGATCGCGTCGGCGAGACCCGTAACGTCTCTTTCCTCGCTTAGCAGCGCGGTTACACCATCTTCCACAGCCTCGACCAGACCACCGCTGTGGAAACTGACGACCGGGGTCTGCAGGGCCTGGGCTTCAAGAAATACCATGCCGAGACCCTCGGTGTCGCCGTCGGTCGCGGTGATGCTCGGGGCAACAAACAGCCAGCAGCTCGCCAGCTGATCGCGTATTTCTGCCGCGCTTGCGGTACCGACGAAATTGACATTTAAATCCCGCGCTTTTACCTCCTGCTGCAGTGACGTCCTTAGTTCGCCTTCGCCGATAATAGTCAGTCGAAGATCAGGGTACTTCGGTTTCAATTGCTCCATTGCCTGCAATAGGTAAGTGCAGCCTTTCTTCTCAACCAGGCGACCAACAAAAAGCAGGGAAGGTTCATCGGATTCAATCTTGGGCTGGGTGAACTTGTCGAGATCGATTCCGATATAGTGCTGAATCAGCTTGCGTTCGGGGCAACCCTTGGCCAGCGCCTGGTTTGCGATAAATTTTGAAACGGCGATTATCCGATCGACCTGTTCAAAGAAATGCTGGTTTACCGGGTTTTGCACAGTTGCGTTTTCGTGCTTGGTAATATCGTGTCCATGAACCGTGGTAACCAGGGGTATGCCAAGCCTGGCAGCGAGCTTTAACGCATCGAGGCCATCATTAAAAAAATGCGCGTGGATAAGATTGGGATTCTGGTCCTTGATTTTATCCAGCCATTTTCGGGCGGGACTGAAACCGAAGCGGAACAGCATTTTTTCGAGTGCCCCGAAGGTGCTGTTATCTTCAAGCAGAATAGTGGTCGACTTGGCTACCATCGCGATTCCCGATTTATCCTTCTGAAAGCCGCAGTAAACCGGACGGTAGTTAGGTAAAAACTGACCTTGATCCGCTATAAACGTTTCCGAGTAGGACAATAATCGTTTGCGAAATATGACTACCGACGGTGCCACGGCTTCTCCCGAGTGTTAGTGCAAGCCCTTGATTTTCCGCCAGGTCTCGCGTATTGCCAGGCGCATCTTAAGATATCTGCTAACCGAACGCAGACCTAGTTTATCCCTGAAGACTAATTGTTGAAGTCGCAGGTCCCATTTCTCGGTTCTTTGCTCGATGACTTCGAGCACATGTCGGGCCTGTTGTGGCGGCAGGTGTCGGCATTCGCGCGCGAGTTGCGTCATGGTTCTTACTAGCAGTTTTTTATGTGCGCGAAGATGCGCTGAATTTTTTGCAAACTTGGCTGTGCTTTCGACTGAGTTTAGCCAGTCAAGGTACGAACCCGACTCAAACTTTCGTCCGGTCGATCCGCTTTCCCGATTACGATACCGGTAAATGTTCCGGTCGAGCAGGACCAATGATTTGGCCTGTGAGAATACTTCGCAGCAATAAAACAGATCCTGCGCCATACGGACGCCTAACGGAAATCGGCAAGCGCCAAGTAAGTCGCGACGAAATAGCTTGCCCCATGGATGTCCGCGTACCTTATCGTGTTCGTAAAACGTGGTCAGAATCTGGTCCCCGGTCACAATCTGGGTTTGTTTGACATTGTATCGCGCCTCGGATTCGGTCGAATCATTAAAGATCGTATTGTTGCCCTTGACGATTTCGGCATTGTATTTTTCGGCGGTATCGTACAGCGTTGACATGGCATTTGGTGGTAACAGGTCATCAGGATCGACAAACATGAAATAGCGCCCCCTGGCTTCATTCAGTCCTCGATTTCGGGCCGCACTAACCCCAAGATTTTCTGAATTTTCGATAACTCTAAAACTGAAAGCATGGTTTCTCTGTGCGAAGTTTTGGCAAATACCAAGGCTTCCATCGGTTGAGCAATCGTCGATTATTATGACTTCGTAAGGATGCTCAAACTCCTGCCTGGCAATACTCTCCAGGCCATCCTCGACATAATCGGCGACATTAAAAACCGGAACTACTATCGACACCATTACACCACTTTCGCCCTTATCATTTACTGTCATGGGTCAGGACGTTTCTGCAGGTTGTTCCTGGTTTGAATCGATACCGTAATCGGTGCGCGTGACTCGATGTTCGCGGGTATGCTGGCGAATGCTCCGGTTCCTGGCAATCGATTCGGGGCGCGCGTAACCGCGCCCGTGATCGAGGTGCACGCAGCTGCAACGATAGCGAACCTGCTTGGTCTTGATGCCCATGTTCACCAGGCGCTCGCCAAACTCCCGGTCCTGTCCGCCGTATTGCATGCGTTCGTCAAAACCATCGGTCGCGATGATATGTTTCTTCCAGGTGGAAGAACTATGCCCGTTCCAGGTGGCGCGTGTTATCGTTAATGCATCGAGTATTGCACCGATAACCGGGTGGGAAAAGAGCTTGACAATCCTGGGCGTAAACGGAACGCCGTGCTTCAGTAACCAGCCGGGACGGGTGCAATTTCCGTTTAAAATGTCCTGCCGGTTAATTGCTCGCGAAACTTTAAGCGGTAATTTGAAATATCCGCCCGATAACAGCGTGTCTTCGGCGGCCAATTCAACATGGTTCTTTACAAAACCAGGGTGGGGGATACAGTCACCATCGGTAAAAATCAGGTATTCACCCCGACTTGCAACGATAGCCTTGTTCAAAATCCTGCATTTTCGAAAGCCGTCGTCCTCCTGCCAAAGATACTGAATTGGGATATCGATCTGCGATTGTAGGGATTCCACCAGGTCCCGGGTTTCACGATCAGATCCATCGTCTGCCACAATGATTTCAAAATCACGATAAGTCTGGGCCGAAAATCCCCGCAGCGTTTTTTCCAGCCACTGGGGATGGTTGTAGGTCGTGAATATGACTGAAGCAAACATTAAACTAGTTTATCGTAGATTAATTTCAGATTGGTGCATTGTTTTTGTGTATCGAAGCTATATGATGCTGTCCGTAACTAAAATCAGGGCCTAGATACTACCCTCGTGGTGAATAATAACCAGCAAGATGCACCAGGAATCGATTTAATCCCGAATGAAGAATCCTTCCCCTGAACAGATCGCAAACCTGCAGCAGTCGCTGTTGATGCCAGCCAATATTCAGGTTACGGGATACCTGGGTACCGGTGCTCGAGCGCATGTATTCCAGGCGACACTGGGTAAGGATCGCGTTATTGCCAAGGTTTACCAGGAGGAGGCAGCGCAGAAATATCGGCATAAATACGGAACCGATATCGCCGAGTTTGAGTATCAACGTAATCAATCCCTGTTTGCACTGACGTCGATTAGAAAGCACGTTGCGCGGCCTTACCGCGTGTACCCGGAGTCAAGTGAGTACACGCACTGCATGATACAGGAATACATCACTGGTCGTACGCTGAAAGATTTAATCATTGAGCTGGGCCATCTACCACGGGAAGTACTCGATGCGGGGTACCGGGTTGTCCAACAGGCCGAGGCACACGGGGTACATGATCTAGATATAAGCTCGAAGAATGTGATGATCGTCGAACAGGACGGAGAGCTGGTTCTTAAACTATACGATTTCAACTTGATGCCGCAATACCTGCATGCACCCAATCCGTTTCTGTGGCTGGCCCTCAGGCTGGGTTTTCGCCGCCGGTCCCACCGCGATTACCGCAATCTCAGGAAATGGGAACAACGAGGACAGAATGCGTGCTAGCACAGAAATCAAAGCTCACGTTGAACGATAAACTATGAATTTCAGTCGGTTAGATACGAAAACAGTATTCCTTACGGAGGCGACAGACAGGTGAAGCAGGCGTTCAGGCTTAAGACATTCGTTCGTAAACTCCGTTTTCACGGTTCGAGATATCATTGCCCTATTTGTGCTTCGAATCTCAGGTGCCTGCGGCCTAAGGGTTTTAACTTCCCGGTTCTGTCAGAGAAGGCGGTGATCGGCGGGGGATACCGTCTGAAAGCCCAGTGCCCGGTTTGCAAATCAACCGACCGGGAACGGCTTTTATATCTCTACCTGTCGAAGAGAGCTGATATTTTCAAGAATCGGGTTAAGTTACTGCATGTAGCACCAGAGCCGGGGTTGAGTGCGTGCTTTAAAAATTCGCCCAATATTGATTACCTGACAGCAGACATCAGCTCGAGTGAGGTAATGGTAAAAATGGATATTACCGACATTAACTATCCTGATGGATCTTTTGACATCATTATCTGTAATCACGTACTAGAACATATTATCGACGATAGCAAAGCGATGCAGGAGCTGTGTCGCGTTCTAAAGCCAGGGGGATGGGGCATTTTACAGGTACCGATATCCCTGTCGCTCGAGCAAACCTTCGAGGATTTCTCCGTCACGGAGCCCGCAGCAAGGGAAGAGGTATTCGGGCAGTCGGATCATGTGCGTATTTACGCTATGGATTACGTCGAGCGCCTGAATCTCTCCGGCTTTACGGTCAGGCTGTTCAACTGGTGGGAAGATCCAGAAATGGTCGGCGCGGACAACCGGTACGGCTTGCTTCAGGATGAGTCGTTGTTTCTCGTCAGCAAACCAGCGTAGCTTATAACTGAGTCCGATCACCTGCAATTCGATGCTGATGCTGTTTGAGGACGTACGAAAAAGATCCTTGCCGAAGAAATAGAATATATCTCATAAGCCTGGTTCAAAAGATGTGTTAACTAATCCCGTCTAATCCACCATATCCCCCAGCCTATGACTAACGGTATATATTCGCCTCTGTCCTTGGGACAGCCTCCAGAATTCGCAATGAAAGTGGTTCTAAATCCAGCTCGATGTCAGCAGGGCCGTTAATCAATATCCACGGATTCATTGCAAACAGGCGTTTATTCTTCTTATACTCTCACTGTCCCGATGCAGACAAAACTCATTATCGACATGATGCAATGTAATTCTATAGATTATTCAATAGTCATGTCTAATCTCTCATTCAACTCAAGTGATTATTGATGCAAAATAAGGAAGAATGGTCACCTGGAAAATACGTAATAAGAAATGGTCGACTTAGAGCAACTCACGATACATCTAAACTAAAAAGGGCTTCTCGCTTAGTTACCGATCTTGTTGCGGCTAGGTATGATAAGGCGATACGAACCTATGCTAAGGGCGATCTCATAGACTTAGGTTGTGGTAACGTTCCTTTATATCTGACATACAAGGACAGGGTAAGCAGCATTACATGTGTTGATTGGCCAGCTACGAGGCATAAGCTTGATCACTTGGACTATGAATTAGACTTAACAGAAAGGTTGCCTTTTCCCGATAACTCTTTCAGCACTATCATTCTGTCGGATGTTTTAGAGCATATTCCTAACCCAAGCCAAATATGGTCAGAAATGTACCGCATCCTTACACCGAGAGGTGTTGCAATCATCAACGTTCCTTTTTTATATTGGGTTCATGAAGCTCCTCATGATTATTATAGATACACGGAATATGCTTTGGAGCGATTTGCAAACAATTCTAATTTTAGCGTTATCAGTTTAGAGCCAATAGGCGGGCTACCGGAAGTCCTTGCCGATTTTATTGCAAAAAAACCTCGAGTGATTCCGGTCATAGGTCATTTATTCAGTAAACTGACGTCAATACTAATACAAAAAATTACCTGGGTATTTATTCATAGCTTAGGTAAGTCATTATCTAGAAAAACATCAAAAAAATTTCCACTGGGTTATTTCATGATTGTTGAGAAGCAATGATAAATAGTTCGCCAAGTCTAATCTATTTGACTGACCAAAAATTTAGGGGAATATCGATTATAGGGAGTACAAACTGGCCAGGATTTCGATCGATAAGCCATCCGTTGCAACAGTGATACGATTTGCCAGATCTTCGGCATACTCATTGAAAATCAGAGATCCAAGGTACTTTTCATAGTTTCGTCGTATTTCATATTTCTCCTGTGGATAGGGAGTATAAACGCAATGCCTTGCACGGAGTAGGCGTGGCCATAGCTGACTCCGAAGAACGAGACGGTCCCATTTTTGATGATCTGCGGGGTATCGGGTGCGATAGTCGATGATGTGTCTGAAAGGCTCCCTCATAATGAAGGGGTCCCCTGTTCTAATCAGGGCGTTGCCTTCATTTTTAACTATATTTCACTGACTTGAATTAAGTCCTTTATTTACTTGCATTTATTCGACTGTGATCCGGGTGGTGCTCTGCACGAGGGTCCACTATCCAGGCTCCTTGCCAAATACTGGCAATATCCACCAGCCATAAAAAGTGATATTGTAAATTCTCCGGACGAATAGATAAAAAAGGATTCAAACATATTTAAAACCAGAAAAAAGATACTGCTGTAGAGGGCAAAGGCATATAAATCGTTACTGGCAGCGAGCTTGATTCGCCTCAATAGAACGACCCAAAGGACACAAAGAAAAACAAAGCCCACAGCACCGAATCCGAGCAATATCTCCAAATAGCCGTTATGGAGATGTCCCCATCCAGCTGCTTTGAGATTATCTGGGAAACGACCCCCCAGTTGGATAACATCTGAGCGTGCTTTCAGTCCCCAACCCGTGACGGGTCTCTCAACTATCCAATTCAGGGATTGGGCCCAGGAATGAATTCGAATTCCGTTGGAATCGAAAGGAATCTCTTCCAGGTTCCCCGAGAGCAGCATCTGGACAGTTGTTTCCTCTATAATTACCCGGTTATCCAGGATTTCTTTTGCAGACCAGGTCAGCATTCCTGTAATAAGAGCCAAAACGAGAAATCCCTTCAACATGGTCGCGGTATCTCGAAAAATATATCTATTTTTCAAAATTGTCTGTACCACGGCAACCATGCCGCACACGAATAGGGCTAGAATGGCAGCCCTTCCCTGCGTGCCCACCACCCCTATTAGGCTAACCAACCCGGCTAAAAGTAACAGAGCATTACTCCAGGATACGATGGGTTCATTTGGGTCTCGTTGACTGAAACCGGAGATACAAAAAATAATCACCAAACCAAAGAATAACGCCCCGTGTTGCGCATTATATATATCAAAATCGACTCGCTGCCCCGCGCAAAGCTTACTGAGACTCTGCATCAGGTTCGGGTCCAGTGCGACAGCGGTTATCAAACCCAGGAATGCGATTGTCAACATTCTTATTGCCCCCGCCCGGGAGCCTCCTATCCACCAGGCCAGAGGCAGGAACAGAAAGAGCTTGAGCAGATCGTTTGTCGACCGGTACTTGATTGCAGTTTCGTAGTCTATTAGCGCGTTGATTCCAAACAGTAACCATGGAATCAGGATCGCCAAAATCAGGAGCTTGAATACCAAATCTGACTTGAGTTTATGGCGCTGACCCCAGGCCGAAATAAAGAAGGTCAGTACCATCAAATTCTGAGGCAGATCTCGTAACTCATCTTTAAACGCTATTTTGGTATATACATATAAAAGCGTCGAAAAAACCCCAACAATAACTAACAAAGTGCCACCACGCTCAAAGGGGCAGGGGAAATAACGTTCTATCCAGGCATAAAGTCCCTTCATTTGCAGTCAAACCTTGGTCACTATTGTTGTCAGGAGAACTTAAATCTCGAGAATCGAAAGTACATTTCACCATCTCTTCGGATGGCTCGTGCCGATCTTTGTTGATATGATTCGATCATAAATGCTCTTGAATGAAACGGCAGGTCTTTTAGCTGCATCACCGACGGTCGATCACTGACCTGTGACTTGCTTGACTGCCGCAATTTTATATACTACTGCCTATATTTTCCGCTCACATTAAGCCGCTGGATTTACTGTTACTGTAAAGATAAACAGGTAACTGGAGTACTTGAGGGGATAAACTAATTTTCTAATACGATGTAGGCCTATTCGTGAAGCTTAAAGCTTTTTTTCGTTCCATTTTTGCCACTGTGAGGCTTACTTGTATTCCGGATGATCAGCTGGGAAAAAACGCAAGCCCCGCTATGGTTGACGTCATCATCTCACTCACATCCATTCCCTCACGCCTTTCCACGCTGCATTTAACTATAAAAAGTTTGTTGAACCAAGGAGTATCTTTCGAAAAGATTATCTTGTGGTTGCATCAGGATTTAAAAAACAATCTACCCCCGGCTTTGCAAAAATTACAGGGAAAGCGTTTCGAAATTCGTTACTGCACAACCACCGAGCCCCATAGGAAACTGGTAGAAACTCTGAAACTACATCCTGATCGGGTTATCGTGACCTGCGATGATGACGTGATGTACCCCGATGACTGGTTGTTCCGGTTGTTGGAATCATGGCAACACACGCCTGATGATATCGTCGCTCACAGGTGCCGCAAAATCCGGATTAAAAACGGAGAGATCATGCCCTATGCGACCTGGCACAGTGAATCCACGGGCGGAAGTTCGGCGCTTACGATAGCTGTGGGATGGGGTGGTATATTATTTCCGCCAGGCTCGTTAGGTGACCGGGTACTCGATCGCGATACCTATATTCGGTTGAGCCCCAATGCCGACGACCTGTGGTATAAGGCTATGGCAACGTTAAAGGGTACGGCAATGCGAAAATCTCGAAAACCCTACCCCGCACCAATCCCGATTATCGCTTCCCAGAGTATGTCATTGCGTAAAAAGAATATTGGTGAAGATCTAAATCGAGTCCAGTTTCTGGCTTTGGTAAATGAATACAATTTAACTTTTGAAGAGTAGTACTTAGCCGACATGTTGAACGCTTTTCCAAATTTACACCGCCGTCAGCTAGAAATGTCTGGCCTACCGAATTCGACCACAGACCCCCTTGGCGCAAGTTGTTTAGCGATTGATGCCGGCGTTTCCAAACGGCTGATTCCCGTTAACGGGTGCTGAAATGTGTTTACCGGCTTCGGAAAACGGCCAGAAGCGGATATTATTGCGATTAACCATCATGCTGTGGCCAAGGAGTATCTAATGTGAATGAGCAGCATCAAACGATCGATCTGCAAATCGATCACCCAGAAGTCGACGACCTGAAAAATGATTTTCAGGCCAAGTCGCTCAAGGCACATGTCTTATCCCTGATTCATCGGTGGCCTTACGAGCAGCTTATGGTTCAGGTTGAAAACAAAAGTGTTTTAGAGCTTGGGTGTAATAAAGGTTATGGAACTATTATCTATGCTGAATATGCCAAGAACATCAAAGCGATCGACACATCTTCTGCAGCCATAGAAAAAGCCAGGAAATACAATGCGCGAGAGAATATAGAGTATATATGCCTCAATAGCTGGACACTTCCTTTCGAAGACAATACATTTGATCTCACTGTGCTTTTTCAGGTAATCGAGCACATTGCGCTCGATAAACTTGACATTTTCCTGCGCGAAATTAAACGTGTGACACGCATGGATGGGCAGGTAATTTTTTCGACTCCCAATCGTAATATCCGTCTACTCCCATTCCAAAAACCAAGGAATAAGTTTCATACAAAAGAATACTCGGCTCAGGATCTGAAAAAGCTTCTGTGCCGATATTTCAAAGAAGTAAGAGTCGAGGGCCTTTTTGGAGTTGAGTCATTAAACGAAATCGAGCGCAGGCGTGTCAGGCAAAAGCCAGGTAAAGTCTATCTAAAAGAGCCGCTAAGGAAGTATGTAATAAGACCAATTCTAAATTGTGTACCAAACAACATCAAAGCGGCCATCGAAGGGGGCTTACCGCGTCGATCGAAATCGGAGTCCGAAAAATCCAATTTACAGGACGCGAATCTAGCCGTTACAGAGCCTGCCGATTATCCCTTTACCACCTCAGACCTAGAATATCGCAACGTTTCTCTCCACGAAGCGCTTGATTTGAGAGCGATTGTGCTGCGGGTTAAGTGAAGCCTGTTTTAATCTTGATTTTTCTTGCCGAGAGACTGCGGGGGCGTCCCACGAAAAATTGGGGCTCGGGTCAACCAGGAGTCTATTGCGCGCTGGATATGCAGGGCAAATCAACGAGCGTCATTTTATCACCAATAGAAAAACATCGATGCCATGCCAAAGTTAGAGAGTTTGCCGGGGTATTCTGTCAGTTGATTACCGGGCGTAAATGCGCCGCTTTCGTTTTGTGACTGCGATCGTAAACCTTGTGAGCCTGCCTTTGACAGCGTTATCGTAAACGCTACTAGTCGGCAAGAATCAGGGTTGTTTTCACAAGTTGCGCCGGTGTCACCAACGATCAATTTTCCACGGCCACGGCAATTACGAAGAGAACCGCGTAGTCTTGCTTGTTGCAGCTCTCGACTGGAGGCATCGCGCCCCCTGGAGCAACCGGAAATGCACTCATCTGCGCCTTGGCAGGCGAACACGAATTATCACTGGTAGCCGGTGTGTAGCGCGCAGAGCGGCAGGCCAGGTGCGTCACATCATAGATCGTCGCACCGTTGTCGAGCTCCCAACGCTGATTACCATCCTCTTCCATAGGATGAAGAGTGAGTACGGTCGTCACCTCGCGGTTACCTGTGACCAAGTATTTGCCAGGAGGGACCGGGAAGTCTGGGTTCTCCATAATCAAGCCGTGTTCCTCCAACCACCAGTCTGTGTTGTCGAATTTCCACTGCGCTGGGGCGATACCACCTGCGGCCCTCAATCGCTCATAGCGGCTCAGCCTCACTCCCCGTGGGCCCGGATCTTGACGCCACAGACCCCACAACTGTGCACCGTTCCCGGAGGTTGCATCTGGATCACCCAACGCCGCGATGAATTGCGTCGAAATGCGCTTGAACCTCGTCTGAGTCACGTCTGCGGCGAGAGCCGACTGCGCCAGCGCAGCCGGGGATAGCGCCGCCGTCGCGGCCGCTGCCGTGCCGGCTACGAGAAACGAGCGGCGAGTCAAGCCACCGTTGCCCGATCCGTGTGCTCTCGATTGACCGCACGCGTCGATATTGTGCTCTCGGTACATCGCATGCTCTCCTTTATCCCTCTTCTAGTCGCCCTTCTCGATACAGCAGATACGCCTCGCTACAGCAAACGCCGAAGATTTTACTCGACCCCGTCGTTACCTGAGGATTTCCAGCGAATCCCTGTCCAGATTCAATCGCTTGTTTCCTCCGCGGCCCAGATTACCCGAGACCTTAATATGATCGCCGACCTCGATCGTTTCCTTTGTCCAACCCGCCTTCGTCAGGCCGATTAGATTGCCCGTCTCGATGTCCCAGAGCTCAGTGGCTCCATTGTCGTTGACGACTTCCAAATAGTAATGAACGTGTGGGTTTGCCCAGAAAACTTCCACCACGACACCTTCGATGGAGC
>CAXMNA010000178.1:0-21756 GCA_964194715.1 uncultured Gammaproteobacteria bacterium
CGTTGAGATGGTAATGCCGGGCGACAATGTCAAGATGGAAGTAGCGCTGATCGCACCGATTGCGATGGAAGATGGGCTGCGATTTGCGATCCGTGAAGGCGGTCGTACCGTGGGTGCCGGCGTCGTATCCAAGATAATCGAGTAATTAATATGGCTACCAATCAAAATATCCGTATCCGCTTGAAAGCTTTCGATCATCGACTGATTGACCGCTCGGCGGCAGAAATCGTTGAAACCGCGAGGCGCACAGGTGCGCGGGTCAAGGGCCCGATCCCCTTGCCGACGCGAAAAGAGCGTTTCACCATCCTGATTTCACCGCATGTGAACAAGGATGCTCGCGATCAGTACGAAATCAGAACCCACAAGCGCTTGATGGATATTGTTGATCCCACCGATAAAACTGTTGACGCGCTGATGAAGCTCGATCTCGCTGCCGGCGTCGATGTGCAAATTAAGCTGAATTAAGGTTGTCCCATCGAACGCCCGGGGGCGGGATTGCCCTCCGTGCTCCGATGGGCACCCCGATGTGCTAAAGCACATCGGGTTTGGCCCGGTCCCGCGGCTGTCCTGCCGCTAGTCGCACGGATGACAATCCCACCCCCGGGCTTCAGCGCAGACAAAACATTACTATTTCGTCATGCCGGCTGGTGGGCCGCAATGATAATGCCAAAATACTTTTAATTAATTAAATGAAGGGGTTAACTTCCAGAAGTTTATCTGGTATAGTGCGCGCCCTCGCGGCCTGATACGGATTTCCCGTATCGGGCCGCGCGTTCGAAAGTAGGGTAGTAAATTGTACGGTGGTGCTGATGCACCGGCCGCTGTAAAGGGAATTACAGGCGTTTTCCATGACAAGCAAGTTGTTGAAAACGAAAGAGAAATATAGAGGGCTTATATTTTTCGTCATTTGAAAATTCGAGGATGAATTAGTCAAATGCGACCGCTTATTTATTTTTGAGGTTTGGCAATGTCTCTCGGTTTGGTAGGACGAAAAGTCGGTATGACCCGAGTATTTTCTGATGATGGTGCTTCGATCCCGGTAACGGTTATCGAAGTTGAGCCCAATCGGGTCTCGCAGATCAAAACAGTCGAAACAGACGGCTATGTGGCGGTACAGATTGTAACCGGCACGCGCCGCGCCAGCCGCGTGACCAAGCCGATGGCCGGACACTACAAAAAAGCGGGCGTGGAAGCCGGTCGTGGTGCCTGGGAATTTCGCGTTGATTCGGTCGATGAAATCGAACTTGGTTCGGAATTCAAGGTCGACCTGTTCGAACAGGGCCAGATCGTTGACGTATCGGGTATTTCGAAAGGTAAAGGCTTTCAGGGCGGCGTAAAACGTCATAATTTCACCATGCAGGATGCCACCCACGGTAACTCGATTTCGCACCGGGCCAACGGTTCAATCGGGCAAAACCAGACCCCGGGACGGGTTTTCAAAGGCAAGAAGATGTCGGGTCACATGGGTGCGGAAAACACCACCACGCAAAACCTCGAGGTCGTCAGGGTCGATGCCGAGCGTAACTTGCTGCTGATCAAGGGTGCGATTCCGGGTGCGAAAAGCGGTGATGTGATTATCCGTCAGGCGTCCAAACAGAAATAACACAGCGACCCAGAGCCAGAGAAATAGAGACAAAAAATGGACATAGCGATTCATAACTCGAAGAAAAAGGTATCCGTATCCGACGACGCCTTTGCGGCTAGCTTCAATGAGCCGCTGGTTCATCAACTGGTTGTGTCATACATGGCTTCAGGCCGTGCCGGCACCAAGGCGCAGAAAAGTCGTTCGGAGGTCAGGGGTGGTGGTGCCAAGCCATGGCGTCAGAAAGGTACCGGACGCGCACGTGCCGGTACAATCCGCAGCCCCATCTGGCGTTCAGGTGGAGTCACCTTTGCGGCGACCCCGCGTGACTACGGCAAAAAACTGAATAAAAAGATGTACCGCGTCGGTATGCGCAGTCTCGTGTCAGAACTGGTACGTCAGGAACGCCTGATACTGATCGACAAACTCGGCGTTACCGAACCAAAAACCAGGCAAATGCAGGCGCGTCTCGAGGAACTGGGTGTCAATGACGCACTGGTTTTGACCGATGGACTCGATTCTGCTGTTTACCTGGCAGCTCGCAATATTCCCAATATCCAGGTAATGGACATCGCGATTGTCGATCCGGTAAGCCTGATCAGACAGGAAAAGGTTGTCATTGACGAAGCTGCGCTGAAGAAACTCGAGGAGCGTTTGTCATGAACCAGGAAAGAATTTTCCAGATATTAATGAGCCCGCATATTTCCGAGAAATCGGCAGTGCTCGGTGATAGCGCTAACCAGGCGGTATTTCGGGTCGCCAACGATGCCAAGAAGGCCGAAATCAAGGCAGCAGTCGAGCAATTGTTCAACGTCAAGGTTGCCAACGTGCGGACTGCCAACATAAAAGGCAAGACCAAGCGTCAGGGTCTGCGACGCGGCAAGCGCTCGGACTGGAAAAAGGCATATGTTTCACTCGAACAGGGTCATGAAATTGACCTGGCATCCATAGGTGGTTAAACATCATGGCGCTGATTAAAGCAAAGCCTACTTCACCTGGTCGGCGCTTCGTCGTCTCGGTCAAAACCCCGGGGCTGCACAAGGGCAAGCCATTTGCTGGTTTGCTCGAGAAAAAGAGCAAGACCGGTGGCCGTAATAATGCCGGACGGATTACTTCACGTCACATGGGCGGTGGTCACAAGCAGCGTTACCGCGTAATCGACTTCAAGCGCAACAAGGATGGCGTCGACGCGGTCGTCGAGCGCATTGAATACGATCCTAATCGCAGTGCGCATATCGCGTTACTGAAATACGTGGACGGTGAACGCCGTTACATTATTGCCCCGAAGGGCGTTGCTGCGGGGGCGAAACTGCGCTCTGGCGAGGATGCAGGTATCAAGAATGGTAACTGCCTGCCGCTGCGTAGTATACCGGTAGGCTCGGTCGTGCACTGCATCGAACTCAAGCCGGCCAAGGGTGCTCAACTGGCGCGCTCTGCAGGAACTTCGGCGCAGTTTGTCGCGCGTGATGGCGGTTATGCCACTTTGCGCCTGCGCTCAGGTGAAATACGCAAGGTGCTTGCAGACTGTCGGGCTGTTATCGGTGAAGTCGGCAATGGTGAACACAGCTTGCGTTCACTGGGTAAAGCCGGCGCGACCCGCTGGCGCGGTATTCGTCCTACTGTACGCGGTGTCGCGATGAACCCGGTAGACCATCCACACGGTGGTGGTGAAGGTCGTACTTCTGGTGGCCGCCACCCGGTATCACCCTGGGGAACGCCGGCTAAGGGATTTAAGACACGTTCGAATAAGCGCACCGACCACCTTATCCTGCGTCGTCGGAACAAGAGGTAATAATAGATGCCACGTTCACTGAGAAAAGGCCCGTTTATTGATCAGCACTTGATGAAAAAAGTGACTGATGCGGTTGAAACAAGTAACAAACGTCCGATTAAGACATGGTCGCGACGTTCCATGATCGTACCCGAGATGGTTGGTTTGACCATTGCGATTCATAACGGGCGGCAGCATGTGCCGGTATTGATAAACGAGAACATGGTCGGACACAAACTGGGTGAATTTTCGCTGACGCGAACCTACCGCGGCCATATCGTCGATAAGAAAGCGAAGATTAGGTAACGGACATGGAAACCAGTGCTAAACATCGTCACGCCAAGATATCGCCGCAAAAATGCCGCCTGGTAGCGGACCAGGTACGCGGAATGCAGGTTGAAAAAGCGTTGACCCTGCTGACTTTCAGCAACAAGAAAGCCGCGGTATTGGTGCGCAAGGTGCTCGAGTCGGCAATTGCAAACGCCGAGCATAACGATGGCGCCGATATCGACGAACTCAAGGTTGCGTCGGTCTACGTAGACCAGGGACCAAGCCAGAAACGCATGCGTGCGCGTGCCAAGGGACGTGGGAATCGAATTTTAAAGCGTACCAGTCACATTACCGTGACCGTTGCGGATAGTTAAAGAGGACAGCATGGGACAAAAAGTTCATCCAACAGGTTTCCGCCTCGGGATTGCTACCGACTGGACCTCAAAGTGGTATGCGGACACGTCGCAATTTGCAGATTTTCTCGATGAAGATTTGAAAATTCGCGAATTTCTGAAGAAGAAACTGGCGCAAGCTGCGATCAGTCGTATCCAGATTTCGCGTCCGGCGAAGTCGGTTGCAGTTACGATCCATACCGCGCGTCCGGGCATTATCATTGGCAAGAAAGGTGAAGATATTGAAAGACTGCGTATCGAAGTAGCGTCGCGGGTTTCGGCACACCTTAACAATGTCAAAATCAATATCGAGGAAATCCGCAAGCCGGAGCTGGATGCCCAACTGGTAGCCGAGGGTGTTGCCTCGCAGCTGGAGCGCCGCGTGATGTTTCGTCGCGCGATGCGCCGCTCGGTGACGAACGCAATGCGTATCGGAGCCGAAGGCATCAAGATTAATGTGGCAGGTCGTTTGAACGGTGCTGAAATTGCACGCAGTGAATGGTATCGCGAAGGTCGTGTGCCGCTGCATACCCTGCGTGCTGACGTTGACTATGGATTCGCTGAAGCACTCACGACTTATGGCATCCTCGGCGTAAAGGTCTGGATTTACAAGGGCGAGGTTTTCGATCTTGAAACCAAGGACGACGGTGGCAAGGTCGCGCCCAAGTAAGAGAATCAAGTTATGTTACAGCCTAAAAGAACAAAATTTCGCAAGCAGTTTAAAGGCCGCAATCGTGGCCTCGCGACTTCTGGCGGTAAGGTCAGCTTTGGTGAATTTGGACTCAAGGCCGTTGAACGCGGCAGAATTACCGCGCGCCAGATCGAGGCAGCACGTCGCGCGATGACACGTCATATCAAGCGTGGTGGCAAAATCTGGATCCGTGTTTTTCCGGACGTACCGGTTTCGAAGAAACCGCTTGAAGTGCGCATGGGTAAGGGTAAGGGCAATGTCGAATTCTGGGTTTGCAAGGTTCAGCCCGGGCGCATGCTCTATGAAATGGAAGGCGTGGACGAAGTTATTGCCCGCGAAGCGTTTCGCCTGGCGGCCGCCAAGCTTCCATTTAAGACAACATTTGTTTCCAGGACCGTAATGTAATGAATGTCGCAGAACTACGTGGGAAATCAGAAAAAGAGTTACGCGATGAATTGCTCGCCTTGCGTCGCGAGCAGTTCAACCTGCGCATGCAACAGGGTATCAATCCGGATGGCGTGCGCGGTGATCGGATTACCAGGGTGCGCAAGGATATCGCGCGCGTAAAAACCATAATGAATGAAAACCGTGGTGGTAAAGAAGCATGAATGAAAAGGTATTAAGAATTCAAACCGGTTCTGTCGTCAGCGACAAGATGGACAAATCCGCGGTGGTTTTGATTGAGCGTAGAGTGAAGCACCCGATTTACGGCAAGTTCATGAGAAAGTCGACCAAGTTTCATATTCATGACGAAGATAACGAGTGTGGCGTTGGAGATACTGTTCAGATTGCAGAATGTCGCCCGATTTCCAAGACCAAGTCATGGAAACTGGTAAAGGTTGTTGAGAAGGCTAACTAGAGCGCGCAGGTAACCAGCTATGATTCAAATGCAAACAGTTTTAAACGCCGCGGACAATAGCGGTGCGCGCAAAATGCAGTGCATCAAGGTGCTCGGCGGTTCCAAGCGACGCTACGCTGCGATAGGCGATATCATCAAGGTCAGCATCAAAGATGCTATCCCGCGTGGTAAGGTTAAAAAGGGCGAAGTTTACAATGCCGTCGTGGTGCGTACCGCGCACGGCGTGCGCCGTCCGGACGGGTCAGCGATTAAGTTCGACGGTAACGCAGCGGTAATTTTGAACGCTAACCTGCAGCCGATCGGCACCCGTATTTTTGGCCCGGTAACTCGCGAACTGCGTGGCGAAAAGTTCATGAAAATTATCTCGCTGGCACCTGAAGTGCTTTAGATCAGGATTAAGAGTTATGCAAAAGATTAAAAAAGGTGACGAAGTCATCGTGATCGCGGGGCGCAGCAAAGGCCAGCGCGGCAATGTTCTGAAACGACTGGATGACGATCGCCTGCTGGTGGAAAACGTCAATATGGTCAAGAAGCACGTCAAAGGTAACCCGCGTAGCGGTCAGGCCGGCGGTATTACTGATCAGGAATCACCGATTCGGATTTCCAACGTAATGCTCTTCAATCCGCACACCCAGAAAGGTGACCGAGTTGGGTTCAAAACCCTGGAAGACGATCGCAAGGTCCGTTACTTCAAAACTAACGGCGAAGTCGTGGATATTTAGGAACAGGTTAATTAGGAACAGGCAATGACCAGATTAGAACAACATTACCGGGACACCGTAATGAAAGACTTGCAGGTGCAGTTTTCCTATAAGTCATCGATGGAAATTCCGCGTATCACCAAGGTTACCCTCAACATGGGAGTCGGGGAAGCCTCGCAGGATAAGAAGATTATTGACCATGCAGTCGAGGATATGACGCTGATTGCCGGGCAAAAGCCGGTAGTTACCCTTGCCAAGAAAGCAATCGCGGGCTTCAAGATCCGTGAAGAGATGCCTATCGGCTGCAAGGTAACCCTGCGACGTGACAAAATGTATGAATTTCTGGATCGCCTGATCAATTTTTCAATTCCACGAATCCGAGATTTCCGTGGACTCAGTGCGAAAGCGTTCGACGGGCAAGGTAACTACAACCTGGGGATCACCGAGCAGATTGCGTTCCCGGAAATTGACTATGACAAAATTGATAAGCTGCGTGGACTGAATGTCAGTATCACCACCACCGCACGTAACGACGATGAAGGGCGTGCGCTATTAGCGGCTTTTCAGTTTCCTTTTAGAGGTTAGACGAGTTTAGATTATGGCAAAGAATTCCATGGTACAGCGTGAATTAAAGCGTAGCCGCCTGGTGGCGAAATACGCCACTAAACGCAGCGAGTTGAAGGCGACTATCACTAGTGGTGAAGCCACCTACGACGAAAAGATGGCCGCGGTCGAGATGTTGCAAAAGTTGCCGCGCGATTCATCCGCGGTACGCAGGCAAAACCGCTGTCGTATTACCGGAAGACCCCATGGTGTTTACCGTAAATTTGGGCTGTGTCGTAACAAGATCCGTGAAGCCGCAATGCGTGGCGATATTCCGGGCCTGGTCAAGGCTAGCTGGTAAGAGGACAGAGATGAGCTTACAAGATCCAATCGCAGATATGCTGACTCGCGTGCGCAATGCGCAAAAGGCGAATAAGGTTAGTGTAAAAATGCCCGCGTCTAAGCAGAAATCCAGAATTGCTGAAGTGCTGAAAGACGAAGGTTATATCAGTGATTACAAGGTTTCGGACGAAAACCTGAAGCAGCTGATTATCGAATTGAAGTATTACCAGGGCAGGCCGGTAATCGAAAAAATGCGACGCATTAGTCGTCCTGGCCTGCGTATTTTTAAATCGAAAGATGATTTACCGTCGATTAACGGTGGACTCGGTATCGCGATTATTTCTACCTCGAAAGGGGTTATGACTGATCGCCAGGCCCGCGCCGCAGGATTCGGTGGTGAAGTCATCTGTTCGGTGGTTTAGGTTAAAGGACATGTCCAGAATAGCGAAAAAACCAATCGAGTTGCCCAGTGGCGTTGAGTTCAGCGTTAATGGCAGAGAAGTATCAGTGAAGGGTCCAAAGGGCTACCTGACTGTAACCTTGCACGATGCGGTTAACCTGACTCAGGAAGATAACGTGCTGACCTTCTCACCGAGGGATGCCCGTCAGTCGTCGCTCGCGGTTACCGGAACCATGCGCTCGGTGGTAAGCAATATTGTCGAGGGCGTTGCCAACGGATTCGAAAAGAAACTACTGCTGGTCGGCGTTGGTTACCGTGCCCAGGTGCAGGGAAAGCAACTCAACCTGTCGTTGGGATTGTCGCATCCGGTAAATTATCAGGTACCCGAGGGGATCGAAATAGAAACCCCGGCAGCAACCGAGATCATTGTGCGTGGTTGCGATAAGCAGCGGGTAGGCCAGGTTTGCGCGGAAATTCGCGCATTCAGACCACCTGAACCGTACAAGGGCAAGGGTGTCAAATATGCCGACGAGCAGGTCGTCCGCAAAGAAGCGAAGAAGAAATAGGTTAGGTTATGGATAAGAAACAATCCCGAATCAGACGTTCGCGTCGCACGCGTGCCAAGATTGACTCGCTGGGTATAAATCGCCTGTGCGTGCATCGTACCCCGCGTCATACCTATGCACAGGTTTTCTCCGGTGAAACCGGAAAGGTGATTGCCTCTGCATCAACCCTGTCGGCTGATGTCAAAAAGGCAATCAAGTACTCGGGTAATGTCGATGCCGCGACAGCCGTGGGCAAGGTTATTGCTGAAAAAGCGAAAGCAGTCGGCGTCGAGTCGGTCGCGTTTGATCGCTCGGGTTATAAGTATCACGGTAGAGTCAAGGCCCTGGCCGATTCTGCCCGTGAAAATGGTTTGAAGTTCTAAGCGCGCCGCATCGGGAGATTCGAATGGCAGAACCTAGAAATACACAGTCTGGTGACGACTTGATGGAAAAGTTGGTCGCGGTTAATCGCGTGGCCAAGGTGGTCAAGGGCGGACGTCAATTCGGCTTTACCGCACTCACCGTTGTCGGTGATGGTAACGGCAAAGTTGGTTTTGGATATGGCAAGGCACGCGAAGTACCACTTGCAATCCAGAAAGCCATGGAGAAAGCGCGTGCCAATCTGACTACGGTCGCGATTACCAACGGCACATTGCAATATCCGTTGAATGCACGTCATGGAGCAGCAAAAGTTTATATGCAGCCCGCTTCGGAAGGTACAGGTGTAATTGCCGGTGGTGCGATGCGCGCTGTGTTCGAAGCAGTTGGCGTACGTAATGTATTGGCCAAATGTAATGGCTCACGTAACCCGATCAATCTGGTGCGTGCGACCATCAGCGGCTTGCAAAATATGAAGTCACCGCAGGACATTGCCGCCAAGCGCGGTAAAAAGGTCGAAGAAATTACAGGTTAATACGATGACTGATGAAGACAAGACAGTTAAAAAAGCCGTGAAAAAGACCGCGGTAAAGAAAGCCGCGAGCAAAAAAGTAGCGGTCAAGAAAGCCGTCGCCAAAAAGGCCGTAGCCAAGAAAGCAGCGCCGAAGGCTAAAGATGCAGTTGTTGCCGAAACCGCTGCACCGAAAGCCGAGCCTAAAAAAGTGACTGCACCAAAAGCGGATTCTGGTGTCAATAAACTGAGCGTGACGCTGGTGCGCAGCAAGCATGGCCGTCTGGCTTCGCACAAAGCCTGCGTCGCCGGACTGGGTTTGCGTCGTATTCACCAGACAGTGCAGGTGATCGACACCCCGGAAAACCGCGGCATGATTAACAGGGTCGAGTATATGCTCAACGTCGAGGAAGTGTGATGTACCTGAATAGTTTGAAACCAGCCAAGGGTTCCACCAAAGCATCCAAGCGCGTCGGTCGCGGAATCGGCTCGGGCATTGGAAAAACTGCCGGACGCGGCCATAAAGGTCAGAAATCGCGTTCGGGCGGCGGCGTGCGTGCTGGCTTCGAAGGCGGACAAATGCCTTTGCAAATGCGTTTGCCCAAGTTTGGATTCACCGCGCGTAAGACTCGATTTTCAGCCGAGGTTCGTCTGAGTGAAATCGAAACTTCGGGCCTCGACGACATCAGCCTGAAGACGCTGCTCGAAGCCAACCTGGTACCGACGCAAACTCGTCAGGCCAAGATCTTCCTGTCGGGCGAATTGAAGCGCAAGGTCAGCGTTGACAGTAGCGTCGCAGTCACCAAGGGTGCACGTGCGGCGATCGAAGCAGCCGGCGGCAAGGTAGCATAGGCGCAAAGTGGCCGGTCCTTCCGCACAACAGTTAGCCGGTAGCCTCTCGGGAGGCTCCTTAAGCGAGCTGCGCAAGCGCATCTTTTTTGTGATCGGTGCGCTGATCATATTCCGTATCGGTACTTTTATTCCGGTTCCCGGAATCGATATAAACGTGATGCGGGAGATTTTTGAGCAGCAACGTACCGGTATCCTGGGTATGTTCAACATGTTCTCCGGCGGTGCGCTGGAACGCATGTCGATATTTGCGCTTGGTGTTATGCCGTATATTTCTGCATCGATTATCATGCAATTGCTGACGGTATCGGTGCCGATGCTGGAGCAATTGAAAAAAGAAGGTGAGTCCGGTCGTCGCAAGATTACGCAGTACACGCGCTACGGTACGGTCTTCCTGGCAAGTTTTCAGTCGATTGGTATTTCGATTGCGCTGTCCGGACAGAGTGGCGGTGGTGGCGCCGCATTGGTCGTGAACCCGGGTCCGTCTTTCATTTTTACCGCGGCGGTTACCCTGGTTACCGGCACCATGTTTCTGATGTGGCTTGGTGAGCAGATCACTGAACGCGGGATTGGTAATGGCATCTCGGTTCTGATTTTCGCTGGAATTGTCGCTGGATTACCATCGGCGATTGGCGGTACTTTTGAGCTGGTTCGTACCGGTGAATTGAATTCATTGGTTATCCTGGCGCTGTTTGCTGGCGTATTGGCAGTAACCTACTTTGTGGTTTTCATTGAGCGTGGCCAAAGACGTATTACGGTTAACTATGCCAAGCGTCAACAGGGGCGCAAGATGTATGCAGCGCAAAGTAGTCATTTGCCGTTGAAGTTGAACATGGCTGGAGTTATCCCGCCGATTTTCGCTTCCAGCATTATTTTGTTCCCAGCCACGCTGGGTAGCTGGTTTGGGCAGGCCGAAGGTATGCGTTGGCTACAGGATATTTCCGCGACACTGTCCCCGGGACAGCCGTTGTACGTTATGTTCTATGCCGCCGCGATCATTTTCTTTTGTTTTTTCTACACCGCGCTGGTGTTTAATTCGAAAGACACTGCGGAAAACCTGAAGAAATCCGGTGCGTTTATTCCGGGTATTCGCCCAGGCAACCAGACTGCGAATTATATCGACGGTGTTATGTCTCGTCTGACACTGGTTGGTGCGATGTACATCACCGCTGTATGTTTATTACCGGAATTTTTAATATTGTTCTGGAATGTACCTTTCTATTTTGGCGGTACATCGTTGTTGATTATCGTTGTTGTAGTGATGGATTTCATGTCGCAGGTACAGGCACATCTGATGAGTCATCAGTACGACGGTTTGATGAAGAAGTCGAATTTTAAGGGGTATGGTGGCGCCGGCGTAGTGCGCTAGTTCCCGGGATTAAGGTAAGGCCATGAAGGTAAGAGCTTCAGTTAAGAAAATGTGCAAGAACTGCAAGGTGATTCGTCGCAACGGTGCGGTGCGGGTGATTTGCAAAGATCCGCGTCACAAGCAGCGCCAGGGTTAGGCTTGTCATGTTCGATTTGTTGATTGATTTATTGAATTTTGGGCGACCGACAGCTAGAATCTGCGCCCATTTTGGACTAACGGCTTAGGAGATAGTTTTTATATGGCTCGTATTGCAGGTGTAAACATACCGGATCAAAAGCATACAGTGATTGCATTGCAATCAATATTCGGCATTGGCGCGACGCGCTCAGCCAACATCTGTAGTGCGACCGGCATCAACCCAGAGACTAAGGTGCGTGAGTTAAGCGAAGAGCAGCTCGAACAAATTCGTACCACCATAGAGAGCTATACCACCGAAGGCGATCTGCGGCGTGAAATCTCGATGAATATCAAGCGCTTGATGGATCTGGGTACCAATCGCGGGATTCGCCATCGCCGCGGTTTGCCGGTGCGCGGCCAACGCACCAAGACTAATGCGCGCACCCGTAAGGGACCGCGTCGCCCGCTGAAGCGATAAGCCAGGATTAACAGGTAATATTAATGGTTGAACAAACACGTACCAAGAAGAAAACCAAGCGCGTCGTTTCCGACGGCGTCGCACATATTCACGCGACCTTTAACAATACTATCGTGACCATCAGCGATCGCCAGGGCAATGCTTTGACCTGGGCAACCGCGGGTGGTTCGGGCTTTCGTGGCTCGCGCAAATCAACCCCCTTCGCAGCCCAGGTTGCTGCTGAACGCGCTGGCCAGGCAGCCCAGGAAATGGGTATGAAAAACCTTGAAGTCATGGTCAAGGGACCAGGCCCAGGGCGTGATTCAGCGGTACGGGCGCTGAACGGAATCGGTTTCAAGATTTCACGTATTGATGACGTTACCCCGATACCGCATAACGGTTGTCGTCCTCCGAAAAAACGTCGTGTATAGGCAGGAATTCTAATGGCAAAATACATCGGACCAAAATGTAAATTGATGCGTCGTGAAGGTGCAGATCTCAGTTTGAAGTCTTCACGTCGGGCGGTCGATACCAAGTGCAAGATCGACAATCCTCCAGGGATGCACGGCGCTGGCACGCGTAGACCGCGACAGTCGGACTACGGTTTGCAATTGCGTGAAAAGCAAAAGTTGCGCCGCATTTACGGTATCCTCGAGCGCCAATTCCGCAACTACTACAAGGAAGCATCGCGTTTGAAAGGTTCTACCGGCGAGAACCTGCTGCAGTTGCTGGAAACTCGACTTGATAACGTGGTTTATCGCATGGGCTTCGGCTCGACGCGTGCTGAAGCCAGGCAACTGGTGAGCCATAAGTCGATTATGGTTAATGGCAAAATCGTCAATATCCCCTCGTATGTCGTTGCTGCTTCCGATGTTGTTAGCGTGAGGGAAAAATCGCGCAAGCAGGCGCGTATCGCCGAGGCACTGGCACTGGCTGAACAGATCGGTTTTCCCGACTGGGTTGAAGTTAACCAGAACCAGTTTGAAGGCACCTTCAAGGCGTTGCCAGAACGCAGCGAATTGCCGCCTGATATTAATGAGCAGCTCGTCGTTGAACTTTACTCCAAATAATTAGCGGGTTATTTATGTCTAAACTGTACTCAGATTTACTGAAGCCGAAGCATGTTAAAGTCGAAGAACAACAGACTTACCACGCAAAGGTCTCAATCGAGCCGCTGGAACGCGGTTTTGGTCATACCCTTGGTAATGCGTTAAGACGTATTTTGCTGTCATCGGTGCGTGGCTGTGCAATCGTTGATTGTCGCATTGAAGGTGTGCTGCACGAATACACCACTATCGATGGTGTCCAGGAAGACGTGATCGATATCCTGCTCAATCTCAAGGGCGTTGGTATTGTCATGCACGCCAGGGATGAAGCCACGCTGACTATTTCCAAAAAGGGGCCTGGTGTCGTTACTGCTGGGGATATTCAGCTCGATCACGATATCGAGATCGTCGATCCGGATTATGTTATTGCAACCCTTACCAAGGCCAAAAAAATTGATATGTCACTGCACGTGATGAAGGGTCGCGGTTATCAGCCAGCCAATACACGTCAGACTTCGGAAGAAGACGCCGCGCTCGGTCATCTGCAGCTCGATGCTTCATTCTCGCCAGTTCGTAAGATCGCGTATAGCGTTGAAGCCGCACGTGTTGAGCAACGTACCGACCTCGACAAGCTGATCATTGATATCGAAACTAATGGCACGATCGATCCTGAAGAGGCAATTCGGATCGCTGGCAGCATTCTCAAAGATCAGCTTTCGGTTTTCGTCAATCTCGAAGGTTCAGACGAGGAAGTCCAGGACGAGCCGGAATCGCATATCGATCCGATTCTGCTGCGTCCGGTTGATGATCTTGAACTGACCGTACGTTCGGCCAACTGCCTGAAAGCGGAAAATATATACTACATCGGGGATTTAATTCAGCGCACCGAAGTCGAATTGTTGAAAACTCCGAATCTGGGTAAGAAGTCCCTGACTGAAATCAAAGATGTGCTGGCGTCGTATAGCCTGTCACTCGGGATGCGACTCGAAAACTGGCCACCTGCCAGCATCGATAACGACAAGTTGGCGAGTTAAGAGGGTTAAACGATGCGTCATCGTAATAGTGGGCGACAGCTCAATCGAAACAGTTCACATCGCAAGGCGATGTTCAAGAACATGGCTGCTTCATTATTCGATCATGAAGTGATCCGTACCACTGTGCCTAAGGCGAAGGAATTGCGTCGTGTTGCTGAGCCGCTGATCACGCTGGCAAAGGAAGATAACGTTGCCAATCGTCGTGTCGCTTTCAGTCGTTTGCGCGACAAAGCTGCTGTGGGCAAGCTGTTTGCCGATCTCGGTCCGCGCTACAAGGAGCGTCCCGGCGGTTATATGCGTATTCTGAAATGCGGGTTTCGCCCTGGCGACAAGGCCCCCATGGCCTACGTCGAGTTAGTGGATCGTCCCGACGCCGAAAACGACGATGAATAACTTCTGCGAGTAATCTAAAAAGCCAGCTACAAGCTGGCTTTTTATTGACCGTTATTTACGCGGGCCCGAGTGCGGGACCTGGATGCCGCAGCCGGTTTAAGCGGCTAAATCAGCAAGACGACGCCCCTGGACCTGACGCCGTTCTCCCTCGTAAGTAGGGAAGAATTGATCCAGTTTGCCAAGCTCGATACGGCGATCTGTACCATTGCGTCGATCGTCGAGAAAAATGTAGTGACAGCGACACTCGGTTTCGGTGCAATTTTCTAGCGGCAGGGACGGTGCTTCCTGTGACAGGAAAACTATGCCAGCCGTTTCTGCAACACGATCGCAGGAAATAAGCCCCGGGCGTATCTTAACCGAGCGCCACTTGGTGTCTTCCGATCTGCCCTTGCGAGCTGTTGATGTTCCCATTCCCTTAAATCGTTTTACGCTGACTCCGTTATCGTATGGCTTAAATACAAGCGTTACGATTGCGACAAGTATACACAATATTACGATTACAAAGATTATGGAACTCATATCCATAGCTTTAAATCAACCTGGAAAATGCCTTCATTTTACCCATCTGTAATTTTTTAGCGAGTTTGAGCAGAATTGCCGCCTGTAAAAAAGCCAGCTCGAAGCTGGCTTTCTAGTACCACGGGGTCTTGAGCAGGGTCTAACAGCCGTTAGTACAATTGCCTCGGCTATTGAAATTCATGGTGCGACCGCTGAGGGGTACGTGGACCGGCATCTTACTCATCTTGATAAAGTTATCGACACGAGTGCCGGTAATTACTTTTCCACCCCGGGTCGAAGGCTGGTTGGCATGCGAGGCGATGACGGCTGCCGGTTTGACCAGGTTGTTAACGACCCAGGCAGCTTCTTTGGGGCCGGTTGTAAAAGTATCACCAATATTCATTACAACCAGTTTCGCATTGTAGTGATCACGCACTACGGCCTGTTGTTCGGCAGTGATACCGGTATCCCCTGATAAATAAGTCACCAGCCCGTTGGAGAAGGTCAACACATAACCGGTGGGTGGGCCGGCATAGGCAGTCAATCCGGCGGCATTTAGCATATCGCCAAGCTCCCCACCGATCATGCCGCCCGCGATTCCGTTCGAATGAACGGCAGGTACCGTGGTAATTGTGACACCGCCAACCGAGCGCGAGGCCCCGAAACGGACCAACTGGGCGTTCTTGGGATCTCCACCTAAAGATTTCAGTTTACTCGCGAAAAATTTGGGCATTTCACTGCCGGTAATTATCTTTGCGCCTTTTGCCAACGCAATGTTTACCGTGTTGGTATTCGGGAGCACGTTAACTGGAAACTTGGTGCTTTTACAGTCATCTTTGCCAACCCCGGCAATATGCTTGTCGCCGACATGATCGCCATGCATGTGGCTGACCAGGATCACATCGATTTTGCCCAGCCTCGGATCGTCTGCTCCGGCGACTGTGCGACCAGGATCATATAAAACCCGGGTTCCATCGGGATCTTCCAGAATCAGAGCACGGTCAAGTTGGCAGAATTCGCCTTGCTGACTTCCAAGCGGGGTAATTTTTACGTCTGCAGCTACAGCAGATTGATTGAATTGCATTGCCAACAGCAATACGGCAGCAAGGTAGCGAATTTGGAATTTAGGTTTCATCTGATACTCCTTTATTTGCTCTGTTTTCCGATGCTGCTATTACGCAACGAGCAGTTTATTGAATCATAAACGAAACAGCTGTCAAGCTTAAGCAGAGTGGCATTTCTTATTGATCATGGATTACGAGGTCCCGGATAATCCCTGCGGGATTTCCGGGATGGCACCTGCGGCGCCAGTTTTGCAGGGGCGACGATCAAGCACGGATTAAATCAAGGATTTCATCGCGGCGTTGTTCCATCAGCTCGTGATCGCCGCGAGTCTCGACATTCATGCGCAGTAGCGGTTCGGTATTCGAGCCGCGTAGGTTGAAGCGCCATTCGCCGAAATCCATGCCGAGGCCGTCGGTACGATCGATTTGATGGGGTAGGCTGGCATAGTATGCCTCCACCCGTTCGAGTACCGCGCCGGGATCGGCGACCGCAGAATTGATTTCACCGCTAACCGGATAGCATTTGATGCGCTCGTCAACCATGTCGGCGAGCGACCTGTTCTGAGTCGAAATCATTTCGCTGAGTAACAGCCAGGGGATCATGCCGCTGTCGCAATAGCCAAATTCGCGAAAGTAATGATGTGCACTCATCTCGCCGCCGTAAATACCGTTTACCGCGCGCATGGTTTCCTTGATAAAAGCATGCCCCGATTTACTTTGCACCGCTTCACCATTGCTGGCCTCAATCAGCTCGATCGTGTTCCAGGTCAAGCGGGGATCATGCACAATGCGCTCTCCCGGGTTTTGCTTTAACAACTGCACCCCGAGCAGGCCAACGATGTAATAGCCCTCGATGAAACGTCCATTGTGATCGAACAGAAAGCAGCGATCAAAATCACCGTCCCAGGCAACCCCGAGATCGGCGCCGTGTTGATTGATTGCATCGATGGTTGCGCCTCGCCCTTCGGGCAAAAGCGGATTCGGTACGCCGTTGGGAAAAGTGCCGTCAGGATCATGCTGAATCTTGATGAATTCGAATGGCAGGCGTTTTTCTAGCAGGTCGATAACCGGACCCGCCATGCCGTTGCCGGGATTGGAGATTATTTTAAGCGGCTTTAGCTTATCGAGGCTGCCGACATAACCCAGCAGATGATCGATGTAGTCGCTGGAAAGGTCGGTTGCTGTAATGTTGCCCTTGCGTCCCGCTTCGCTAAATGACTCCTCCTCGGCAATTCGACGAATATCTTCGAGCCCGCTATCGGCGCTCAGGGGTTTGGCGCATTCACGCACGAACTTTAAGCCGTTGTAGTCAACCGGGTTGTGGCTTGCGGTTATCATGATGCCACCGTCAAGTTCGAGATGGAAAGCGGCAAAATAAACCTGTTCGGTACCACATAAACCAAGATCGAGCACATCGACACCGCTGTCGGTAAGCCCTCGAGTTAGCGCTTCGAACATTTCGTCACTGCTAAGACGGACGTCACGTCCGACCGCGACCTGTTTTGGATTGATGAATTCCGCGTATGCCCGACCGACCCGGTAAGCGATGTCTGTATTCAGTTCATCCGGCACCTTGCCGCGCGCATCGTATGCCTTAAAGCAGGTGATAGCCCGGCTCATGCTGACTCCTTTTGTGAATCAATGCTGGTTAAAATCGATTTCAGATAATGCCCGGTATAGGAACGTGCCTCCATGGCTACCTGCTCCGGTGATCCGGTGGCAATGATTTCACCGCCCTTGTCGCCACCCTCGGGTCCGAGATCAATAATCCAGTCCGCAGTCTTGATTACGTGCAGGTTATGTTCGATCACAGCGATTGTATTACCGTGGTCACGCAACCGATGCAACACTCCGAGTAACTGCTCCACATCGTGAAAGTGCAAACCCGTGGTCGGTTCGTCGAGTATATAGAGCGTGCTCCCGGTATCGCGTTTGGAAAGCTCACGTGAAAGCTTGATGCGTTGTGCCTCGCCACCCGAGAGCGTGGTCGCATTCTGACCCAGCGTGATATAGCTCAGTCCCACATCCATCAGGGTGTCGAGCTTGCGCTTGAGCACCGGAATGGCGCTAAAGAATATAGTCGCGTCCTCGACGGTCATTTCGAGCACCTGGTGAATCGACTTTCCTTTGTAGGTGATGTCGAGGGTTTCACGGTTATAACGCTTGCCCTTACAAATGTCGCAGGTGACGTAAACATCCGGCAGGAAATGCATTTCCACCTTGGTAACCCCATCACCCTGGCAGGCTTCGCAACGTCCTCCCTTGACGTTAAAGCTGAAGCGGCCAGGCTTGTAGCCGCGTGAGCGCGCCTCTTGAGTTCCGGCGAAGAGTTCGCGAATCGGAGTAAACAGCCCGGTATAGGTGGCCGGATTGGAGCGCGGGGTACGCCCGATCGGACTTTGATTGATATCGATGACCTTGTCGAATTGATCAAAACCGCTAAAGCTCTCGTAATCGCCGGCACTGAGATTGCTGCCATAAATCTCGATCGCAGCCAGTTTGTAGAGGGTTTCATTGATCAGGGTTGACTTACCGGAACCCGAAACACCGGTAATGCAGGTAAACAGGCCGACTGGCAGTTCCAGCTCGACCGATTTCAGGTTATTACTCTTTGCTCCGTTAATGCGGATGAATTTCTGTTTTTTAGCAACAGTGCGCTGGTGCGGGATCTCGATGCTACGAGCGCCAGATAGATACTGGCCAGTAACCGAATGTTCGAAGTTGGCAATTTCACTTGCGGTGCCAGTAGCGACAATCTCGCCGCCGTGCACGCCCGCGCCAGGACCGATGTCAACGATCAAATCGGCCGCCAGTATCGCTTCTTCGTCGTGCTCGACAACGATCACGGTATTGCCGAGATCGCGCAAAAATGTCAGTGTTTGCAGCAAGCGTGCATTGTCGCGCTGATGCAGGCCAATCGAAGGTTCGTCGAGGATATACATGACACCGACCAGGCCGGCACCGATCTGGCTCGCCAGGCGAATGCGCTGTGCCTCGCCGCCGGAGAGGGTTTCTGCACTGCGGCTTAAAGAAAGGTATTCGAGCCCCACGTTGACCAGGAAACTCAGGCGCTCGCGGATTTCCTTGGTGATCTTTTCCGCAATCTCGCCTTTTTTACCGTCTAACTTGAGCGTTTTGAAAAAACCTAGCGCCTCCTCGATCGGCAGGCGCGTAATACTCGCGAGGTTGCGTTCGGCAACAAACACGTGTCGTGCCGCCTCGTTGAGCCGTTCACCGGCGCAGGTCTGGCACGACTGGTTGGACAGGAATTTGGCAAGTTCTTCGCGTACCACGCTTGACTCGGTGTCCCGGTAACGGCGCTTGAGGTTCGGCAAAATGCCCTCGAACGGATGTTTTTGCACGCGTTGATCGCCGCGCTCGTTGCGATAGCTGAATTTCACCTCTTCGGGCGAGCCGTTGAGAATGACATTCTGTATATTCGGATCGAGCTGTCCGAAAGGCAATTCCACGTCGAAATCGAAATGCGCAGCGAGCGATTGCAGCATCTGGAAGTAATAACCGTTGCGCCGGTCCCAGCCACGAATTGCCCCGCCCGCGAGACTCAGTTCAGGGGATTTGACCACCAGCTTGGGATCGAAAAACTGCATCGTACCAATTCCATCACAATCTGGGCAGGCGCCCACGGGGCTGTTAAACGAAAACAGTCGCGGTTCCAGCTCGCTAATCGAATAACCGCACTCGGGACAGGCAAAATTGGCAGAAAACCGCATTTCTTCGAAATCAGAGCCCGGGTCAATACTGGCAATTTTGACGATACCATCGGACAGATGCAGCGCTGTTTCCAGTGACTCGGCCAGGCGCAGTTTCAGATCGGGGCGCACCTTGAAGCGATCGATCACAACATCGATATTGTGTTTCTTACGTAACTCGAGTTTAGGCGGGTCATCCAGTTCACACAGCTCGCCATTGACGCGAGCGCGAATGAAACCCTGCTTCTGCAAGCTGTCGAACAGTTGTACGTGTTCGCCCTTACGGTTGCTGACCACAGGAGCCAACAGCATCAAGCGTTCGTCTTCGGGTAGCGCCAGGACCTGATCGACCATTTGACTCACGGTGCTGGCTTCAAGCGGCAGTTCATGGGTAGGGCACAGCGGGGTGCCGACACGCGCATACAGCAGGCGCAAATAGTCGTAGATTTCGGTGATCGTACCGACCGTAGAACGCGGATTGTGCGAAGTTGTCTTTTGCTCGATCGAAATTGCCGGTGACAGGCCCTCGATGTGGTCGATGTCGGGTTTTTCCATGACCGACAGGAATTGGCGAGCATAGGTCGATAATGACTCGACGTAGCGTCTCTGTCCCTCGGCGAATATCGTGTCGAAGGCGAGCGAAGACTTACCCGAACCGGATAACCCTGTAATCACGATCAATTTGTCGCGCGGTAACGTGAGATCGATATTCTTGAGATTATGGGTGCGTGCACCGCGAATTGTGATTGATTCCATTGCCAACGATCAGTGGGGCCAAACCGTAAATTATAACGGCCTTCGATTAATTTTTCGCGCTTTACTCGGAATTAGTTTTCATTGGTTCCCATCCTCTGGTTGAATCGTTAGAATCGCGCCTTTCCATTGCGCCACGCTTTCCAGGTTGATGCTAGAAACCGAAAAAAGAGCCGCCTTTTCCCTCGCGCTGGTGTATGCCTTGCGTATGCTCGGACTGTTCATGATCCTGCCGGTGTTCAGCCTGCATGCCGATGATTACACCGGTGCTACCCCGGTATTGATTGGACTTGCAATCGGTATCTATGGACTCACGCAGGGGTTATTCCAGTTGCCATTCGGCTTCCTGTCGGATCGGTTCGGGCGTAAGGCGGTGATTGTTAGCGGATTGTTGATATTTTGTGCCGGCAGCATCGTAGCGGCGGAAGCCGAATCAATAACCGAGGTCATTGCCGGGCGTGCCTTGCAGGGTCTCGGTGCGATCGCGGCCGCGGTTATGGCGCTAGCGGCGGACCTGACGCGCGAGGAAGTCCGTATCCGGATTATGGGGATTATTGGTATGTCGATTGGGGCGAGCTTTATGATATCGATGGTAATCGGACCGGTTATCGCCGCCGAATTTGGCTTGCGCTTATTGTTCTGGATGACTGCCGGGCTCGCAATACTGGGTATCCTGGTGGTTGTTTTCGTTACTCCGAAGCCACCTGTTCAGAGTTTTCATCGTGATGCCCAGTTATCGATTCAGGATGTCGGCCGAATTATCGGCGATATCGAACTGCTAAAACTTGGATTAGGCATTTTTGTGTTACACCTGGTGCTGGCAGCTACATTCGTTGTATTTCCTTTGGTATTGCAGCAAAACCTGATGATCGAGGAAAGTTTGCACTGGCGAACCTATCTACCGGTATTTGTGTTGTCGGTGATTTTACTGTTGCCAATGGTTGTCTTCGCCGAGAAATTCAGGAAATCCCATGTCGTGTTCCTGGTCGCGGTGTCGATGCTGGTGCTGGCCGAGATCGGCCTGGCCTGGAACGGTTCCTATGTCATGGCTTTTGTGATGCTGGTGCTATTTTTTGGTGCTTTCAACTTTCTCGAGGCGATACTGCCGGCGACGGTCACTCGAATTGCGCCCGCTGATATGAAAGGCACCGCGATGGGCCTGTTTTCGAGTGCGCAGTTTCTTGGTGCCTTTTCGGGCGGGTTGTTAGGGGGGATTTTGCTTGCATCGGGTGACTACGCGACCACGTTTGCTTGGCTCGCGGCTATTTTGTGCGGCTGGTTTCTGGTGGCGCTGACGATGAAGACACCTAAATACCTGCAATCGATAATCGTGTCGCTGAAGGAGCTCGGGCCGGATGAGCTGAGTCAATTTGTCGAACGCGCGTCCAGCATCGAAGGCGTACATGAGGTTTCAGTATACGAAATCGATCGCGTAGCCTACCTCAAGGTCGACAAAGCTTTTGATGACCGGGAACTACAAA
>CAXMNA010000179.1:0-3284 GCA_964194715.1 uncultured Gammaproteobacteria bacterium
CGTGATGGTCAACCTGCCCACTGCAGGTACCGATTATCATGTGCCCTTTGGCGGCCGCGGTGAAAGTTCTTATGGTCCCCGCGAGCAGGGCCAATATGCGAAAGAGTTTTATACCCATGTAAAAACTGCCTATATCAGTTCGGGCTCGCCTGCTTAGGCAGTAACCATCATGGGCGAAACCAGTTACCGCATCGACGCATTACAGTACGCTAACTGGTCTGAAGAAATTTTTCATCAGATGCGGGAAGGGGGTGTCGATGCGGTACACGTGACGATTGCCTACCACGAAAATTTACGCGAAACAGTCGCCAATATCGAGCAATGGAATAGCCTGTTTGAACGCTTTCCGGAGTTGATATTCCAGGGTAAAACCGGCGACGACGTACGCCTCGCCCGAGAGACCGGTCGCACCGCCATTTTTTATGGCTTCCAGAATCCTTCACCGATGGAAGACGATATTCGCCTGGTCGAAATACTGCATACGCTGGGCGCTCGTTTCATGCAACTGACCTATAACAACCAGTCACTGTTGGGTAGCGGTTGTTACGAGGCAAACGATACCGGGATCACGCGCATGGGAAAGGAAGTAATCGAGGAAATGAACCGCGTCGGCCTGGTGGTAGATATGAGTCATTCGGCCGAGCGATCAACACTGGAAGCAATGGAAATCAGTTCGCGGCCGATAGTAATTACCCACGCCAACCCCGGATTTTGGGAGCCGGCGTTGCGCAACAAATCGCAGGCGATACTCGACGGGCTTGGCAAGAGTGGCGGTATGCTCGGGTTCAGCCTGTACCCACATCACCTGAAGGGCAAAGGTGACTGCACATTACAAAGTTTTTGCGAAATGATCGCACGCACCGCCGAAATTATGGGTGTCGATCATATCGGCCTGGGGTCGGACCTGTGCCAGAACCAGCCCGATTCGGTGGTTGAGTGGATGCGCGCAGGACGCTGGACCAAGAAAATCGATTACGGTGAGGGGTCGGCAAACAATGCCGGTTTTCCGCCGATGCCCGGCTGGTTCAGGGACAACCGCGACTTCGGCAACATCGAGCAGGGGCTGCTCGACATCGGCTTTAGCGCTGAGGATACCACGAAAGTGATGGGCAACAACTGGCTGAAATTTTTTGACGCTAACTTTGGCCCTGTCTGAATAGAGACAACATGAGTGGCGCCGAGTTAAATTCCATGCCGCAGGCGGCGAAATTTCGGCGCCCCCCCGAAGTCGTCATGAAACTCGCACGAATGGGTAGTTTTCATCAAACCCGTCTGTCCTTTATGCGCACCCTGTTGCGGCGGCTTAAAAAAGAGCGATGGCTCTTTGAACGCAGGCTGTGGGAAATTGGTGCCGATGGATTCGGTCGCGCGGTTTATACGGTAAGCGGCCCCGAGTGCAGCTATTCGCTGGTCGCATTTTCGCACGACCTGCCCGATCACAAGCGTTCCGACCGCGTAATCGCGACTGCCTGGGATGCGACTTTTACACTGTTCGACGGCCTACCGACAACTGCCGATCTCGATCGCTTGCAACAAGAAGTACCGAAACAGGAAGCCGGGCGAATCAGCGATAGTGAGCTTAGCCTGTCGCGCGCTAACCGCTCGGTACGTTTATGGCAGCATGTTATCGATAAACTCTCAACGGGACAGCAGCCTGATCGCGACCAGGTAGAAACGGTCGGTTACCTGATGCGAACCACGGCGGTATACGGATCGGGGAAATTCGGCGCTGCCGATCGGTTGAAAATTTGCCAGCGCGCGGAAGTGCGTGGGCCGTTTCAGGCCGAATTGCTATCGGTCTGGTTAATCCGCGCATTTTCGATCGACCTGGTCGAGCATATCGCCAGCGCTATCGGCGGTGACATGGCTGTGTCTATCACTCCTGATTTACGTCGCCGAATTGGTGTTGGTAATGCCACCGGACTGGGTATGGCTCCGTTCCTGATCAACCACCCGGCACTGATCAACAACTGGATGTTGGCGCGCGAGGAAGCCATCGCGCGAGTTCGATCGCTGGACAATGCAAGCGACGCAGCGGTAAAAGATTTCAAACAACACTTCGAATCGGCAAGGTTCAATCTATCGCAATGGCATTCTGAACATCCGATCCAGATCAAAAAGCTTGAGCAACTGGGTGCCGATCTGAAAAAAATGAGCGCTTATATCGAAACTGAATCCCTGGATGAAAAACACCCCTGGAATCGCTTTTATCTTTGGGCTGAAGAAAACCTGTCACTCGAAGGCCAGGAGCAACTGGTGTCGCTGATACTTGAACCCTATGGCGAGCTGGTCGATGAATTAAGCCAGTGTATGGACGCCGATGAACACCTAAGCTTTTTTATCGACGGCTCGATGGGCGTTGAACGACTACTGAAAATTATTGAAACTCAGTGCGACTGGGCGACTGCGGTCGATTACCGGCAAAAGAAAAATCGCGCACGATTCTGGTACACCTCGGCGGAAAAACTCGAACCGCGGGTGGGCGAACGATTCGATGAACCTGGCGCCGAGTACGAACAGCCGTTATCGATTGGGTATTTTATTAAACAGCTGTACCAGGTTCTGAAAGATTGGGACCCGGGCCAGCCGATTGCCGATTTTTTACTGGCTCACCCGCAACATCGGCATATCGTGCGACGCTTACAAACCCTGGCCACTCACCCCTATTCAGAGATACGCGATAATCTAATAGCTGCCGACATGCTTCCAATTGATCTGCTGCGATGCAAACTGTCATTTTTTGGCGCTACCAAATTTGACCCGCGTTCGGACCGCTGGGTGCGAATTTGTATGTACCAGGATGCACCTTACCCTCACGAAATGTTGGCGATGGGCAGGTGAAAAGAAAGTTCACGCTTGCCGAAGTAGAGTCTTATGTGCGCAAGGCATCGCGGGCGACCGGCCTTGGCTGGGGCCTTGCCGAGGAAGCCGGCAAAGCCGCACGTTGGCTGGCGGCTTTCGATTTACCCGGCCCCGAAATTGCCCTTGCGCATCTACAGCAACTCGATGGCAAAGATCATAAAAAATATTTCCCAACGAATATTAATGCCCGGTGGCGGGCCCGTGGCGATTACCTGTGCCCCATCGTCAGCGGAGCCGCACTGGCTGATCGATCCAGGCAATTGTTAACCGGGTTGGAATTCAATCTCGGCGAAATCGCCTACCCGTTACTACTGGTCGCCACTATCGGTCAGGCCGCGAGGTGCCACAAGACCAGCTTTACGACGAGTTGGGGTGAAATTCGGGTCAACTGTTATGAACAAGGTATTCGCATTGAGGGCAAT
>CAXMNA010000180.1:0-16258 GCA_964194715.1 uncultured Gammaproteobacteria bacterium
GTTACTCGACTCGTATTCCACGTGCGAAGTCGCGATCGTGATACCACGCGCCTTTTCTTCGGGCGCGTTATCAATTTCGTCAAAGGCTTTCACCTCGCCGCCTGAATGCTCCGCCATAACCTTGGTCAGCGCCGCCGTCAATGTAGTCTTACCGTGATCAACGTGACCGATTGTACCCACATTTACGTGGGGTTTGTTTCTCTCAAATTTTACTTTTGACACGTCTTATATCCTCTATCAAATTCCAATCTGTTGGAGACAGTTTACGAAATACGAATTTCGTAAACTGCCTCCCTCATTTAAACGTCATCCCGCTTCGGCAACCCCGCGTGCGCCGGGTTGCCGAAGCAGGATGACTAAAAAATCGTTACTCGCGACCCTTAGCAATCGAATCGGCGACATTTTTTGGCGCCTCATCATACTTCTCGAATTCCATCGAGTAGGTTGCACGTCCCTGGGTTGCCGATCGCAGATCGGTAGAATAGCCGAACATTTCGGCCAACGGTACCGAGGCGCGAATTATCTTGCCCGATACCGAATCTTCCATTCCTGCAACAATCCCGCGGCGACGGTTCAAGTCGCCCATTACGTCACCCATATAATCTTCCGGGGTAACGACTTCCACTTTCATCAATGGCTCCAGCAGTACCGGCCTGGCTTCCTGTACCCCTTCGCGCAATGCCAACGAACCCGCCAGCTTGAATGCCATTTCGTTCGAGTCGACATCATGGTAGGAACCGTCATACAGCGTTACCTTAATGTCGACCAGTGGAAAACCTGCAAGCACACCATTTTCCAATTGTTCCTGCACGCCCTTATTGACTGCCGCAATATACTCGCGCGGCACCACGCCACCAACAATGGCATTCTCAAACTCGTAACCCGAACCACCCGGCAACGGTTCCAGCTTCAACCAGACATGGCCATACATGCCCCGCCCACCAGTCTGGCGTACAAACTTGCCTTCCTGTTCAACCGTGTCGCGAATCGTTTCCCTGAATGCAACCTGCGGCTTACCGATATTGGCTGCCACGCTAAATTCGCGCTTCATGCGCTCAACGATGATATCGAGATGCAACTCGCCCATCCCCGAGATAATCGTCTGCCCCGATTCTTCATCGGTATGCACCCGGAAAGACGGGTCCTCTCTGGCCAGCTTGCCCAGGGCGACGCCCATTTTCTCCTGATCCGATATGGTCTTCGGTTCGACTGCCACCGAAATCACCGGATCCGGAAAATCCATGCGCTCCAACATTATCCGGTTACTGATGTCGCACAAGGTATCACCGGTGCTGACATCCTTCAGTCCTACTGCCGCCGCAATATCGCCGGCGCGTACCTCTTTCAATTCCTCGCGCGAGTTTGCATGCATTTGCAATACTCGCCCGATACGTTCTTTCTTGTCACGCACCGAGTTGAACACCGCATCCCCGGCATTCAGTACCCCCGAGTAAACCCGGAAGAAGGTCAAGTTACCGACAAATGGGTCGGTTGCGATCTTAAACGCCAGCGCCGCAAATGGCTCCTTATCATCCGCGGGCCGTTCACCTTCGTACTCACCTTCGCTGTTAATGCCCCTGATCGGTGGCACATCCACAGGTGAAGGCATGTAGCGTACGACCGCGTCGAGCATTGCCTGTACGCCCTTATTCTTGAAGGCCGAACCGCATAATGCCGGTACGATCTCTCCGCTTAAGGTTCTGATCCTCAATCCATTGTGGATCTCGTCCTCGCTAAGGCCACCCTCATCGAGGTATTTTTCCATCAAATCATCGTTGGCTTCGGCCGCGGCTTCCACCATTTTTTCGCGCCAGAACTCGCATTCAGCGAGCATCTCGAGTGCGATTTCCTCTTCCTGGTAGGTCGTGCCCATATTGGACTCGTCCCAGATGATTGCCTTCATCTTAACCAGGTCGACGACTCCCCGAAAATTCTCCTCAGCGCCGATATTCAACTGCACCGGAACCGGGTTACTACCGAGTCGATCGCGGATCTGTTCGACCACGCGTAAAAAATCCGCCCCCGCCCGGTCCATCTTGTTGACGAAAACCATGCGCGGCACGCGGTACCTGTTCGCCTGGCGCCAAACCGTCTCGGACTGTGGTTCAACACCACTGACCGCATCGAACACGGCGCAGGCCCCATCGAGGACACGTAATGAACGCTCTACCTCAATCGTGAAATCGACGTGCCCCGGCGTATCGATTATATTGATACGATGCTGCTCGAACTGCTGCTCCATGCCGTTCCAGAAACAGGTCGTCGCAGCCGAGGTAATGGTGATACCTCTTTCCTGCTCCTGCTCCATCCAGTCCATCACGGCCGCGCCGTCATGCACCTCGCCAATCTTGTACGAGACGCCCGTATAAAACAGTATCCGTTCCGTGGTTGTCGTCTTGCCCGCATCGATATGGGCAATTATCCCAATGTTCCGATACTGCGTTATCGGTGTCGTACGAGCCACCGTTCTTTCCTTTCAAGTCAGTTGTTAATTACCAGCGGAAGTGTGCAAATGCCTTGTTCGCTTCGGCCATTCGGTGTGTGTCTTCGCGTCTCTTAACGGCAGTGCCCTTATTCTCGGACGCATCGAGTAACTCGCCGGCGAGCTTTTGCGCCATGGTCTTTTCACCACGCTTCTGTGCAGCTTCAATAAGCCAGCGCATTGCCAGCGTGTTGCGTCGCGAGGGCCGCACTTCTACCGGTACCTGGTAAGTCGCACCACCGACACGTCGCGATTTAACCTCGACAGTCGGGCGAACGTTCTCGAGCGCTTTTTCCATCAATTCGACTGATTCCAGGCTGCTTTTGTCGGCCACATTGTCGAGCGCGAAATACATGATCTTTTCAGCAGTGGATTTTTTACCATTGCGCATGATCATATTAATAAATTTAGCGATCTGCAGATCGTGAAACTTCGGATCTGGCAGGATTACTCTTTTCGGAACTTCTCTGCGCCTTGGCATCTGGCTACCTTTGACTTATGACTTGGGGCGCTTGGCGCCATATTTTGAACGACCTTGACGGCGGTCCGGTACCCCCTGGGTATCGAGACTGCCACGCACCACGTGATAGCGCACACCCGGTAAGTCCTTAACACGACCGCCGCGCACCAGCACTACCGAGTGCTCTTGCAGGTTGTGGCCTTCGCCACCAATATATGAAGCTACTTCGTAACCAGTCGTAAGACGCACACGCGCCACTTTCCTAAGTGCGGAATTAGGCTTTTTCGGCGTCGTCGTATAAACACGGGTGCACACACCACGTTTTTGTGGTGAAGCCTCAAGTGCGGGTACGTTACTCTTGGTCCGCTTGGACTGCCGCGGTTTACGTACCAACTGGTTAACTGTTGCCATCTATTCGACTCTCCTGCGAGCAATCTGTTAAAAACTCTGAATCTATTCAGAGTTTTTGCAGTACTTTAAAGATGTACCGCCATTTTCAGCGGCTGGCAGGCCGTTAAAAATGAAGGAAAAACAAAATGTATGTTTTGTTTTTCTGTCCTCTGACCATTCAATATGAATTGTTCAGAGACGCAACTTATTCCGGTTTTTCAACGAACAGCAGGCTATACATTACGTATAGCCTGCTATTGTGGGAGGCGGAATTCTAGGGGCGAAACCGTCGCCTGTCAACCGCTTTTGAGATCCCTACTCTGATACGGCGGCCCCCTCCGCGGCTGCTTCTGCAGCAGCTTCGCCGACATTTTCCAGCGCAGTTTCAAGCTCATCCATTTCCGGCATTACCGGCATCGCAGGTTTCATGCGATTGCGGCGACGCTCCTCATGGTAAGTTTGTCCGGTTCCCGCCGGAATCAGGCGTCCCACGATAACGTTCTCCTTGAGTCCGCGCAGATCATCCTTGGCGCCTTTTACGGCAGCTTCGGTGAGTACGCGTGTTGTTTCCTGGAACGAAGCAGCCGAAATGAACGACTCTGTGACCAGTGAAGCCTTGGTAATACCAAGTAGATCCTGCGCATAGGTAGCCGGTTTCTTGTTCATTGCGATCGTCTTGTCGTTGGTATCGAGCACACGGGCCCTGTCAACCTGATCGCCACGCAGCAAGCGCGTATCGCCGCCGTCGACTATGGTTACCTTGCGTAGCATCTGGCGCACGATGACTTCGATATGCTTATCGTTTATCTGCACACCCTGCAAGCGATACACATCCTGCACTTCGTTAACCATGTACTGGGTCAGTTCACGAACACCCTTGATACGTACGATATCGTGCGAATCGAGTTCGCCGTCAACCAGGATTTCACCCTTCTCGACATGCTCGCCTTCGAACACATTGATATGACGAAATTTTGGAATCAGCGTTTCGATAGACTCGCCTTCACTATCTGTGATTACCAGTCGCTTCTTGCCCTTGGTTTCCTTACCGAATGAAACCGTACCGGTCATTTCACCCAGGATGGCCGGCTCTTTCGGCTTGCGCGCTTCAAACAGGTCGGCGACCCGAGGCAAACCACCGGTAATATCACGGTTCTTTGATGATTCCTGCGGGATCTTGGCAACTATATCGCCAACTTTGATCCTGGCACCATCCTCGACGTTTACAAAAGCTCCGCCCGGCAACATGTAATGCACCGGAATATTGGTGCCGGCATAACACAGAACCTTGCCTTTGGAATCGATCAGTTCCACCGTCGGGCGCAATTCCTTGCCCGCATTGGACCGGATTGAATCGTCCATAACTTCGATCGTGGTCAAACCGGTCATTTCATCGACCCGATGCTGAACTGTAACTGCTTCAACAAAATCGGTGAACTTAACCTTACCGGCAACCTCGGTTATTACGGGGTGCATGTGCGGATCCCATGTTGCAAGCATCTTGCCAGCGGTTACCTTGGCACCATCGTTGATCGCAAACTCCGAACCGTAAGGAATTTTATAGCGTTCCTTTTCTCGACCAGTGGCTTCGTCTACTACGCCTATTTCACCGGAGCGCGATACCGCAACCAGGCGTTTGCTCGAATTTTTTATAACCTTGACGTTGTGAAAGCGCACGGTACCGCTGTTCCTGACTTCGATACTGTTAATCGATGCGGAACTGCTCGCGGCACCACCGATATGGAAGGTACGCATGGTAAGCTGGGTTCCAGGTTCACCGATGGACTGTGCGGCGATGACTCCGACCGCCTCACCCTTACCGACCTTGTGCCCACGGGCCAGCTCTCGCCCATAACACTGCACGCAGATCCCGTGGCGTGTTTCGCAAGTTACTGCAGAACGTACCTTGAGTTCATCGACGCCGATTTCATTGATTATTTCGACTTCGCGCTCTTCCAGCAGGGTTCCCTTCTTAATCAATGCCTTACCTTTGTCATCTTTCAGATCCTGTTGCAGTACGCGACCCAGAACACGCTCGCCGAGATCGACGACGATATCGCCGCCTTCGATGACCGGCCGTAACAATATCCCTTCCTCGGTACCACAATCATCCGTATTGACTACCAGATCCTGCGATACATCGACCAGGCGACGTGTCAGGTAACCCGAGTTGGCGGTCTTGAGTGCAGTATCGGCGAGACCCTTACGTGCGCCGTGAGTAGAAATAAAGTACTGCAGCACGTCCAGTCCTTCGCGGAAGTTTGCGGTAATCGCGTTTTCAATAATCGAACCGTCCGGCTTGGCCATCAAACCACGCATGCCGGCAAGTTGACGAATCTGTGCCGCGGAGCCCCGCGCGCCAGAATCCGCCATAACGAAAATCGAGTTGAACGAGTCTTGCACTACCTCGTTGCCTTCAGCATCGACCACGGTTTCTTTGCCGATTTCATTCATCATTGCGCGCGCCACCTTGTCGTTGGCATGCGACCAGATATCGACCACCTTGTTATAACGCTCACCCGAGGTGACCAGACCGGTTGCCCACTGTTTCTCGATATCCTTGATTTCTGCTTCGGCTTCCTTGATCAGATCGGTCTTGTTTTCCGGTATTATCATGTCGTTAACACCGATCGAAATACCGGACCGGGTGGCATAGTGATAACCGGTATACATGAGCTGGTCGGCGAGAATTACCGTGTCTTTAAGTCCGACTTCACGATAACAGGCGTCGATCAGCTTGGAGACCGCTTTTTTATCAAGCGTCTGGTTGATCAGCGAAAACGGTAGACCATCGGGCAACAACTCGCTTAGGATAGCTCGACCTACGGTAGTATCGACCAGGGACCTGTTGCCGATCCGGTTGCCGTCCTCATCATAATGATACTCCGAGACGCGACACTTGATGCGTGCCTGCAATGCGACCGCCTTGTTGTGATAGGCACGCAGAACTTCCTTGGCATCGGCAAACACCATATTCTCACCCTCGACATTGATCTTGTCGCGGGTCATGTAGTACAGCCCGAGGATAATATCTTGGGTCGGTACGATGATCGGCTTGCCGTTTGCGGGTGACAAAATGTTATTCGACGACATCATCAGGGCGCGCACTTCAAGTTGCGCCTCGATTGACAATGGCACATGCACCGCCATCTGGTCGCCGTCGAAGTCCGCATTAAAAGCGGTACATACCAGCGGATGCAATTGGATCGCCTTGCCTTCTATCAGAATTGGCTCGAAGGCCTGGATTCCCAGGCGATGCAGGGTCGGCGCGCGGTTTAACATGATCGGGTGTTCACGGATAACTTCTTCGAGAATGTCCCAGACTTCAGTGACTTCACGCTCAACCAGTTTCTTTGCCGCCTTGATCGTAGTAGCCAGGCCGCGCAGTTGCAGCTTGCTGAAGATGAACGGCTTGAACAGTTCCAGCGCCATTTTCTTGGGCAGCCCGCATTGATGCAGCTTGAGAGTCGGGCCGACAACGATAACCGAACGCCCCGAGTAATCGACGCGTTTACCGAGCAGGTTCTGGCGAAAACGACCCTGCTTGCCCTTGATCATGTCCGATAATGATTTTAGCGGACGCTTGTTAGTACCGGTAATAGCGCGACCGCGACGACCGTTGTCGAGCAGTGCGTCCACGGATTCCTGCAACATACGCTTCTCGTTGCGCACGATGATATCCGGAGCATTCAACTCGAGCAGACGCTTGAGTCGATTGTTGCGGTTGATCACCCGACGGTACAAATCGTTCAGATCCGAAGTTGCAAAACGGCCACCGTCAAGCGGCACCAGTGGGCGCAGGTCAGGTGGCAATACCGGCAGCACGGTCATGACCATCCATTCGGGATGATTACCCGAATCGATGAAGGCCTCGACCAGCTTTAGGCGCTTGGACAGGCGCTTAAATTTCGTTTCTGACTTGGTGGTTTCGATTTCTTCGCGCAATTCCTGCGCGTCGCGATTCAGATCTACACCCTGCAGCAATTGGTAGACCGCTTCCGCACCCATTTTGGCATTGAAATCATCGCCGAATTCCTCGATTGCCTCGAGATAAGATTCATCGGTCAGCAATTGACCCTTTTCCAGTGTGGTCATACCGGGGTCGATGACGACAAAGCCTTCGAAGTAAAGCACACGCTCGATATCACGTAAGGTCATGTCGAGCAACAAGCCGATGCGCGAAGGCAGTGATTTCAAAAACCAGATATGCGCGATCGGGCAAGCCAGTTCAATATGGCCCATGCGTTCACGGCGCACCTTGGTCTGGGTGACTTCAACGCCACATTTTTCGCATACCACGCCGCGATGCTTGAGACGCTTGTACTTGCCGCAAAGACATTCAAAATCCTTGACCGGCCCGAAAACCTTGGCACAGAACAAACCATCGCGCTCGGGTTTGAAGGTACGGTAATTGATCGTTTCCGGTTTTTTGACTTCGCCGTATGACCAGGATCGCACCATGTCAGGCGAGGCCAAACCTACCTTGATGTAGTCAAAATCTTCGACCGCACCCTGTTTCTTTAATAGATTAAGTAAGTCTTTCATAGTTATTCCTGCTCAAGTTCAATGTTCAGGCTCAAGGAACGGATTTCCTTGAGTAGTACGTTAAACGATTCAGGCATTCCTGCCTCCATGCTGAAATCGCCATCAACGATATTCTTGTACATCTTGTTACGGCCATTCACGTCGTCCGACTTCACCGTCAGCATTTCCTGCAAGGTGTACGCGGCACCGTAAGATTCCAGTGCCCAGACTTCCATCTCGCCGAACCGTTGACCACCAAACTGTGCCTTACCACCCAGCGGCTGCTGTGTAACGAGGCTGTAGGGGCCGGTAGAACGTGCGTGCATCTTGTCATCCACGAGGTGATTGAGTTTCAGCATATACATGTAACCCACGGTGACCGGGCGATCAAAAGCCTCGCCAGAGCGACCATCGATGAGGGTCGTCTGGCCAGTTTCAGGTAACTCCGCAAGCGCCAGCATATACTTGATTTCCTCTTCCTCGGCACCATCGAATACAGGGGTCGCCATCGGCACACCGTTACGCAGGTTCTGGCATAGCTGCCAGACGTCGTCGTCGGTGAGCTCCTTAATCCTCAATTTTTCGGAGTTGTTGTTGTAAATCTTGCACAGGAAGGTCTTTAACTCCTCGACTTTGCGCTGGGCGTCGATCATTTCACCAATCTTTAATCCGAGACCAGCCGCGGCCCACCCAAGGTGCGCCTCAAGGATTTGACCGACGTTCATGCGTGAAGGCACACCGAGCGGATTCAATACCACGTCCACCGGAGTACCGTCCTCGCGATAAGGCATGTCTTCCTCGGGTACGATCATCGATACCACGCCCTTGTTTCCATGACGGCCAGCCATCTTGTCACCCGGCTGCATACGGCGCTTGACCGCGACATATACCTTAACCATTTTCAAAACGCCCGGCTTCAGATCGTCGCCCGCGGTTACCTTGCGTTTCTTTTCCACGAACAGGCTGTCGAATGCGGAACGTTGCGAATCAAGTTGCTCGTTCAACGATTCGATTTGCTTAGCGAGCTTATCGTCGATGAGGCGAATCTTGGCCCATTGATCACGACCGATAGACTCGAGGTAGGCGGCAGTAATGACACCATTTTTCTTCATTCCACCCGGGCCACCGCTGGCTTTTTTACCCGTGATCAGGCGAGCAACTCGTTGATAGATATTCTCCTCGATAATGCGGAACTGATCGTCGAGGTCGTTCTTCAAGGAATCGATTTCGATGCGTTCATTGTCGAGCGCTCGGGCATCTTTTTCGACACCATCACGGGTAAATACGCGCACATCGACAACGGTACCGGTTACGCCTGATTTCATGCGTAACGAGGTATCTTTCACGTCAGATGCCTTTTCACCAAAGATTGCACGCAGCAGTTTTTCTTCCGGGGTTAACTGGGTTTCACCCTTCGGGGTAACCTTGCCCACCAGGATGTCGCCAGGCTTGACCTCGGCTCCGACATATACCACACCCGATTCGTCCAGCTTTGAAAGCAGTCCTTCGCTGACATTCGGTATATCGGCGGTGATCTCCTCTGAGCCAAGCTTGGTATCGCGCGCGAGACAGCTCAACTCTTCAATATGTACGGTGGTAAAGCGATCTTCTTTAACCACTCGTTCGGAAATCAGGATCGAATCCTCAAAGTTGTAGCCATTCCAGGGCATGAACGCGACCTGCATGTTTTGCCCCAGTGCCAGCTCACCCAGGTCAGTCGAAGCGCCATCGGCAAGCACGTCGCCCCGCTCGATTACATCGCCCGGATTGACCAGCGGCTTCTGATTGATACAGGTATTCTGGTTGGAGCGCGTGTACTTGGTAAAATTATAAATATCGACACCCGGTTCACCCGCACTGGTTTCGGAATCATTAACCCGCACCACGGTACGACTCGCATCGACTGAATCGACGATACCGCCACGTAATGCTTTGACCGTAGTGCCCGAATCGACTGCGACCGCACGCTCCATGCCGGTGCCGACCAGTGGCTTTTCAGCGCGCAGACAAGGAACCGCCTGACGCTGCATGTTTGAGCCCATCAATGCGCGGTTGGCATCGTCATGCTCGAGGAACGGAATCAACGAAGCCGCAACCGACACAATCTGCTTTGGCGACACGTCCATGTAGTCGATCTTGTCAGCGGTCGACAGGATTGACTCATTTTGATGGCGACAGGGAATAAGGTCATCGGTCATGGCGCCCCGTTTATCGAGCGTGACGTTTGCCTGCGCTATCTGATACTGGCTTTCCTCGATTGCTGACAGGTACTCGACGTTAGTGGTGACCTTACCATTAACAACCTTACGATAGGGAGTTTCCAGAAATCCGTAATGGTTGGTACGAGCATAAACCGAAAGCGAATTGATCAGGCCGATATTCGGTCCTTCAGGCGTTTCGATGGGGCACACCCGTCCATAGTGCGTCGGGTGCACATCGCGTACTTCAAAGCCCGCGCGTTCACGCGTCAAGCCACCTGGCCCCAACGCCGAAACGCGACGCTTATGGGTGACCTCGGATAGTGGGTTGTTTTGATCCATGAACTGAGACAACTGGCTGGAACCAAAGAATTCCTTGACCGCTGCGGCAACCGGTTTCGCGTTGATAATGTCCTGTGGCATCAAACCTTCCGACTCGACCAGTCCGAGGCGGTCGCGCACCGCGCGTTCAACGCGCACGATGCCGGTACGAAATGCGTTTTCAGCCATTTCACCAACACTGCGGATACGGCGATTACCGAGGTGGTCGATGTCGTCAACATGGCCGTTGCCGTTGCGAATGTCGATCAAGACCTTCATCACGTCGACGATATCCTCGGTCGACAGAATGCCTTCACCATCGATACTTTCACGGGCCAGGCGGCGGTTGAACTTCATACGACCGACTTCCGAAAGATCATATCGTTCATCGTTGAAAAACAGGTTCTGGAACAGGTTCTCAGCCGACTCGCGGGTCGGCGGTTCACCGGGGCGCATCATTCGATAGATTTCTACCTTGGCTTCAAGATCGTTAGTGGTTGGATCCAGCGCCAGCGAATTCGAGATGTAAGGCCCGCGATCGATTTCATTGGTGAAGATCGTACTTATCTGTTTGATGCCCTTATCCCGAATCATGGCCAGCATTTCTTCGGATATTTCATCGTTGGCATTGGCGAATATTTCGCCGGTCTCCGAATCGACCAGATTTTCAGCCAGGATCTTGCCGATGAGATAATCATCGGGGACTGCCAGTTGCTTGATCTTGGAGCTTTTCAGATTTTTGACGTGCAATGCCGTAATACGGCGACCCTGCGGTACCAGCACTTTGGTCTTGACCTTAATATCGAAAGTCGCGGTTTCGCCCTTAAGCCATTCGGCGTGGAGCACCATGTTGATGCCAGTCTTGGTAATCTTGAATACGTTGTGATCGAAAAAAGTTTCGAGCATTTGCACATTGTCAAAACCGAGCGCGCGCAGCAGGATGCTGGCGGGCAATTTACGGCGACGATCGATGCGTACGAACAGCGAATCCTTGGGATCGAACTCGAAATCGAGCCAGGAACCACGGTAAGGGATCACGCGTGCGGAAAATAATAGTTTACCGGAAGAATGCGACTTACCGCGGTCGTGATCAAAGAACACACCCGGCGAACGGTGTAACTGCGAGACGATGACGCGCTCGGTACCGTTTATGACGAAGGTACCATTATCAGTCATCAGGGGCATCTCGCCCATGTAGACTTCCTGTTCCTTGATATCCTTGACCGAACGGTTCTTGGCCGAAGCTTCCTTATCGTAAATCACCAGGCGTACCAGTACCCGCAGCGGTGCCGCGTAGGTCAGCCCACGGATTTGACATTCCTTGACGTCAAAAACCGGATCGTTGATACGGTAGCTGACGTACTCGAGTTCAACATTGCCGCTGAAACTCACAATCGGAAAAATAGACTCGAAAGCACGCTGCAAACCGGTGCCTTCCTGGTCACCTACAGGATTCAGAAAACGCTTGTATGAGTCGGTTTGAATCGCAAGCAGGTAAGGCTCATCGATCACAGCGGGCCGTTTGCCAAAATCTCTGCGAACTCGTTTTTTCTCGGTAAAGGAGTATGCCATCTATAGTCACCACTAATAACGTTTTCATCTTACTTCCAGGCACTGCAATCGCAATGGGAAGCACATGCGGGCCGATGACTTTTCAGTCATCAGCCCGAACTAGTCAGTATGGGTACGAATACCCAACAACCGCGAACTACTTAAGCTCTACGGTTGCGCCAGCTTCTTCAAGCTGCTTTTTCAATTCCTCGGATTCGGCTTTGGAAGCACCTTCCTTGACCGTAATCGGTGCGCCCTCAACCATATCCTTGGCTTCTTTCAATCCCAGGCCGGTTATAGTGCGAACCGCCTTGATGACGCCAACTTTCTTGTCTCCAAAACCAGTCAACACCACGTCAAACTCGTCCTTTTCCGCAGCGGCTTCTGCGCCTGCATCACCACCAGCTGCAGCAGCCGGTGCGGCCGCAACAGCCGCGGCAGCAGAAACGCCAAATTTCTCTTCCATCGCGGCGATTAAATCGACGACTTCCATAACCGTCATGTTTGATAAAGTTTCCAGAATATCTTCTTTTGAAACTGCCATTAGATTTTCTCCTGATACAGAAATTAAATAGAATTACTTTTGATCGCGCACGGCGGCAACGGTTCGGGTCAACTTGCCAGGCACCTCGTTCATGGTGCGGGCCAGTTTCTCTACCGGTGCTTTGAGCACGGCCATCAGCATGCTGATAGCTTGATCGTAGGTTGGCATTGAGGCCAGTCGCTTGATCTCCGAAGGATCAAGCAGCTCACCGCCAAAGGCGATTAGCTTGACGACCAGTTTCTCGTTGTTTTTCGTATAATCCTTCAGAACCCTGGCGGCACCGCCCGGTTCTTCCATCGAAAATGCGTAAACCATCTGACCCTGCAGCGCTTCGTTCATGCAACCGTAGTCGGTGCCTTCAAACGCACGTTTGGCCAGACTATTCTTGACCACACGCATTTGAACATTCGACTCACGAGCCTTAACGCGCAACGCGGTCATTTCGCCAACAGTCAAGCCCCGGTACTCGGCGGCAATTACAGAGTGTGCCTGGGCTGCAACCTCGGCTACTTCACTGACAACAGACTGCTTTTGCTGGAGAGTTAAAGGCATATGACTTCTCCTGATTAAGTTAAATAACTGGGCTCACACCCAGACCTCTGTCCCTGTTCGGTATCGCTACCGTGTTCCTTACGACTTCTTAACCAGGTAACCCTGTCTCAGAAGGTCGTCTACGCAGGAAATTAAGGCCGCCCATTCGGACCACCACCCGCGGTCTTTGACGAGTAACCCGCAAACTTGCGGATTGCCTCAAAGATTCCTACTAGTCGTCATCCCCGCACTAGCGGGGGTAACTCCTTAAATCGTCATTCCCGCGCAAGCGGAAATCTTTCAAGTCTTTCGAGATCCCGAATCGTCGCTACACGACGTCCGGGATGACATCGGCTTAGGCCGATGTCACTTAAGCGTCAACGACGCCTGATCAACGGCGAATCCCGCTCCCATCGTGGTTGAGATCGAAATTTTCTTCAGGTAAACACCTTTCGCCGAACTCGGCTTGCCCTTGTTCAGGTCAGTCAGTAAAAATTCGAGATTTTCACGCAACTGCACGACGTCGAAACTCGCCTTGCCAATGGTGCAGTGAACAATGCCGCCCTTGTCAGTACGGTAACGCACTTGCCCGGTCTTGGCATTCTTGACTGCGGTGGCAACATCGGGTGAAACCGTGCCTACCTTGGGGTTCGGCATCAATCCACGCGGACCAAGGATCTGACCTAACTGGCCCACGATTCCCATTGCATCCGGGCTTGCGATCACGACGTCGTAATTCAAGTCGCCGGCCTTCATCGAATCTGCCAATTCCTGCATTCCTACTATGTCCGCACCGGCCTCTTTGGCCTTGTCGGCATTGTCACCCTGGGTGAAGACGGCAATTCGTACCTGTTTACCGGTACCGTTGGGTAACACGCTGGAACCGCGCACGTTTTGATCCGATTTTTTCGGGTCGACACCGAGATTTATCGATGCATCCACGGATTCGTCGAATTTTACCGTGCTGCACTCTTTCAGCAGGGCTAAACCATCATCGATTGCATACTGCTGGGTCTTGTCGATTTTGCTGCGGATTTCAGCCATACGTTTTGACATTTTGGCCATGCTACACGCCTTCCACATCGATGCCCATGCTGCGGGCACTGCCAGCAATAATGCGAACTGCCGCATCCATATCGTTGGCATTCAAATCCTTCATCTTGGTGGTTGCAATCTCCTCGAGTTGGGCACGAGTTACCGTACCAACTTTTTCAGTATTAGGAATACCACTACCTTTGGGAACACCCGCCGCTTTCTTTAACAGCACTGCTGCCGGAGGTGTTTTAATTTCAAAGGTGAAACTCTTGTCGGTATAAACCGCAATGATTACCGGTAACGGCATACCATTTTCAACATCCTGGGTTTGCGCGTTGAAAGCTTTGCAAAATTCCATGATATTAAGGCCGTGCTGGCCAAGAGCAGGCCCGACTGGCGGACTCGGATTTGCAGCGCCCGCGGGCACCTGCAACTTTATGTAGTTTTCAATCTTTTTAGCCACAATGCTATCTCCCGGGTGCCAGCGGATGGAACCAGTCCACCCTCCCCATCGCGAGGTTTAAAGCTGCCGCTTTAAACTTACCTCTATTAAAAAACAATCCGATTACTCGGAAATCCTTTACTAGCCTTTCTCGACCTGGCCGAAGGCTAATTCGACCGGTGTAGAACGACCAAATATCTGTACCGAAACAAGCATTTTGCTCTTTTCGTAGTTAACTTCTTCAACCACACCGTTGAAGTCGTTAAATGGGCCATCGTTGACACGCACGACCTCTCCCACTTCAAACAATACCTTCGGACGCGGCTTATCGACTCCTTCTTCAACACGATTCAGGATCGCATCCGCTTCCGCTTCGCTAATCGGCGCGGGTTTATCGCTGGTACCGCCAATAAATCCCAGGACCTTCGGAACCTGCTTGACAAGATGCCAGGTATCGTTGTCCATCTCCATTTGCACCAGTACGTAGCCTGGGAAGAACTTACGTTCACTTTTACGTCGGTTGCCTTCACGCATCTCGACAACTTCCTCTGTCGGCACCATGATTGTGCCGAATTTAGCCTTGTGTTCGGACGTGGCGATACGGCTTTCGAGTACCTTTTTTACATAGGATTCGAAACCCGAATAGGCATGAACCACGTACCAGCGCTGTTTCGGGTCCTGACTGGTCGCGGCAGGCTCAGCCTTGTCTTTATCGGTCGCAGCAGGGTCTTTCACGGCTTTATCCGTCGCCAGTGCTACGACAGCGACGGCTTCGGCGGCTTCTTCCGCCGCCGGTGCTGCGGCGGCTTCTTCCTCGGCCGGTGCTGCGGCGGCTTCTTCCTCGGCCGGTGCTGCGGTGGCTTCTTCCTCGGCCGGTGCTGCGGTGACTTCTTCCTCGGCCGGTGCTGCGGTGGTTTCTTCCTCGGCCGTTGCTTCGATGACGTCTTCCAATACCGGTGCTTCGACAGCGTCTTGCGCTGCCTCGACTTCGTCCATGGCAGCGAGATCTGCGGCTAATTCTGCCGGAACCGGTACTTCAACTTTATCTTCTTCGTCCGTCATTACTTTACTCTGCATTAGGCCAACAGCTTGCTCACGCCCCATCCCAGGAACATATCAAACAGCCACAACATGATCGCGACCAGAATAACCATGAATAAAACCGCTACCGTGGTTTGCAGTGTTTCCTGGCGCGTCGGCCAGACAACCTTGCGCACTTCGACACGTGCGTCCTTAACGAAACCAAGGGCACGTCGCCCCTTGTCGCTCGTTGCCGCGATCAAGAACGCGATTACCGCAATCCCTAACATGCCCAGCACGCGTAGTAACTGCGACTCTTCTTCGAAGTAATAAAAACCAGCCACACCGGCAATAAGTACCAGTACGGCTGTCATTAATTTGAACGTATCGATCGCCGATGTTGATTGTTCGGTGTTGCTGACCACTAAATACCTCGAATATCCACAATATTGGCAGGACAGGAGGGAATCGAACCCCCAACCTGCGGTTTTGGAGACCGCTGCTCTGCCAATTGAGCTACTGTCCTAATCTGGTGACAGAACACCGCTCCTGCCATCAAACAAAGGGCGGGGATGGTAGCCCATCTCCCGCCCTGATGCAATGTTAATGTAAAGCTTATTCGATTATCTTGGATACGACGCCGGCACCCACGGTACGACCGCCTTCACGGATCGCAAATCGCAGCCCATCTTCCATCGCAATCGGTGCGATCAGCGCTACTTCCATCTTGACATTGTCGCCCGGCATTACCATCTCAACG
>CAXMNA010000181.1:0-17137 GCA_964194715.1 uncultured Gammaproteobacteria bacterium
ACGCACAATGTTCTCGACAATCCCTTCCTGCTCGAGCCGCGAGATCGCTTCGCGCACCGGGGTGCGGCTAACGCCCAGCTGTTCGCCGAGCGCGCGCTCATCGAGCCGGATCGGATCTTTGCTGGTGTAAATATCCATATGTCCGATCAATTCGCGCAAGGCTTCGTAGACGCGTGTCTTGAGTCCTTTGGAATGCTCGAGCGGAACAATGCCAGTTAAGCTCATTGCTGCGCCTCGTTGAGTGTAATATAGCTAGACATAACCCGGAGCCACCTATTCCGCCTGCGGCTGTGGCTTGCGAATCCTGTCATAAACCTTCTTGAACAATGGCAGGAATAGCAAGATCAAGGCAGCGATCATAATCGGGCCGGCGTAGACACGTTCGAAGAAAATCATGAACGAGCCTTCGCTGATAATCAGCGATTGACGCAAGGCGGGTTCCGCCAGCGGTCCCAACACGATGGCCAGTACCGCGGGTGCCAGCGGGTAATCGAGTTTGCGCATCAGGTAGCCGGTGATACCGAACACGATCATCAACCAGACGTCATGCATGTCCTGGGTCGGCGCGTAGCCGCCAATCAGACATAAAATGAAAATGACCGGCGCCAGAATCGTAAACGGGGTTTTCAGCACCTTGATGAATACCGGGATAAAGGCGATATTGATCAACAACGTAAACAGGTTGGCGGCGTATAACGAAGCGATCAATCCCCAGACAAATTCGCTGTGATCGATAAACAGACGCGGACCGGGTTCCAGGCCCCAGATGACCATGCCGCCGAGCAGTATCGCGGTGGTCGGCGAGCCGGGAATTCCGAGCGTCAACATCGGCAGCATCGAACCGGTACTGGCGGCGTTATTGGCGGCCTCCGGCGCGCACACCCCTTCGATCGCGCCATTACCGAATCTTTCGGGCTCTTTCGAAATTTGCTTGGCGAGCCCGTAAGCCATCAGCGAACCGGGGGTGGCGCCGGCCGCCGGCAGGATGCCGACAAAGTAGCCCAGAAACGAACCCATAACGCTTGCTTTCCAGGTTTTGACCAGTTCGCGCAGCGCGGTAATGGTACGCGCCACCGTTACAGTCGCATCGGACAGCATGCTCTTGCCACCACCCAGGGCGTGTTCTTCGACCGTCCATAGCATTTCGCCGATGCCGTATATACCGATCGCGAGCACCAGGAAATTGACCCCGTGCAGGAACCCGGTGATATCCCACAGTACCAGCCGTGGCTCACCGGAAATAATGTCGAATCCAACCGCGCTTAACACCAGTCCGATGCAAATCGAAAACAGGGTCTTGAATATGTCATCGCCACCCAGGCCGACAAAGGTCGCAAAGGCCAGCATCATCAGCGCGAATTCTTCGGGTGCACCGAACACCAGCGCAACGTGGGCGAGCGGTGGGGCAAAAAAGGTAAATAAAACGACAGAAATCGTACCGCCGATAAAGGATGCGACCGCGGCGCCGATCAGGGCCTTGTCCGCCATGCCCTGTTTCGCCAGAGGGCGGCCGTCGAAGGTGGTCGCGACTGCGGTCGAAGCGCCGGGAATTCCGAGCATGATCGATGAAATCGCGCCGCCGTACATGGCCCCGTAATAAATTGCGGCCAGGAATATTATCGCTCCAGTCGGGGGCACCAGGAAAGTCAACGGCAACAGGATCGCGACACCGTTAACCGAGCCCAATCCGGGCATCGCACCGATAAAGAGTCCGAGCGTGCAGCCAGCAATAATCAACAACAAGTTCTGCGGTTCGAATACGACCAGGAAACCTTGTCCCAATAGCCCTAGAATTTCAAACATTTAACCGTCTCTCAACTCAGCCCAGGATGAAGTCAACATTTAAAAAAGCATTTTGTACAAAGGTAGAAACAGGGGCTCGGTTATCCCCTTCGGCAGAATGATCTTCAAGGTGATTTCGAAGAAATAAAAGGTAACCATCGGTATCAGTACGGCCAGTGTCACTGTTAGCGGCCAGGAGTGTTTACCCAGAAAACGAATATAGAAGACTAAAAAAAGCGGTAACGCACCGTAGACACCGATGAACGAGAACAAGCCAACCGTGACAATCAGCGAAGCCGCGACAGCGGCGACGTCGCCGAGTACATGTTTTTCGATATAAACCTTGTTCGACGTGGCAACCGGGCCTTTCTTGAGAAACCAGTTGAATAGGATGCCACCACAGGAAATCAGCATGATCGTCGCCAGCCAGAATGGCCAGGTGCCGCCACCCGGACCTTCCTCGTCGATCCAGCCAATTGGAAGTTCCGCGCTTTTAACCATCAGGTAGATAGAGAAAACTCCCATCAAGATCGCCATTAATAATTCTGCTGTTCTGACTGTCACGATCGAGGTCCCCCTATCTACCCTTAGATTTGCTCGCGCTGCGTTACTTGATAGCGCCCATCTTTTTCAACATAGCCTCGTGAACATCACGCTCACGCTTCCAGTAGCTCATCAACGCATCACCGGTCAGCAGGTCACCCTGCAGGCTCTTCTTGGTACGATATTCCTGCCATTTCGGGGAATTGAACACCTCGGTGAACAGGTCGTTGTAGTAAGCCGCGGCCTCGTCGCTCATGCCGGGCGCGCCAACCACGGTACGTTGCATGTAGTAAACCATGTCGTAGCCCATTTCCTTGAAAGTCGGTGCATTCGGGAACAGCGGTAAACGGTCGTCGGTGAATGCGGCCAGTGCCTTGGTGGTGCCAGCTTCGTAGAAGCCTAGCTGTTCTGAAGGATTGTTGACGGTCGAATCCGCATTCTTGCCCGCGAGTTCTTTGGCTACCTTGCCGCCGCCTTTGTAGGGGACGTATTTCATATCCAGATCGTAAGCAGTGTTCAGAAAATCGGTTAACAGATTGTCTTCCGAGTTTTTACCGGTTCCAGCCATGATCCATTTGCTGCCCTTGTTCCTGGCCGCCCTGACAAAATCAGCAACATCCTTGATGTCATTACGATCGGAATGTACCCACAGCAGAAAGGTGTCTTCGGCCATGCGCGCAATCGGCGTAAAAGTCGCGATATCAACGCCGAGTCCAGGCTGACGTAGAGGTGTGGTGTAAAAACTGTTCAAGGTGAACATGATGGTGTGGTTGTCGCCCTTCTTACCATTCAGATGAACCAGCGCTTCGGCGCCGGATCCGCCCGGCTTGTTAACAGGTGTAAACGGGACCGGCGCCATTTTTTCCGAAGCAATGATACTTTGTATCAGTCTGACGGCCTTATCCGCACCACCGCCTTTACCCGCCATAACGACAAATTCAACCGGTTTTTGCGGTTCCCAGGCATGCCCGATAACCGGTAGGCCTGCCAGGATGGCACTGACGCCGAGCGCACAGACCATTTTCCTGAGAGTGTGTTGTGATTTATACATTTATGATGCTCCTCAAATTATCGAGCCGACAGCGGCCCAAACTAAATGCCCCCGGCCTAAAGATGCAAGAGACACCCATTACCAGATCTTTGGGTAAAAACCTGGCTGCCCGAAACCAATATTTAATTTCCGGCCGATTCGTATATCACTTATGCGAGATCAAAGACGAATCATTTTCCTGATTATCCAGCCCTTGTTTGAACCGGGCCTTAATCTATTTAAATTCTGGTATACAATATACCATCAACAACTTTAAACCACCTGAGAGACAGGTGTAAAGTTTTATTATACCTGAATGCTATTTTTGCAGCGCTTCCTGCATCAGTTTGCCCATATCAGAGGGGTTACGGGTCACACTGACGCCAGCCGCTTCGAGCGCCGCTATCTTTTCATCGGCAGTGCCCTTGCCACCGGCGATAATCGCGCCGGCATGCCCCATGCGTTTGCCCGGAGGTGCGGTTACCCCGGCGATGAAGCCGACCACGGGTTTGGTCATGTTGTCCGCAATCCACTCGGCGCAGGCTTCTTCATCGGTTCCGCCGATTTCTCCACACATGACCACACCGTCGGTATCGGGGTCGTCGTTAAACATCTTCATCACATCGAGGTGCTTGAGCCCATTAACCGGATCTCCACCGGTACCAACGCAGGTGGATTGCCCGAGACTCAGCTTGCTGAGTTGGTCGACCACTTCGTAGGTCAGAGTGCCGGAACGCGATACCACACCGACGCGACCCTTCTGGTGGATATACCCAGGCATGATGCCAATCTTCAGTTCTTCCGGCGTGATAACACCCGGACAGTTCGGCCCGACCAGAATTGTGCTCGACCCCTGCATGCGATCGCGGGTAAGAATCATGTCCTTGACCGGGATACCTTCAGTTATACAAATGACAACTTCGATCCCGGCGTCAACCGCTTCGTCGATCGCGGCGGCGGCAAACGGAGGCGGAACGTAAATCACCGAAACATTACAATCGGTTGCGGCTTTCGCTTCTGCCACCGTGTCATAGACCGGCACACCTTCGACTTCCTGCCCGCCTTTTTTCGGGGTTACCCCGGCGACGTAGCACTGCTTGCCATTGGCGTATTCGATCGAATGATGCGTATGAAACATGCCGGTCTTGCCGGTAATACCCTGGGTGACTACACGCGAATCTTTATTGATCAATATCGACATGGTTAAGCTCCTGCTGCGGCCGCAGCCACTTTCTCGGCCGCGTCGGCCATGGTGGTTGCACTGATAACCGAAATACCAGAGTCGGCCAGAATCTGCCGGCCCTTATCGACGTTGGTACCCTCGAGACGCACCACCAGGGGTACCGAAAGATCGACTTCACGCGCGGCGTTGACCAGCCCCTCGGCGATCACGTCGCAACGCATAATACCGCCGAATATATTGACCAGGATGGCTTTCAGGTTTGAATTCTTGAGCATGATTTTGAAGGCCTCGGTCACTTGCTCGGTGGTCGCGCCACCACCAACATCGAGAAAGTTGGCCGGGGAGGCGCCATACAGCTTGATGATGTCCATGGTTGCCATCGCGAGCCCAGCGCCATTGACCAGGCAACCGATCGTGCCGTCGAGCGAGATGTAGTTCAGGCCGAACTTGGAGGCTTCAATTTCATCGATATCCTCTTCATCGAGATCGCGCATATCCTCTAATTCAGGGTGGCGATACATCGCGCTTTCGTCAAAATTCATCTTGGCATCGAGCGCCATGACCCGTCCGTCTTCGGTCACGATCAGTGGATTGATTTCGGCGAGCGAGGCGTCTTTGTCCCAGAACGCCTGGTACAGGGCCTGTATCAATTTTCCGGCTTCGCTTACCAGTTCATCGGGAATTCCAACCTTGTTCGCAAGCCCCTCCGCCTCGACCTCGCTAATCCCGGTCTTCGGGTCGACGGAAACCTTGTGGATTAATTCGGGGGTTTCCTCAGCCACGGTTTCTATCTCGGTACCGCCTTCGGAACTCGCCATCACGGTAACGCGTTGCGTGGCGCGATCAACAACCAGACCCAGATAAAGCTCGTCTTTGATCGGCGCTCCCTGCTCCACCAGCAGACGTTTGACTTCCTTACCTTCGGGTCCGGTCTGGTGGGTTACCAGTGTCATCCCAAATATATCGTTAGCATGAGCACGGACTTCTTCGATGCTTCCAGCAAGCTTTACGCCACCGCCCTTGCCGCGACCACCAGCATGAATTTGAGCCTTAACAACCCACTTGTCACCACCGATTGACTCCGCTGCGGCGACCGCTTCATCGACCGAGAAACATGCTTTCCCGCTGGGAACCGCGACCCCGTATTCGCGCAGTAATTCCTTGCCCTGATACTCGTGTATTTTCATCGTTTCGCTACCCCACCTCGGAAAATTTTTGGTATATCGGATGTCAGATCAAAATAATTACAAAAAAAAACGCGCCGATCAGGGCACGTTTTCAATGATGTCACGTTGATGCTTGCGATCAAAGCATCTATTTAATTTAATCAGACCGGTTGTCCGGATACCTTGATTCCTTCTTCCTGCACGGTTTTGTTGAGCAGGCTAACCAGTGCGAAGACCGTGTTGATCGCCGGGGTCGGGGTATTGGTTTGTTCTCCCAGTTCAATCACTACGCCCAGCATGCCGTCAATTTCGAGCGCCTTACCGACTTCAAGATCCTGCAGCATCGAAGTTTTGTGCTTGCCAACCCCTTCTGCGCCGTCGATACGCCGTTCGAGTGTAACGCGGAAACTGGCACCCAGTTTCTCGGCAATCTGCTGCGCTTCGGTCATCATTTGCGCCGCCAGCGCGCGGGTTTGTGGGAACTGGCAGATGTCGACCAACGTGGAATGCGTCAATGCGCTGATCGGGTTGAAGGATAAGTTACCCCACAGTTTGAGCCAGATTTCCGAACGAATATCGGGCAGCACGAAGGATTTGAATCCGGCTTCGACAAAAGCGTTGCAAATTGCCTGTACTCTTTCAGATTCTGAGCCATCGAGTTCACCGACAGGATAACGGTTTCCCTCGATATGACGAATAACACCAGGCGCGTCGATAGTCGCGGCCGGAAACGCGATACAGCCGATGATTCGGTCAGGGTCGATCGCGGCAGCGATGGCACCATCTGGGTCGACTGTGCGCACGATACTGTCCTGATAATCGCCTTCCAACTTCTGGAAGTACCACCACGGGACACCATTTTGTAATGTTACGATGACACCGGTATCGGATAACATGCCCATCAGCTTATCGGCGATCGGCGCGATCTGGTGTGCCTTGACGCCCAGCAAGACTATATCCTGGCCAGTGACTTCGCCCATTTCGGCAGTCGCGACAATATCGGTTATGACGAGCTCGTCGTCGTTTTCGATGTATTTCAAGCCATTGGTCCGAATCGCATCGAGATGTGCACCGCGCGCGATAACCGACAGTTCATGACCCGACTGGGCAAGTTTTGCCGCCATCATACCGCCGATTGCACCGGCTCCAACTACGCAAACTTTCATTATTAACCTCAAGGACACCATGGGTCTAAAAACCGGCGCATTTTACGCCAAAGATTGCCATTGCGTCCACGCAGTCACTAAAATTGTCAGGATTAAGTTTCATATTGATTCATATGAAAATCCTGTCGATATGCTCAACTCGATGTCTGCCTTTGCCGAATCAAAATTTAAATTTAAGCAATCATGTGTTAGATTCCGCGCCCTCTTGAGCAACTAGCTGAACAGACACTATGACAAACTGGGTACGCTTCAACTGGAAGGATAATACCTGCCTGGGAACGCTCGTCGGAGACAGCATCGCTGTCTGTGACAATCCGTTGTTCGGTGAGCCGGTATTAACCGGAGAAACAGCTTCGCTGTCCGAGGTCGAGTTGCTTACACCGTACACGCCAAACTCGATCCTGGCGCTATGGAACAATTTCCACGAACGCGCCGAAGCGGAAGGTCAAACAATTCCCGCGACACCGCTTTACTTCATGAAGCCTGTGACCAGCGTAATCGGGCCAAATAAAACGATATACCGCCCGCGTGGGCATAGCGGCCGCGTCATTTTCGAGGCCGAGCTCGGTATTGTCATCGGCAAGCAATGCCATGTTATTACTGCCCAGCAGGCTGACGAACACATCTTCGGCTACACCTGTGTCAACGATGTCACCGGGATTGAATTTTTATTTGAGGACAAGGCGTTCCAGCAATGGACCCGCAGCAAGGGATTCGATACTTTCACACCGCTGGGTCCCTGCATCACCACGGATATCGATCCGGTGGACCTCAATATCCTCGCCATCCAGGACGGCGAAACCCGCCAGAATTACCCGGTCAGCGATATGATTTTCAGCCCGCAGGAAATTGTTGCGATGATTTCCGAATACCAGACCCTGGTACCGGGAGACCTGATTTGTTGTGGCACGTCGGTAGGAGCACGCACGATGAAACCCGGTACTGAAATCCAGGTATCAATTCCTGGTATCGGCACCCTGGTTAACCATTTCGACGACTTCCCTACATAAGCCGGGATGTAGCTAACCACCATGGCGCTCGCAATCGGCCTTGATCAGGAACAGTTCACCTTCCGCATGGTGGGTGCCAGGAATCGTGAGGATCGAATCCGTATCACTTCCGAATGGGTACTGGACCAGTTTGAGCAGTTTTACAACGAGTTCCTCGAAGTTCCTTATCGCGCCAAAGACGCGTTCGAGCAACAACATCACACCACCTCGATTTGGCTGAGCCGCCATCGTCTGTCGCTATACAGCTCCTACATCCACCGCATGGGAGCTTATCTACAGGCGATACAGCCCAATATTTCCGTCGACGCTAGTTTCCTGAACCAGCTCGAAGATTATTTCTGGCGCATGATCGAACTCCGCTACGAGTCTGATGTCGCTTATGCATTCATGCACTCAATTCGACGCATGGTGTATCGGGACGAATGGAAGCCGGTGGAATACTCGTCCCTGGGATTCGCCGAAAGTAGCGACAAGTACCCAGTGGAACTGCTGAAACACTTCCCCGTGAAAGACCAGGTCAGCCCGGAACTGATTGAACAAATCCTGAATGAGATACCGGAGTTTTCGGTGCTTTATCGTGATATTTCCAGCGATAGCTCGGCCATCACTTCGCGTATCAATCGACTCGCGGGGCGACGGGGCTCGAAAATTGAAATCCTGGAAATGATCGATGCCGGGTTCTATCGCAATCGAGGCGCCTATCTGGTGGGCAAGATCAAGTTTGCGGACGGTAGTTACGCACCACTGATTTTTGCCTTGCTCAATGGCAGCGGCGGCGTCTACTGCGATGCGGTTATTCTCGATCAGCATCTGGCGCACAATCTATTCAGTTCAACGCTCGCAAATTTTCACGTCACCACCCGTTACTATCACGAACTGAGTGCTTACTTACATTCGCTGATGCCGCAGCGCGCACTGGGATTAAACTATTCCACCATCGGTTACAACCATGTCGGCAAGGTCGCGGTCATCAACGAGCTCAAGCAGGAAGTCGCAACCAAGGGCGGAGTGCTGGATACCGCAATCGGCCAGGCCGGCACGGTTGCCATCGGTTTTGCCGGACCGCAATCAGCCTATAATCTGAAAGTGATCCGCAATCATCCGACCGATGGTTACAAATGGGGTCAATTCCAAGGCATCGACTCGGTCAAGGCAAAATATAGTCGGGTGCACGAAATCAATCGCACCGGCAGTATGCTGGACAACATTATTTACTTTAACATCGCACTCGAACGCGGGTTGTTTGCCGAGAGCCTGGTCGAGGAATTGCTGGTGGAAGCTAGCGAAACCGTATCACTGCAACGTGACATGATCGTATTCAAATACCTGATCGTGCAACCACGCATGACACCACTGCCTATTTTTCTCGAAAATGCCGGGGAAAGAGAGGTACGAATCGTCATTGAAAGCCTGGGTGACTGCATCAAGAACAATGCCGCGGCCAATATATTCAACAAGGACCTCGACGCACGAAACTATGGTGTCAGTCATTTTCTCAAGGTGTATCTGTACGATTACGACGCGCTCGAAATCATGGTTGATGTCAAAATACGCAGTAACACCGATCGATTTGACGGCGAAGAAGACATTCCCGACTGGTATTTCGAGGATGGGGTTATTTTCCTGCCGGAAGAAATTGAGGCCGGATTGTGCATTAACGATCGTGGGCAACGACAGTTGTTCCGCCAGTTTCACGGCGACCTGCTCACAACTCACTATTGGGAAACGTTACAAAATGAGCTTACCCAAAACCTGGTACCCGCGATCAAGGTGTATCCGGATACCTGTCGATTAGAGCGGGACTGAACCACCGAAATCCTGAATTCGATGAATGTTGAAACGCAACATATTTTCTATTCCAGCAAACCCCGCGTGATACATATGGCGCTTAACATCGCACTCGCGCCGCTGTTGCTGTATCTATTGGGCGCCTGGGCCTGGCCGCCGGCGATACCGCATTACATCGTGTTCGTGATAACCGGATTAATGGCGCTGCATTACGTCCGCCGGCGTTGGACCGCACCGCGCCTTGCACTTGATGAAAAAGGTTTGCATTGTGGCAGTTTTTACCCCGTGGAGAATATTTACCGCGCTGAAGGCTCGATCCGGTCGGTGACACTGACCCTGCTGAAAGATGGCAAGGTCAAGGAAAAGATCATCTCTCTCGGGTGGGCCAGCAGAGAAGACTACAAAACGATCGTGCAATTGCTGAGCGATCGCTTCCAACGCGAAGTCCCAAAAACTCCCTGAAAACCTCATAACCTTGTCATTCCGGCGAAAGCCGGAATCCATTCACAGGGCTTTTCTACAAGTAACCCGGGAAGCCCGTCGGGCTTTTCGGCTGGTACCGGGGCGGACCTAAATGGATGCCGCGGTCCGACGTATCGGCTCAAAGGCCGGCATGACAGAAGTTTTGGTGGCAGATAACGACGCTATCGTGAAAATAGCGTCGCCTCTCGCGCATAAAAATGGATCGCAGCTCAGGGAAGCCTGTTCTTCTTATAATTATCGCTTATTTTACAGGGGGATAATGCGAGGGCTCCCCTGGCTGCGATCACGACCTGTATAATCAGAAAAAATACGAGTAGTGAGGTAATACTGCCAGCACCGTGGGACACGTGGACCTCACCGAAAAATTCTCCGTGAGGTTCATCCCACTCGCGGTCTTCGATCATGAGGTCCCTGCCGAGGTAGTAATAGTCGAGCACTTCGCTGGTTACCATGTAGGCATGGTCCAGGCTGTAAATCTCGACTAATACCGCGTAATACCCTGGCTCGTAACCCTCGAGCAACTCGGTTTCGACTTCATACGCATCGCTGAAATCATCGACATGAATCGAAAATAGATCGGTCGTGAAATACTGGCTCCAGGGTCCGCCTTCACGACTCAGGTATAACTTGGCGTAAACCGTGGCGCTGTCGTTACTTACATCAACATCAAAATAGACGTTGAGCGCGTGGTGATAGCCATCGCCATCGAGGTCGGAGATCAAATCCACATCGGCATCGTAGATTTCGAATAATTGGTCGTGTCGATTCGCAATGCCGGCGAAGTCCTGCTCGGCGCCGGAAGCCGCGTAATTCTCCGACTGGATGGGTCTGGCCTTGATCACCGGTTCGCGCTGCTTTAGTACTTGCGATAGATCGATGCCCTGATCCAGTTTCAACTTGCCGGCCGAACGGCTGGATTGTTGCGGCTCAGCAGCGATCGCAGGCACCTCAAATCCCAGCAACGCCAGCGACACTAAAATGATTCCAAGTGCTTTCATCTTTGGTTAGTGGTGTTTGCGTCTTGGGTTATGGTAACCACCGTGACTGTAGCTGTGCCGACGATGTCGTTTATAGTGGTGCCGATTGTGGCCGTAACTCCGATTGTGGCCGTAGTGATGCCCATGATGGTTGTGATGAAACAGCGTACTCAGTGCAATAAAAGCGACTGCCGGTCCCACAATGCTGTGATTATGATTCGCGCTAGCCGGTGCACTGGATAACGCAAGCAGGACCACGCTGCCGGCTGCAACCATGTGAAGTTTGTTTAGCTTTAAGTTAACCATTACTATCTCCCATTCTGCTTGGTAACGACGCCAATTTAACGCGCGCTGTCTTAATCCAGGCTGAATCAGATATATTTATTTGTGAACTAGTTATTAATTTATACAACCGTCTATGAATAGCCTTCGATTAGGACCTGAAACCTTTACACCTTCCAAGATTATTTGCATCGGGCGCAATTATCTGGAACACATTCGGGAACTCGGCAATGAAACCCCGGATGCAATGGTGATTTTCAATAAGCCCAACTCGGCGATTTCGACAGCACTTCATACAACGCGCGACGAGCCGCTGCATTATGAAGGTGAGATTTGTTTTATGGTGCGAAACAAGGAATTGTATGCCGTCGGATTCGGCCTCGATTTAACCCGGCGCGAATTGCAGTCAAAACTGAAAGCCAAGGGCCTGCCCTGGGAAAGGGCCAAAGCCTTCGACGGCGCCGCATGCTTTAGCGAGTTTATCCCGCTTGAAGATATCGAGATTTCGAGTCTGTCATTGCAACTTGAAATCAACGGTGAACTGCGCCAGAACGGCGGTTACGAATTGATGATGCACAAGCCTGACCAGATTCTCACCGATATCCACAAATTCATGACGCTCGAAGATGATGACATTATAATGACCGGCACACCTGAAGGGGTTGGCCAGGTACAAGCAGGCGATCGTTTCATCGGCCGAGTGAAATCCGGAGAACAGGTGTTAGTCAGCCATGAGTGGCTGGCCGAGTGAAAAACAAAAAAAAGGCCGGAATGAATCCGGCCTTTCCTGATATAGAATTGATTCTTTACAGCGCCTTGATTTGCGCATTCAGGCGGCTCTTGTGGCGCGCGGCCTTGTTGTGACTGATCAAGCCGTGAGTGGCCGAACTATCAAGTACCGGGATGACCTTTTTATAGGCTTCTTCAGCAGCTTTCTTATCAGCGGCAGAGATCGCGGCGACAGTCGCCTTGAGTTGGGTCCGCATCATTGAGCGGCGGCTGGCATTGTTCTTGCGACGCTGTTCGGCCTGGTTTGCACGTTTACGCGCAGATGCTGAATTTGCCAAGGTCTACTCCTGGAATCGGGCTTGAAAAACGAGGCGCGCATTATCTTCACTGCACCCGGTGCTGTCAACCCGAAATGACCCAAAATGAATGATATCCCGCGTCTTAAAATGCTAGAATTCGCCGCTTTTACAGGCCCGAAACAAATTGGTTTGAACCCCTGAAATGAGTACGCTGATCAAATCAACCGTATCGGTAGGCTCGATGACGCTTCTGTCACGGGTCCTGGGACTCGCCCGGGATATCGTTATCGCGCGATTCTTTTCCGCCAGCGATGCCGCAGATGCATTCTTTGTCGCCTTCAAGATTCCGAATTTCCTGCGCCGTTTATTTGCCGAGGGCGCTTTTTCATTGGCCTTCGTGCCGGTCCTTACCGAGTATCGCAGTAATTACACTGCGGCGCAGACCCGCGACTTGATTGATCGTGTCGCCGGCACGCTCGGCTTTATCCTGTTACTGCTGAGCCTGTTAGGAGTCGTAGCTTCACCTTTGTTAATCAGTATATTTGCCGCGGGTTTCCTCGACCAGCCGGCCAAATTTGAGCTGACCTCAGATATGCTGCGATTGACTTTCCCCTATATCCTGCTGATATCGATGACGGCGATGGCCGCTGGCATCCTTAACACCTGGAAGCGCTTCGCGGTGCCGGCTTTTACTCCGGTTTTGCTCAACCTGAGCCTGATCGGTTGCGCCATGTGGTTGAGCCCGCGTCTCGACGTGCCGATAACCGGGCTTGCCTGGGGCGTATTGCTTGCCGGCATCGTGCAATTATTGTTTCAGTTGCCGTTCCTGTATCGCGCGGGACTGCTACCGCGACCGAAATGGGGCTGGCGTCACGAGGGGGTACAAAAAATCATCAAACTGATGATCCCGGCGCTGTTCGGCTCCTCGGTAGCGCAGATCAATCTACTGTTCGACACCTTTATCGCCTCTTTCCTGGTAACCGGCAGTGTCTCCTGGCTCTATTACTCGGATCGTCTGCTCGAGTTTCCGTTAGGTGTATTTGGTATCGCGCTCGCGACCGTGGTACTGCCTAACCTGTCGCAAGCACATTACCAGGAAGGGGACGACAGTTTTAACAAAACCCTGCAGTGGGCGATCCAGCTGACCTTAATCGTTGCAGTGCCGGCAACCTTTGGTCTGTTTCTGCTGGCGCAACCGATACTGGCGACTCTGTTCGAATACGGCGCATTCCAGGACACAGATTCGATGATGGCAGCCTACAGCCTGATGGCTTACAGTCTCGGCCTGCCGGCGTTTATCTTGATCAAGATTCTCGCGAGCGGATTTTACGCGCGCCAGGACACTAAAACACCGGTACGTATCGGCATCCAGGCAATGATATTCAACATGGTATTAAACGTCGTTTTGGTAGTCTCGATGCTACAAGCCGACTTCCTGGCACCGCATGTCGGGCTCGCCCTGGCGACCACCGCCGCGGCCTACTTCAATGCCTTTTGGTTGGCGCGCGAATTACGGCGCGATGCCATCCTGGACCCGCTTGAAACCTTCAGCGTACCGCTGCTTAAAATACTGTGCGCCTGTATTGCGATGGGGCTGTTAATTCAGTTCCTGCAACCGAACCTGGAGCTGTGGAGCGAGTGGCGCTGGCACCAGCGCCTCGCCCAACTCGCCTGGATGATCCTGCCCGCAATCTTGTGCTACGGCTTAATGCTTTGGATAATGGGTTTTCGTCGCCAACATCTGATCGCCTGATCTCAAAATGAAGTTAATCCGTGGACTTTACAATTTGACGCGCCCGTTGCCCGCGAGCGCCGTTACGATCGGCAATTTCGACGGTGTGCATCGCGGGCATCAACTCGTCATCAGCCAGTTAAAGCAAGTCGCGAGCGCCGCATCATTGCCTACAGTGGTCATTATCTTCGAGCCGCAACCAATCGAATATTTTGCCCCCGACAAGGCACCCAAGCGGCTGGCGCGCTTCCGTGAAAAAATCGCCTATTTAAAAGCGCAGCAAATTGATTACCTGCTATGCCTGCATTTTGATCATGAGCTCGCCCAACAAAGCGCCGAAGATTTCGTCCAGCAGATCCTGATCGATAGTCTGAACATGAAGCATCTCGTGATTGGTGACGACTTCCACTTCGGTAAAAATCGCCAGGGTAATTTCCAGTACCTTAGGGACAATTGCGCGCGTTTCGGTTTCATGGTCGATGAAACCGAGACCCTGATGATCGATGGCGAGCGCGTCAGCAGCACGCGTATCCGTGAAAGCATCCAGCAGGATGACTTTGAAAAAGCGGCCGAACTGCTCGGCCGGCCCTATTCGCTGTCGGGCAGAATAGCGCATGGGCAAAAGCTTGGAAAAAAGCTTGGATACCCGACAATTAATATAAAAATGGGCGATAAAACCCTGATCGTTAAAGGAATATTTGCGGTTCACGTGAAAGGAATAGATAATCGCGTGCTACCGGGCGTGGCCAGCATTGGCACCCGCCCCACGGTTAACGGCGTCGATACTATTCTCGAGGTATATATTCTTGATTTTGATCAGGACGTGTATGGGTATAGCGTTGAGGTTGAGTTTTTGCACAAGATCCGTGACGAAGAGAAATTTGATTCCCTCGAGGAATTAACCGTCCACATTGCGCGGGACACCGAGAAGGCAAAGGCCTTCTTTAAACGAGATAAATGACAGTTGGCTGACTATAAATCTACATTAAATTTACCCGACACCGAATTCCCGATGCGTGGCAACCTCGCCAATCGCGAACCCGAGCGGTTGCAGAAATGGCAGGATCAAAACCTCTACCAGGTCATCCGGGATGCGCGTGCCGGTCGCAAACGTTACGTGTTACATGATGGCCCACCTTATGCCAACGGTGACATTCACATCGGTCACGCGGTCAACAAGATCCTCAAGGACGTGATCGTCAAATCACGGACCTTGAACGGTGAAGATGCGCCCTATGTGCCCGGCTGGGACTGCCACGGTTTGCCGATCGAGCACCAGGTGGAAAAGAAACTCGGCAAGGTTGGCGTCAAGGTCGAGGCCGATGAATTTCGCCAGGCCTGTCGCGATTATGCGCTTAAGCATATCGATGCGCAGCGTATCGAATTTATTCGACTCGGCGTACTGGGTGACTGGTACCAACCTTATCTGACGATGAACTTTGATACCGAGGCCAACATCGTGCGCGCGGTCGGTAAGATTATCGAAAACGGGCATGTTGTTCGTGGCGATAAACCGGTTCACTGGTGTATTGATTGCGGATCGGCTCTCGCCGAAGCCGAAGTCGACTACAAGGACAAGACCTCGCCGGCGATCGACGTGCGCTTTTCGGTTATCGATGAGGCCGCGTTCATCGCCGCGCTTGAAACCGGACCCGATGGCCCCGGGAAAGGTCCGCTGTCGGTGCTGATCTGGACTACTACCCCCTGGACCTTGCCCGCCAATCTCGCCGTTGCGCTTAACCCGACAGAAGAATATGTGCTACTGCAGGTCGAAACCGAGCTCGGGACCGAACGCCTTTTCCTCGCCGAGGGCCTGATAAAAGACGTGCTCGGTCGTTATGGCATCGACGACTATAAAATTGTCGCGCATGGCAAAGGTGAGGTCCTCGAACGCCATCGCCTGCGGCACCCGTTTTACGACCGCGAGTCGCTAATCGTTATCGGCGATCACGTTACCCTCGAAGCCGGTACCGGGGCAGTTCACACGGCACCAGGTCACGGCCAGGATGACTTCGTCCTCGGCAAGAAATACGGCCTCGAAATTTACAATCCGGTTGGTGGCAATGGTTGTTTTCTACCCGCTACCGAATTGTTTGCAGGCGAGCACGTGTTTGCCGCCAACGATCACGTAATCGAGGTGCTCAAGGAAAACAACGCACTGATCCATGTCGAGAATTTCCAACACAGCTATCCGCACTGCTGGCGGCACAAATCCCCGATCATCTTTCGTGCAACCCCGCAATGGTTTATCAGCATGGAAAAGGCAGGGCTGCGTGATCTTGCCATGGCCGAAATCAAGAAAGTTCGCTGGGTTCCATCCTGGGGTCAGGCACGCATCGAAAGCATGATCGAAAACCGCCCGGACTGGTGTATCTCGCGGCAACGTTACTGGGGGGTACCGATCCCGTTATTCATGCATCGCGAAACCCAGGCATTGCACCCGCGTACCGCCGAGCTGATTGAAGCGGTTGCCCAACGAATCGAGCAAAATGGAATCCAGGCCTGGTTTTCTCTAGAGGCGAGCGAATTGCTCGGCGATGAAGTTGACGACTACATCAAACTCAGCGATACCCTTGACGTCTGGTTCGATTCAGGCACCACCCATTACAGCGTCCTGCAACAGGATGAGCGCTTCAGTTTTCCGGCCGATATGTACCTGGAAGGCTCGGATCAGCACCGTGGCTGGTTTCACTCGTCGTTACTGGCTTCATGCGCGATGCACGGGCAGGCGCCGTATCGCCAGGTGCTGACGCACGGTTTTACCGTCGATGCCAAGGGTATGAAAATGTCGAAGTCGGTCGGTAACGTGATTGCACCGATCAAAGTCACCAAGACTCTGGGCGCCGATATCCTGAGGCTCTGGGTCGCGTCTACGGACTATTCCGGCGAAATGACGATTTCAGACGAAATCCTCAAACGCACCGCGGATTCTTATCGTCGCATTCGCAATACCTTGCGCTTCCTGCT
>CAXMNA010000182.1:0-58409 GCA_964194715.1 uncultured Gammaproteobacteria bacterium
TGCATCATTTCATCGCTGATTTCTACGGCCGCGACCGCGGCGTTAGTGTTGATGAAGGAGAGTTCGCTGTCGCTTTTGTACGAACTCATCAGCGCTTCAATGCGGCGCATTTCGGTGAAGACTTTCTCGCTGCAGGTGGCTGCGACTGTCGCTTCATCGTGCCACAATTCGACCGAAACTCGGGTTCCCATAATGTCGCGCTGTTGTTGATGCCAGGCCGCGACGGCCTGGGACTGCATGGTGACAATCGCGAGCAGTAATAAACAAGAAACACGAGCAGGAGCGAACAAGTCGTACAAAGTGACGACCCCCTTTTTTAACATCGGATGCAGATAATTCTAGGTTCTTATACTACCAAATGAAATGTAATTATCGAGGTTGTTGCCGAGCCCGTGGTTCGGGAAGGCGCTGGTAAAAGCGGAGGTATTGCCCGGTGACACCATTCCGTTCACAGCCATATAGTTCAGCATGATCATGTTAACCAGCAGGTTGGGGTTATTAGCTGCTGGACTTGCAGTGGTGACCACCGAGGCGCCTGCGTTCATGTGTCCAATCTGGCGGTTGCCAACCAGCGTTGGCGCCCCGTTGGGACGGAAAACCAGAAAGAATGAGCTTGCCGTGGAGGAATTGTCGCCGGTCCATTCGCCTTTACCCTGGCCACCGAGGACCAGGTTCTCTCCGGCGCCGGTGTTGGCTGAATTGTCGACGTTGCCATTGCTGAAAACCGAGCCGTCGCTGAAGACATAAACCATCAGTGGTTGATTTCTTAATGCCGCATACTGCAGGCAGGCACCGATACAGCGTCCGGCGCGCAGGTCGCGATTTTCACCTCGGGTGCGATCACCGGTATGATAGTCATAGCCACCCATCGTGATGCAGCCACCGATGGCATAGCGGTTGACGACCATTTTCATGACCGATGCCGTTTTTCTGAACTCGCCGTCATTTGCCAGCTCGTTAGCGCTAAAGGGTGCCGTTGGATCGCCCGGGACAGGTGAAACGACATCCCGGTTTATAAACGGGTCATCAAGGGGGTCGACCGGTACGCCGGCGAAGGACTGGGCAATATCGGCGGACTTCAAATAGCCGCAGCGCACCATATCCTTGATAATCGCATCATTCGTGAGACCTGTAGTGATGCCCGCCTGCATTTTCTTGTGGGATATTCGAGCCATCGCTTCCATCACCGCGGTCACATCGGTGGGGCCCAGGATCGTGGTCAGGTCCCCGACGTCGACCATGCCGGTGACGTCGCTGGGACGGTCGACCTTGGTAGGACGGAACTCGGGATTAACATACATCGCCGGCGCCATCGAGTTGCCACCCGAGATGCTGGAACGAGAGCCAATCAAATCTACTACTTCGCCACGCACGCTGGGGTCGGTCATGACCAGCGGGTAGAGTGGGTTGTGTGGGTTATTGCCAGTGTCGTTGTCCGAACGCGCCGGAATCACGCAACCATCGACATTGCCAATCACACCAGCGGCTTTCTCCAGGATACCAAAGAGCATCGGGCTGTCGGCGTGGAAGGCGAGATTCAGGTCACTGTTGATAAAATTATTAGTTGAGCTGGTATTGAGTGTCGTGACAGCCTGAGTTTGCCCGGGCAACATGTCGCCCGGCAATCCCAGTTTGCTGTAACCGGCGGTCGAGAGAAAATCCATCTGGCCGCCCTGTTGCCCGACGAGCACATTGGAGCCGGCAAAATTGGCTCCACCAGCAAGATCGAAGCAGATAAAAGGGACGTTAAGTCCACCACCACCACCCAGGTTACAACCTGGAATCGAATCGACCAATTGCTGGAGGTCTGGTGCGACCGCCGCATAGGCTTCGTTGGGGTTGGCAAACAGGCTGAACAAACCACCGGTTAATACAGTGGCTCCGCCCGTTGCAAGGCCCTGCCGGATAAATTCGCGGCGTGTTACCGGTTTTCCGTGATCTTCGAACAACAACGGTGCATCGGGGTGTAGGGACGGGTTCTTTTTGAATCTTGCCATGATAATCGGTCCTATTGTATAAGCATTACAGCGCCGCCGGTTGCGACGGCACATACTGCTTTGACGATTTGCCGGGTACGGCTCGCGCTGTTCGCTATACATTCAGGCGCGACACAGGGACCATTCAGCAACTGGGTAATCAGGCTGTCATAAGCATCACCTGTCAATGCGGGGTCGAGGTCCTGCTGTAACGTCGAGCCTAAAAGATCGCTAATTTCGGTTTGATCTGGCTGGGTAGTCAAATTGTTGAGCAGCGGGTTGCCGGTATCGACGTTCATCGCAGCGGTCATTAATGGCTGAATGATTTGATCGCGTTTGATACTAGAATTAAATGCCGTACCTTCCGGATCGGTAAAGACAAAACTGGGGAAGTAGGCACTACGTGAAATAGTTCCATTGTTTTCCACCAGCTCGCTGCACGAAGTTAATGCCAGCTGTGCAACCGCCATTTGGTGCGAAGGCAGGAATGCATCTATTGCTTCGACAGTTGGTAACTGCTGCATGTAATCATCGTAGACGGCGTCAACCGTGGCGTTGATGACCGAAACTCCAGTGATCGCCGCTATGGTCGAATTGATTTCCTCGAAGGTGCGCACGCCGATATCTGATTCAATCTGGCTACCGGGGTCCGCCGGATCGTTCGCAACCGACGGCTGTATATCGGTAAATGCATTACTCTCGGCCGCAAAGGTTTCGAAGGTCAGGAAGAACTCGTCGCTAGTCGGGCCTTTCTCGAGCGAAATGACTGTGCCCAGTGAAGACAGCACCTGCTGGTCGAGCACCGGATCGTAGTTAGCGACGTCGACGGTGACGTCGAGGTTGGCATAAGCCTGGCCGGCGACCGCTTCTTTACCGTTAATGCCGATACGCATACCTCTGATATCGATCGACGTAGCTGCGTCCCAGTTGGGATCGAGATTGATATAGGTAGGCTGGTTAAACAGGTAACTGTAACTGTCGAATTGAGCCACCTCGAACATGATGAAGCTGAGGGGATTAAAGGGATCCTCGCCCAAATGATGGCCGACGTAAAACAGCAGGAAAAACTTCTGGCCGACGCCGACATCGAAGTTTTGCTGAATTTGAGCCTGGGTTAGCGGGCGGTTGTGCATCGCGACCATTTTGATTTGTCCCCTCCACTGACGGTTGCCTCCAATTTCGCTGCCGAGAATAAAAGCAAATGTGTCGTCCCAGACGTTACTGATCGTCTGTGGGGGTGTGGTTGGCTCAGGCTCGCTCGCATTGACCAGTTGGCCATTAACGTAAACACTGCGGCCGGGATTGACGGGGTCAAAGGGGTCGTAGTTGACCACGACATGCTGCAGACTGGCCTGCGCGATTTCGTCGCCGTTTTCACCGGTCGTCAGAAATGGGTCGCCGTTAGGTGCCGGCGGATTAGTGTCGATTCGGTTGAATGCCTCGTAGTTGTACAAGGTCTGACCCAGCGTGAAGTTGCGCGCAGTGTCGCCACCGGAATAACTGATAATATTAGTATCTTGCTGGCTCACATTGGATGGAATCACCCAGGCCTCGATGGCATATTGACCAGTAGTCTGGATATAGGTATATAGCTTGTCGCTGTTAATCGTGTCAGCCTGCGCGCGACCACCGGTGAACTCGAGACCATAGCCACCGACCCAGTTAACGCTGCCGATCAGGGACAGGTTGATGGCGGGATCCATACCGCTGGTGTCAAAGGCGGTCAGGCCGGTACCGATCTTGAATTCCCAGATTGCGAATTGATCCGTTTCATGGCGACTGCCACCCGAGGCAATAATACCTTCACCCAAGGTTAGAGCCTTACTGGTAACCAGGTTCGGATCAATAGGTGTTGAGGCGATACCAGCTGCAAATGCAGCAATCCTCGCCTCCATCAACGTTGAATTAGGGGAGCAGTCGCTCCAGCAATTGTGTTGCTGATCCAAACGTTGGACGAAGCGCGAGTTCGACGGGGTGTCGATGTCCATCTTCGCCTTGGCAGCCTCGAATGCGCTATCGACATCACCACTAGCAAAAAACGGTGCCTGTGGCAAAGGTGCGGCGATTTCTTCGTGGCAATTTTGACAGTTATCGTCGGCAATTGTGGGATTGAAGCCTATCAGCAGGGGATGAACGGTGTCGGCGAAGCTGGTGCCGTTGGTACCAGCCGTGGTCGCTGTAGCCGGAAATGATTTAGCGGCGCCCGGATCCCGGATATCCGCCGGCGGGACCAGGTTGATCTGACGCGACGCGACGCCACCATTGGCTGCATTTTGCCAATCTGTGATCCAGCCTGTAATCAAGGTCTCGCAGATAGCGGATACGGATTCCCAGCAATGGTGGCCGCCATTGAGTTTGGTGACAAACGCCGAGCTGACCGGAGTGACCAGGTCGACATTCACAATTGACAGGTCGTAGGCCAGGTTGATATCAGCAGTGTCGAAGAAAAAGTGCGGGCTGACCGGGGTGCTGGCCTGCGAGTTATGGCAGCCGCCGCAGCGGGAATCCTGATTCAGGTTGTTGTACAGGTAGTACTGAAAATTGCTGACATCTATATCCCGCGCGGCAGGGCCGGTGTAAACAAAGCCTCCATTGGCGACAGTCAGGTCCGGGTTGGAACTGGTGCCAACACCGCCGCCGTCGCAGGCGGCCAGACTCACCGCGAGTACGAGCGCTGATAAGAGCTTAATATAAGGGCAATTTTTTAACATGTTCAACTCCCTTTGCAAAACGCGGCGACGTCGGTGAACACTTCACGCATGTCGTAATTGCTGTTGACAAAATTGGAGACAATTCCGTCGCGAGTACCGCGATCGGTGGCAAAAACATTGGGATCGCGCAGGCAAATCGACTTGAATGCTTTATCGACCTGACACTGGGCGAAGGCTTTGCTGTTGGCAAGTTCCATACCAAGGGAGCTTGCGCCGGTGCCGATAGCATTGCCCTTGGTATCCAGGAATTCTCCAGGGTAAGGCCCCCAGCCCGAAGTGTTATCGCCGGGCCGGTTACCGAGTTTCGAATTTGGACCGTTGCGCCAATAGTTAACCCAGTGATCATCGGTGACTACATAGCCGTACTCGAAGTTACTCGGGTTTATATTGTGTTTTGCTGACGGCTGGCTATTGTCATATACGAGGTTGCCATCGGTAATATCGGCAGTGTAATCCCATTCGTAGAAGGCAAAAGCGCCGGCCATGCCATCCATGCCGGCATGACAGCCGACGCAGCCATTTAAAAAGATGCGACTGTCGCCACCGGGGCTGCGAGACACGTCCCGACGCACGTGATCAGGGGTGCGTGTAGTGTCCTTGAGAGGTTCGAGGTCAGTACACAGATGGTTCATCAGAGTAAACCGAAACATCGCTCGATTGGTACCATCCGAGAAAAACGCCATTGCGCCAGCGCGGCTGGTCATGATTCCCGCTGGAGCCACGCCGGGCCTGACTGAGTTCTGGGTCGTCTGTATCAGGACGGATGAGTCTGCGAGGTTGCCCGTCGTGGCCGGATCTCGCGCTTCGAGTTGTTCGTAGTGATTATTGTCGTTATTAGAATATCCGGGGTTTACCGTCCCGTTTCCAGTATAAAGCAGATCGTCGTAAAGAATTCTTCTGAAGTCGAGGCCGTCACGAATGGTACCGATTACGGTTGCGATGTAGTCGTTTAGCGGAGTGAAAACAGTTTGCGCCTCGTTGGTCCAGGGAGCTGCGTAGTTTTTCAGGGTAACGTTGTAGAAGTATCGTGAGTTCGGATTATCGATAATATCGATCGCGTAACGCGCCGCATTCTTTCCCGTTGGGTCGCAGGGATAACCAGGAAGAGGAGTCAAGGTGCAGTCAAGGGTGCGCTCCATGTCGTCGATTGCGGCATTTGTCGCATTAACCCCGGTTAGCCTGTCGTGAATTCGCTTTGCCTGGTTTCGTTCCGTGGTACCTGCCAGGACCGATTGGCTGACCAATATCAAAATCGTGACCAGGGGCAGCGTTATTTTATAGATTGTTCCCATGAATTTCCCCATCTACTCCTGTTAACTCCTGTTCCTGAATCTCGATACGATCGAAATTCGTTACATAAATCTAACACAGCCTGTAGTGCTAAGGATCTCGATAAAGCTGGTAATTTTTCACAAAAAACCAAATTACTGATTTCCATATAAAGATAGCTGTTAAGATTTATCCCAGTTGTTTTCTCAGTTATCCGTTTACTTAAGTTTCAAATATTAATTTTAGGGGAGTGCACGGTACATACGTATACCGTTCGACCCGAAAAAGGCACACTTGGTCGGAAACCGGGGGTTAGAGGCTGTTTGACAAAATACACTAGATATTAAAGCGTAATGCTGAACAAGCAGCAATACTGAACAAAGGGAACAAAATCAAATAATGAAGCGCAACACCACGATACTCAGTCGAGGTTCACTACCGGTATGGCAATGGTTGCACACCCTGTTATTTTGGACAGGGATAGTCATGTTGTCTGCAGTGAGTCTGATTTTGAGTGCCTGCGATCCCGGGTCTGATTCGGGTGATGGAATCGATCCCGGCATCATCGAAATCCCGATCGCGTTCATCAAACGTCCAATCCCGGTCGATGATATGGGTAACGATGTGCAGGCAGACGTGCGTGAACCCCGGTTGTTCATGGCTGGTGGCGATGTTTATCTGCGTACTAGCTCCGCGATTGGCGCCTCGGTGACCAATATCTCAAGTTCGGTAACCGGCGGTACTGGCGACGTCAAAGGATTAAACGCGAACCACGACGGCACCAAGATCATATTTTCGCTACGCCTGTTCGATCCTGATCCGAACAATCCTCCTTTTCCCAGCTGGAATATTTACGAATACGATCTGACAGATTCTCAGTTAATACGGATCATGACGAGCCAGCTGATTGCCGAGGATGGCGACGACCTCTATCCCAGTTATTTACCCGACGGCCGCATCCTGTTTACGTCGAATCGTCAACGTCAATCTCGCGAAATGCTGATCAACGAGGGCAAGCCGAGATATTCCTCACTCGACGAAGACGAGGGTATTCCCGCTTTTGTGTTGCACGTCATGAATGCCGATGGCACAGACATCCACCAGATATCCTTCAACCAGAGTCACGATCTTTACCCCCAGGTTTTAACCCAGTACCAGGGTGGTCGAATCGTCTTCAGCCGTTGGGATAACGCTGCCGGTAACAATGAAATCAATCTGTACACGGCCAATCCGGACGGCAGTGACATGGAAATTCTCTACGGCTCACAAAGTCATGCAACCGGCACTGGCGGCGCCAATGTTCACTTCACCAACCTTCGCGAAATGGTAAACGGCGATTTGATGGTGATCGCCAAACCCTTTGACGGTACCTTTGACGGTGGCGATATCGTGATTATCGATGCCGATCGCTTTGCGGATATCGCCAAGCCAATTTGGTCGATGACCGGGCTTCCCCCTCCCGCACAGATTCCCGCCACGGTTTCCAATGTCAACAACGCTGGCAATGGCTCGATTTCAATCAATGGACGCTACAGTTCAGCTTTTCCACTATGGGATGGGTCCAATCGTGTACTGGTCAGTAAATCTACCTGTCAGCTGGATGTGAATAATGTGGCAAGGCCCTGCATTGATCCTTACTTGAGTGATCCCGCGGCCGTGGAAAAGTCACCCGCTTACTCGATCTGGCTCTACGATATGAACGTCGACACCCAAAAACCAATCGTGTTGGCACAAACGGGCAAGGTCATTACCGAGGTGATTACGGTCGAGAACAGGACCCGGGCCGCTGTTATTCTCGACAGAAAGCTTCTCGGACAGCTCGACCCTGTCTGGGAATCCGACATCGTTGGTGTGGTCAATATTAATAGCGTTTACGATATGGGCGATAATGGGCCTTTTAACGGGTGTTACTTTAACGTCTGTACCGGTGCGGCCGGTATCAATTCGGTGCAGGATTTTTCCGATCCTGCGAATGCGATCGCGGCCGAGCGACCGGCGCGGTTTGTCCGTTTTATCAAGCCGGTCGGTATTCCCGATCCCAACGATCCGACACTAGCCAACCCGCCCGACCTCGATAACAATGCGTTTGGGCCGCAGCGGAATCGTGGTATGCGCGAAATCGTCGGCTATGCGCCGGTCGAACCAGACGGATCGGTCAAGGTCAAGGTTCCGGCCAATATCCCACTCTCGGTCGAAGTGCTCGATGGCAAAGGCCGTCGCATCGGTCCTGCGCACAATAACTGGTTCCAGGTACAGCCGGGCGACACGCTTTCCTGTGTCGGTTGTCACGATCTTAACAATGGCGGTAATCCACCTGAAATTCATGCACGCAATGATGGTGAGGCACCACCGATTAACAGCGGTTTGCCAATTGCGGGGGCGCTCGCTAATACGCAGGTTCCAACCACAACATCACCCTACATAGGCGCTATGGGCCAGACTCTGGCCGAAGTACGTTTCGATAGCGTTGCCCTGATACCACCGACGATCGAACCGCAGCTCAGCGCCGATTTAATTTATGAGGATTACTGGACCGACCCGGACGATGTGTTACTGCGCGCTCCTGACGCGAGCTATGACTACCTGTACTCCGATCTGAATGCCGCGATTCCAGCTCCAACGAATACCTTTTGTACGCCCTGGGCATACAATTGTCGGGTGACGATTAATTACGCACCTCATATCCATGCACTCTTCCAGCTCGATCGCGACGTTCAAAACGGCGTTGTAATATTCAATAGTCCGGTTGACGACTTTACGCCTTTAGCACCGGTCAACCCGCCAGGCAACGATCCAACCAACACACCCCTGCTAGTTGATACGGTGAATCTGGATGGTGTCGGCGATGAAACCTGTATCAGTTGCCATACCACCGCTAACGGCACCCGATTGCCCTACGGCCAACTGGATTTAACCACTGATCTCAACCAGGATCCGAATGATTTCCTGAGGTCTTTTCGAGAAATGTTTATTACCAAGCCAGGCCGGATGTTTGATGGCATGAACCTGGTGCCATTCACAACTACGGTACCAGATGGTATGGGCGGCACGATTACAATTAATGATCCGGCAGCTGTGGTTAATCCGAGCATGACCGCGAATGGCGCCCGCAGCAGCTACTTCATCGAGAAATTGACAGGAGACGACCTGGTGGAATCACCTCGCGTACTACCCGTAACCGATTCCGTCGATCACTCGGTAATGTTGACAGTGGACGAATTAAAGCTAATCTCAGAGTGGTTAGATTTAGGCGCCCAGAATTTTAATGACCCATTCGACCTGTTGGCGCCACAAAACTAAGTAGTGGCTGTAATAACACGGGAAAAAAAGCTTGGAAAGTCTCAAGGGGATTCTCTTGCCCATACTCTTCTTTTTGCTACTCGTTGCTTCCAGGCCGTCGCATTCGCAGTCGGCGAAAGAAGAAACTTTAGCCGAGGAAATAACGCCTGCCGAAATGGAAGATGGTGTGTCGAAAAGATCAGTAGAAGCCCAGGTCACACCTGAACTTGATGGCGATGAGGAAGGCGAAGTCTTTTACAAGGTAACAATTGCCGACCCATTTATCGAACTTCATACTGGTCCAGGTACGGGCTACCCGATTTTTTATGTTGTTGATCGTGGCACCGAGGTCAGTGTTGTAAGACGAAAAACCGATTGGTTTAGAATCCAGACCAGCGACGGCAAGACCGGGTGGGTGAGTCGCGATCAAATGCGCGCAACCCTGCTGCCCACTGGAGAAAATTTCAAGGTTATTGAGATGGACCTGGAGGATTTTTCGCAGCGTAAATGGATCATCGGATTCACCGGTGGCGAGTTTGAATCGGCCCCGGTATTTACCCTGTTTACCGGTTATTCATTTACCCAGAACCTGACCGGCGAGTTTCATTTTGGAAAGTCAGTCGGTGATAAATCAAGCGCTACTTTTTACAAGGGGAACCTGGTACTGCAACCGTTACCGGATTTGAAGTACTCCCCTTACATGACCCTTGGATTCGGTAAAATTGAGGTCGACCCCAGCGCGATCCTGATTTCAACAAATGACGATGAAAGTAATTTTGCGCAGTTTGGACTTGGGCTGCAGCGTTATGTTAGCCGCAGTTTTCTGTTTCGATTCGAGGCGAACGAGTATGTTATTTTTTCGTCTGGCAGCAGTGACAATAGTGAGGTAGTAAGCGAGTGGAAATTCGGTTTCGCAGTATTTTTCTAGCGATTACTTTGCTTATCGCAATGATGCCGGTGACTGAGGTTGCTGCACAAAGCGAGGAAGATGATTCAGGTAATTTAATTGAGCCCCAGATCGAACGCATTGAATTCGATGAGTCATTGATCGACTCGGATGATTTTGAATTCGCTGTTTACGCAGGCTATCTGGCAATTGAAGATTTTGACACCGATATCGTGATTGGCTTTAAGCTCGGTTATAACGTGTCTGAAGATTTTTTCGTACAGGCGTCCTATGGCACCGGTGATTCCGGAGAGACCAGCTTCGAAAAATTGAGCGGAGGGGCGCCGTTGCTGTCGGATGACGAACGAGAAATTAAATATTACCTCGTTACCCTCGGCTTCAACCTGTTTCCCGGGGAAGCATTTTTAACCGATTCGACTACCTTTAATACAGTGCTTTATTTATCTGCAGGGGTAGGTAATACCGAATTTGCAGGCGATGATCGATTTACCGTGGCTTATGCAGTCGGGCATCGCACCGTGTTTGCCGACGGATTCAGTCTCGACATTGAAATGCGAGATTTGATTTTTGAACAGGATCTCTTCGGCACCGAGGAAATTACTCACAATATTGAATTGACAGTGGCACTAAACTTATTTTTCTAAGGAGAATGGATATGAACAGCATATTATCGCGAACCTGGCTCAGCTTGTTGCTGGGATGTTTTATATCGTTTACGGTCGCAACCCAGGCAAATGCTGCATCAGTTAAGGGACCTGCACCAAATTTCACCTTGAAATCCCTGAGTGGAAAAAATCTCAAACTTAGTGAAATGACCGGCAACGTGGTTTTGATTAACTTCTGGGCTTCGTGGTGTGGTCCTTGTCGAGAGGAAATGCCGCTCTTGAATGCCCTGCACAAAAAGTACGAGGCGCTTGGATTTACAGTTCTCGGAGTTAATGTCGAAGAGGATGCAAAAAACGCCAGGGGATTTCTTAAATCATTTCCTGTGGATTTCCCGATCCTGCTCGACAATAAAAACCGGGTCAGCAAGCAATACAACGTGGTTGCGATGCCGACAACGGTGGTCGTAGATCGTGATGGTAACATGCGATTTCTGCATCAGGGCTATAAAGCCGGTGACGAAGACAAGTATCGCAAGATGGTCAAAAAACTGGTACGTGAGTAATGTCGATGAAACAGAACCTCATCCTATTGTTGGTTGGCGCGGTAATGCTTGGTGGTTGCGCCATTGAACCCTGGGTCAAACCCTACGAGCGTGCCAACCTGGCAGATCCAATAATGAGCTTTAACCGTGACCCGGTGTCGGCAAGTTATATTCATCACGTTTATGATTCACGTGAAGGTGCAAGGGGTGCTGGGATAACGAGCGGCGGTGGTTGCGGCTGTAACTAAGCTGCGTAATTGGAACCGCGACTACTCCTGACTACCATGATGCTTGAGTGATGTTTTCCAACAGGCGGCTATTTCCGTTTATTCTGTTATTGTCTGCGATTCTGGAATTGCAGGCGGCGGTGTTGCCCGAAGAACGCGCAGACCTGCTCTATCATAGGTATGACGGTGGGGGTGTGGAGGTCGACGGGCCATCGATCCTGTTGCGCAAGAATATAGGCGACAGCGTTTCAGTGGGACTCAATCACTATGTTGACAATGTGACCAGTGCGTCGATCGATGTACTGGTGAGCGCAAGCGAGTACACAGAGAAACGGGAAGAAAACTCGATCAACATCGACTACTTGCGGCAGAAGACGACCGTGAGTGTCGGATACACGAACAGCGATGAAAGCGACTTCACTGCCTCTACCTTGAGCCTGGGAATCTCGCAGGACATGTTTGGTGACCTGACCACGGTGAGTATGAGCTTTGCATTTGGTGATAATACGGTTGAACAAAACGGCAATGACACATTTGAAGAACCTGCGGAGGTACGCAGCTATCGAATCGGAGTTTCGCAGATTTTAACCAAAGACCTGGTGATGGCTATTACTTATGAGACGATAACCGATGAAGGCTACCTGAATAATCCTTACCGGTCGGTGCGGTATCTCGACCCCGGCAGTGGAACTGGTTACAGTTTTCAACAGGAGGTGTATCCAGATACCCGTACCAGCACCGCCATCTCCTTGCGCGCCAATTATTTTCTTTCGCAGCGAGCAGCCCTGCACGGGGGTGTGCGATTGTTCGATGATAACTGGGATATCGAGGCGACAACTTACGAACTGGGCTATACCTTCCCCTACGAAGATGCGTGGATATTTGAAGCGAATTTTCGATTTCACGACCAGACCAACGCCGATTTTTACAGTGACCTGTTTCCGTTTCAGGATGCGCAAAATTTCCTAGCGCGCGACAAGGAGTTAAGCACCTTTACCAGCACGACCTTTGGTCTTGGTGCCAGTTACGAATTCGGCAGATCCTGGAAAGCGATTAATCGTGGCAGCCTGAACATACATGTGGACTGGATTGACTTTGAATATGACAATTTCACCGATCTAACCCAATCTGCAGCTGTCGGAAACGAACCTCTATACAGTTTTGATGCCACGGTTACGCGATTATTCGCTTCGATCTGGTTTTAAAGCACTCAGCCTCAGCCTGTTGCTACAGGCGTCGGTCCAGGCAGCAAACGACACCGCATGCATAGCCTTGAGCAAGGTTGATATCGAGGCATCCGGACTACCTGGCGAATCTGACCGGTCAGCGCTGACCAGGCCTTTCCTGGGTAGCTGTATCGATGGCGATTTAATTCGATCCATCCTGTCCGAAATATCAAATGACTTCATCGCTCGGGGTTATGTTACAACCAGGCCGTACTTGCTCGAGCAGGATATCAGGGACGGGCAGATCGAGGTTCGCATTCTGGTTGGCCGAATTGAATCCATTGTCGATGCCGAAAGCGGTGCTACCAATAGCAAAATAGCAACTGCTTTTCTTTTTAATAATGAAGTTCTTAATCTGCGTGAACTTGAGACTTCGCTCGAGGCAATCGAGCGGGTGACGTCGGTGACAGCCAATTTCGAAATTAGACCGGGAACGCAACAGGGCGGCAGCATTGTCGCAATCAAAACTATCGAGTCTAAACCGCTTAGGACTGAGCTGGGAGTCATTGCGCAGACCGATCAGGATGCCCAGCTGAGTTTTCAGGCGAAATTTGATAATCCCTTTGATATCAATGATATAGTCGAGTTTCGTTACAATAGCGGGGAAGTGTTACGAACCTATCAAAGCAATCGCAGCCGCGAATTGATTTACTCTTTTCCACTGGGAAGTTATCTGTTTGCATTGAATCACAGCGACATCAGGTATGACCAGAGAGTGCAGGGAATCAACGGTAGTTTTCTGTCTGAAGGAGACACCGTCAGTGACGAACTTCAAGTCAGCAAGATTGTGAGCCGTAGCCAGTCCGGAAAGCTAACACTCGCATTTGCATTGGAACTCAAGGATTCGCGCAGTTTTTTTGACGGGGAACTAATCGACGTATCGAGTTATAAAACCAGCCAGGTGAGTCTGGAACTCCGGCATGACTGGTTGCAGCCATGGGGCCAGATCAGCACCAGCTATAGGTATCACCAGGGGCTTGACACATACGGGGCTAGAGACGACGACTACTATACGATCGAGGATGGGTTTGAGAGCGAGGCGCGACTGCAGTTTGAAAAGTTCAACCTCGACAGCCAGCTTTACTACTACCTGGCGGACCCTGCCTGGTATGCGAGTTTCAAGCTTCACCTGCAATACAGTGACGACATTCTATTTGACAACGACAAACTGTATCTAGGCAGTCCGTATACAGTGCGCGGTTATTCATCCGCATTGAGCGGAAGCAATGCCTGGTACCTGCGCAGCGATTTGACCAGGCAATTGCAATCGGTGGTAAATCCCTTCAGCGGCAACCCACTCACCAAATCTATTTCCCTGTCAGCCGGTATTGATTACGGTGAAGTCAAATGCGAGGTCGATAACCGCGATGTTTGTGGTGATATTTATGGCCTGGGCCTCGGCATTGAAATTTCGGATGCAAATTTTAACGGACGAATAATTTGGGGCCACCCGCTTAAAGAAATTGGAGACGATATTGGCGACCAGGATATTTACCTGCTGGATCTGCGCTGGACGCTTTAGATTTTAGGATTTAGCGTTATAGGCGGCGTTCAGTTATGTCTTCACGTTCATCGAGAACCCTGACATTGTGCTTCGCAACCGCGTCAGCATACTCGAGACAATCGGGCGCGATAAATTCGGCAATCGGGGTGCCGATCGGTCCAGCGACCAGGGTCGACTGGTCGGCTATTGCAACCCCGGCACGAGCGCCAATTCTGATCAGGGTAAAAAAGAAGATAACCGCAAACGCCGTCGCGATACCCCAAAAATAAAATGACACGTTATAAAAGTCCATGAAAAAGGCAATGATGATAGGTCCGGTCATCGCACCGAAACCCGCGACCATGACCAGGCTGCCACTGGCGCCGACGATTTGATGTGGTTCGAGTCGATCATTGGCATAGGCAATACAGATCGAGTACATCGGCATTGCGGCGCCACCAAGACCGATGATTACAAGGTAAAACCGCCAGCTGTCGCTGGGTGTCGCGAGCGCCAGTAAACAACAAACGATTGCAACGATTGACAGGACAGCCATCATGATGCGCCGGCCAAAGCGATCGGAAATAAAACCGACCGGCCATTGGAATATCAGGCTGCCAATCAGGAAACAGGCCATGAACCACGATATCGCCTTGATATCGACCAGTACCGCGCTCGCGTAAATCGCACCGAGGCCAAAAATCGTACCATGTGCCATTCCAGTGAGGCAATTCCCGATAACGGCCAGCGGTGAAGCGCGATACAGGTCGATCACCGACATCTTGGACGAGGTTGCAAAATTTGGTGCGGGTTTTGCCGTGAGCAATATCGGAATCAGTCCGAAAGATATGATCACGGAGATCAGTATAAACAAATCAATCTCCGCGGGTTTTGCAAGGTTGAGTAAAAACTGTCCGGCGCCCATGCCACCGGTAACAATGAGCATGTAAACAGATAACACCTTGCCCCGGGTTTCATTACTGGCGCGATCGTTGATCCAGCTTTCGGTGACAACATAGAAGCCGGCAAAGCTGATACCGGTAATAATCCGCATCGTCATCCATAGCCACGGATCGATATAAACGCCGTGAAAGAGAATCGAAATGGACGCCAGCGAAGCCAGCGCCGAAAACACCCGGATATGACCGACTCGGTTCACCAGTAAAGGTGCCACCAGCGAACCGATAAACACACCGATGAAGTAACCCGACATCATGATGCCGGTAGAAAATGTCGAAAATCCCTCGATTCCAGCGCGTACACCGAGTAATGTGCCCTGCAATCCGTTAGCCAACATCATGAATCCGATACCGAGCAATATTGCCCAGGAAGAGCCAAGGTCTTTCCACATAAGATTCCAATTCCGGTTAGTGACTGTCAGCCAGTCAAGTTGAAGCTGCGCGGAGTTTAGTAGAGGCTTGACCTGCCAGCAATGATTAATTCAGCTCCGCGAAACCAGAGTCAATAGAGGTGATTCCAGGTTGGTTGCAGAGCGGTAATCATCCACCTTGACTGCTACCAAACCATGTAACTATTAAATCCCGTTTTATTCCTGCTGGCTATCGTCCGAGGTGACTGTTGGGATATAGTAACCGTCGAATTTTTGAGGTGAAAACATGGCATCAGGCTCGAAGCTGGTCATCATTGCGGCCCTTGTTGGCAACACGCTGATTTCAATCACCAAGTTTGTCGCGGCGTCGATAACCGGCAGCTCGGCAATGATGTCGGAAGGTATTCATTCGCTGGTCGATACCGGAAACCAGGGATTATTACTATACGGAATGAAGCGCGCTGCCAGGCCGCCCGATGAAGACTTTCCGTTTGGTCACGGTAAGGAAATATATTTCTGGAGCTTCATTGTAGCTATCCTGATATTCGCACTCGGTGGTGGTATATCTATTTACCAGGGAATCCAGCACATCCAGCATCCCGAGCCGATCAGTAATCCAATGGTTAACTATATCGTGCTGGGACTGGCGCTGGTTTTCGAGGGCGCCGCCTGGGTTTTCGCGTTTCGTGAATTCAGCCGGACCAAGGGTCGCTGGGGATACCTTGAAGCCATTCAACGCGCCAAGGACCCTTCGATATTTGTGGTGTTGTTCGAAGACAGCGCGGCGATTCTAGGTTTGATAGTCGCCTTTGCCGGTGTATGGATCAGCCAGGCAACCGGCATCTTGATATTTGATGGCATTGCCTCAGTCATTATCGGATTGATCCTGGTGGGTACGTCGATCTGGTTGGCCTATGAAACCAAGGGCTTATTGATTGGTGAAAGCGCCAACCAGTTAGTGATTCGCGGTATTCGCGATTCCCTGAGGGGACGAGCAAATATTGAACATGTCAATGAAGTACTAACCATGCACATGGGACCGGATTTTATTCTTGCCAATATCAGCGTTGATTTCGCCAATGCGGTTAGCGCGCAGCAAGTCGAGACCGACATCGCTGAAATTGATCGAGCGATCAAGCAGAAATTTCCTGAAGTAAAGCGCATATTTATCGAGGCGGAAAAGCGTGGCAACAGGTTCCCGCATAACAGTTAGGGCACCTGAATTGGCGGTGACCGAAACGGAACTCTTTCCAGGGTGATTGATTGCCCCGTATGGTTATTGCTGTTCGGAAAAAACTGAATTAAACCTGATATTGTCACTTTTCGTGGCGTTCAACGAAATCCTCCAGCTGTTGCGCAAGAATATCCCAGATTGCCATGGGCCCCGCGCTCTGTACGGTTTCTTCGCGCCAGTTTTTGGTCGGCATGGTCTTGATTGCATCGGCCTGCTGCTGCAAACGTTGAGTCGCATAATCCTTTAATTCTGTATGGGCTTCATGGTCCTCATCGAGGTGATCGGTAGCCTTGAGAGCACGGTCGTAGAGTTCCTCGATATGCTTCAACCTCGACTCGTACTCGCGAACATGCTGCTCGATTAACTGTTCTTTAGTAGTCATGGTGTGATTCTCCCTTCATCAATTGGTATTCAATCTACCTCTTATTGTCTGATCTAAATCAAAAAAAATCGGTTGATCGATATCGGGTGCAAGGCTAATCTTCGGGCACCTTTACTCCCAACCCACGTATGTCCCTATCGGCCTTACTCGAAACCCGCGACCTCTGCTGTATCCGCAATGACCGCTTATTGTTCGAGCATCTTGATTTTTCGCTCGAACCCGGGCAGATGCTGGTGGTCGAAGGACCTAACGGCAGCGGTAAAACCAGCCTGTTACGTATTCTGACCGGCCTCAGGCTGGCCGATGGCGGCGAGATTTTATGGCGTGGTGATCCGATCGATCGCCTGGCAGGTGATTACTATGAACAGGTGGCCTATGTCGGACATCACGACGGTGTCAAAAATGAACTTTCCTGCCTCGAAAATTTACGCCTGGCCAGGGCGATGGGAGTGCCGTCTAGGCAGGAACTCGACGAGGTGCTTGAGCAGGTAAACCTCTATGCCTACGGCGAAACCGAGGTGGGGAGCCTGTCAGCAGGTCAGAAACGCCGGCTCGCGCTGGCGCGCCTACTTGCAACCGATTCGGGGTTATGGATTCTGGATGAACCTTTTACTTCGCTCGACGGAACCAGTATGTCGATGTTCGCATCGCTGTTTGAACAACACCTGGAGCAACAGGGGTTGATTGTCATGACTTCTCACCACAATATTTCGCTACCGGGGCAAAACGTGCAGTATCTGCAACTGGGAATGCAGACGTGAGTCAGCGATTATCCTTGACCCAGGCATTCGTCTTCCTGCTCAGGCGAGATTTGCTATTGGCGCTGCGCAACCGTGCTGAGTATGCAATGCCGGTGCTATTTTTTGTATTGGTAATAACCCTGTTTCCGCTGGCACTTGGCGCATTGCCGGAATTGCTGGCGCGCATCGCGCCCGGGATCATATGGGTCGCGGCTTTACTAGCCGCGATGCTGTCTCTGGATAGTATTTTTCGTTCTGATTTTGACGATGGTTCACTCGAGCAGATTCTCCTCAGCGCGCATCCGGTTGCGGTGCTGGTGTTGGCAAAAGTGAGCGCGCATTGGCTGGTAACCGGATTACCATTACTGATCGTGGCGCCGTTACTGGCGGAGATGCTGGGTATGCCGGCGGCGGCGCAACCGACACTGTTATTGACTATACTAATTGGCACGCCAATTTTGAGTTTGATTGGCGCGATTGGCGTCGCACTTACGGTAGGACTGCGAAAAGGTGGTATAATTCTATCGCTTTTAGTGTTGCCCCTATACGTCCCAGTTTTGATTTTTGCAGCCAGCGCGATCGAAAATGCTGCGATGGGATTCGAAGTCTCCGCGCAGATATACATGCTACTGGCTTTTCTGTTTCTGTCGCTTTCGCTGTCGCCCTGGGCCACAGCTGCAGCCTTACGAATGTCAGCAAGTTGAAAGGTGTCAATGTTTCTCTGGTTTCACAAATTAGGTTCCCCGCCGCACTTTTATCGCATCGCCGGTAAATGGATTCCATGGCTAACTTGGATCTTTCTGGCCTTTTTAGTGACTGGACTGTATGGCGGTTTAATCGAAGCGCCACCTGACTATCAGCAGGGTGAAAGTTACCGCATTATTTTCGTGCACGTCCCGTCAGCCTGGATGTCGTTGTTCATCTATGTCGTGATGGCTTTTTGCGGTGCGATAATAATCATCTGGCGCATGAAACTTGCCGAAGTGGTTTTGATCAGTAGCGCGCCAATAGGCGCCAGCTTTACTTTTTTAGCGCTTGTCACCGGTTCGCTCTGGGGTAAACCGATGTGGGGAACTTACTGGGTATGGGATGCGCGCCTGACTTCTGAATTGATATTGCTGTTTTTATACCTCGGCATCATAGGCCTGCATAATGCCATCGATGATAAGCGGATTGCCGGTAGGGCGGTGGCGATACTGGCCCTGGTAGGAGTGGTGAATATTCCGATCATCCATTACTCGGTGGAATGGTGGCATTCGTTGCACCAGGGAGCCACGGTTACCAAGTTTGACAAGCCCTCGATTCACTGGAGCATGCTAGTCCCGTTGCTGCTGATGGCGCTGGCGTTCCAGGTGTATTACGTGCTGGCCTTGTTTCAAAAGTGTCGCGTGGAGCTGTTGCGGCGTGAACGCAATAGCAAGTGGCTTGAGGAACTTTAAGTGGCAGAATTTTTCCAAATGGGTGGATACGCTATTTTTGTGTGGCCGAGCTATATATTGGTTGCACTGGTGCTATGGTTAAACTGGTATCTTCCTCGCAAACAACACGAGAAAGAATTACGCCAGCTTAGGCGACGTCAAAAGGTTGAACGGATATGACCCCAGCAAGAAAGAAAAGACTCGGCTTGATCCTGCTAATGGTTGCAGGCGTAGCCGTTGGCGTCGGGCTTGCGCTCAAGTCGCTGGATCAGAACATCATGTTCTTCTTTACCCCGAGCGAAGTAATTTCGGGAAAGGCTCCGCAAAACAAGTTATTCCGCATTGGTGGAATGGTAGTCGAAGGTAGCGTCAAACGGCCAGGTGAGGGTTTAACTGTAAAATTCGACCTAACCGATAACGAGCAGCGCGTTACGGTGCAATACGCCGGTATACTCCCCGATCTGTTTCGCGAGGGGCAGGGAATCATCGCCAATGGCAAGCTGAATGGTTCCGGCGAATTCGTTGCCGAGGAAGTGCTGGCCAAGCACGATGAAAATTATATGCCACCGGAACTCGCCGGTATGAAGTCAAAAAAGGAGAATTAGTAGTGATTCCTGAAATCGGTCAAATCACGCTAATTATTGCGCTGAGCATCGCCTTGATCCAGGCATTCGTGCCGCTGGCTGGCGCCCACCTTGGGGTGCAACGCTGGATTGCGCTCGCGGTGCCCGCGGCGTTGGCCCAGTTACTGTTTGTCGGCTTGTCCTATGCCTGTCTTACCTGGGCTTTTCTGAGTCATGATTTCTCGGTGCTTTATGTTGCCAAAAATTCGAACAGCGCATTACCGCTCATTTATCGCATTTCCGGGGTCTGGGGCTCGCACGAGGGATCTCTGTTGCTGTGGTCACTGGTGCTCGCCCTGTGGACCGGAGCGGTTGCATTATTTACTCCAAATGTACCGCGTGCGATGCGTGCGCGAGTGCTGGCCGTGTTGGGGCTGGTGAGCTGCGGATTCTTGCTGTTTATTATCGTTACCTCAAATCCGTTTGAACGGATACTTCCCGCTGCAGCAGAAGGTAGTGATTTAAATCCATTATTGCAGGACATTGGACTCGCGATTCATCCACCGATGCTTTATCTCGGTTATGTTGGATTTTCAGTCGCATTCGCGTTTTCGATTGCCGCATTGATTTCGGGGCAGGTTGATTCGGCCTGGGCTCGCTGGTCGCGGCCCTGGACCAATATTGCCTGGTTGTTCCTGACTCTGGGGATAGCGCTTGGCAGCTGGTGGGCCTATTATGAGCTTGGCTGGGGCGGCTGGTGGTTCTGGGATCCGGTCGAAAACGCATCCTTCATGCCGTGGCTGGTCGGAACCGCGTTAATGCACTCACTTGCGATCACCGAGAAGCGCGGTACCTTCAAGGCATGGACTGCATTGTTGGCGATTTTTGCGTTTGCGCTGAGTCTGCTGGGTACCTTCCTGGTGCGCTCCGGCGTACTGACCTCGGTACACGCCTTTGCCAGCGATCCGGAACGTGGAATATTTATTTTGGGCTTCCTAGTGCTGGTGGTCGGCGGCTCGTTAACCCTTTACGCCTGGCGCGCACCGTTACTTAAGAGCGCAGCCCAGACTAGACTTCTGTCTCGAGACGGGGCGTTATTACTGAACAATGCTTTTCTCGCGGTGGTAACCAGCGCAATCTTGTTGGGCACGCTTTACCCGATCGCGATCGACGCCATGGGAGACAAGATTTCAGTCGGCCCACCATATTTCAACCTGATGTTTGTGACGCTGACCGCACCGCTGGGCGTATTGATGGGTATCGGTATGCTGATTCGCTGGAAGAGCGACAGCCTGGGGCGCCTTGGGGCTAAACTGAAAATTCCCGCAATCGTGGTGCTGGCGCTGGCCTTGCTGCTTAGCCTAACGCTGCCGCAATGGATCTGGGGTGCTTATCTCGGCATTGCGATGGCGCTATGGATTGTAGTGACGGCCAGTATCGCGATTTACGAACGCTTTCATAATCGCGCCTTGCTTTCGACCCTACGTTCGACGCCAGCCGGGTTTTACGGCATGTTGCTCGGGCACCTTGGTATTGCAGTCTTTATCGTCGGCATAACGCTAACCAGTTTGTATAACCAGGAAAAAGACTTGCGTATGGCGCCGGGGGATATCTACTCGGTGGCGGGTTATGAATTCACCTTCCATGGCGTGCGCGACTTCAATATTGATAACTACGTAGCGACTCGAGGCGGTTTTACGGTGCGATCCGAATCTGGAGACTTCAAAATTGACCTGTTTCCCGAAAAACGCACTTACCGCGTGCAGACCATGCCGATGACCGAAGCTGCGATCGATGCCGGGCTTACTCGCGATTTATTTATCGCGTTAGGGGAGCCGCTCGACCAGGAAGGCGCCTGGGCGGTACGAATATATTACAAGCCTTTTATTCGCTGGATTTGGTTGGGCGCGATCATTATGGCTATTGGCGGATTGTTCGCAGCGAGCGACCGGCGCTACCGTCGCCTGGCGCGTAGCAGCAGTGTCGATAGCGATGCGGCGGAGCGGACGGCATGAATCGGTTTGTGCTGCCGCTGGCGGTGTTTGTCCTGATGGTCGGCCTGCTTGGCTACGGTCTGCGCCTTGACCCCAAGAAAGTGCCTTCACCGCTGATCGATAAACCGGCGCCTGAATTTTCTCTGGCGATGCTCGGCGAACCTTCGCGCAAGCTCTCCACGGCGGATATGTCGGGCCAGGTCTGGGTGCTCAATGTATGGGCTTCCTGGTGCGTGTCCTGTCGGGCCGAGCATGAAGTTATCACCGCGCTTGCAGGTAAGAACCTGGTTACCGTGGTCGGGCTCAATTACAAGGATGAACCCGCGGACGCGGTCAGGTGGTTACAGCAATTTGGCAATCCCTATGCCACCAGCGTGATCGATCATGATGGGCGTGTCGGCATAGACTGGGGCGTTTACGGGGTGCCCGAAACATTTGTTATCGGTGCCGACGGAATGATCAAGTACAAGCATATCGGCCCGGTGACACATGAGTCACTGGAACAGAAAATCATGCCTGTCCTCAGGGAGTTGCTGAGTTGAGGAGTTTGCTGTTACTAGCGACCTTCGTGTTTTGGGTGCCGCCGTTACAGGCAGCGATCGAGACTTACGAATTCGAGTCGGCGCAAATGGAAGCCGACTATAGAAAGCTCATTGACGAATTGCGCTGCCTGGTCTGTCAGAACCAGAACCTGTCGGCCTCGGATGCCGCTCTGGCGCGTGACCTCCGGCGTGAAACCTACGAGATGCTACAGGAGGGGAAATCACCACAACAAGTGATTGAATTCATGGTCGCTCGCTATGGCGATTTTGTGCTTTACCGGCCACAGTTTAAATCCAACACTTACCTGCTGTGGCTGGGGCCCTTCCTGTTATTGTTGTTGGTGCTTTACCTGCTCGTCCGCAGGTTGCGCGCCGCCGATAAGCCGATCGAGGTCGATGCCGCTGCTTTGGCCGAGGCAAAACAATTGCTGGAAGATAAAGAGCCGGATAAATGAGTTTCTGGATTATCGTCATTGCGCTGCTCGCGCTCGCGCTTGTCATTTTGCTAGTCCCTCTGATCCGGACTTCCCGGGCACAGCAGGCCGATCAACGGCAACGGCAGAATATTCAAATTGCACGCGAAAAGAAAAAGCAGCTTGAAGCGCAATTAGCCGATGGTGAGATTGATCAGGCTACCTACGAAAGCGCATTCGTGGATTTACAGACTTCGCTGGCGTTGGAACTCGATAACAAGGAAGCGGATGCCGAAAAATCACGCGGTAAATGGATGGCAGTCGTGGTGTTACTGGCGATACCTGCGTCCAGCATAGCGTTATACCTGATTTATGGTGAGTACCGCGTCATCGAGAACCCGCAATTGGTGCACGCCATAGCGCAGCAACAAACCGCGGCGGCACCGCAGATGACCCTCGACGAAATGGCGGTTGCGATCAAGGAAAGGTTGCGTGCTAATCCTGAGGATGCGGAAGGCTGGTTTATGCTCGGTAGAACCCTGATGGGCAAGCGGCAGTACGACGCTGCTGTGACGGCTTTTCAGCGCAGTAACGACCTGGTTGTCGATGAACCCGGGATCATGTTTGCACTCGCTGACGCACTGGCGATGCAAAACAACGGCAATATGCTGGGCGAACCTGAAGCATTGGTGCAGCGCGGACTCGAGCTTGCACCCCGATTTCCAAATGGGCTTTGGCTGGCGGGAATGGCCGCGGAACAACGCCAGGACTATAAGGCTGCGCATCGCTACTGGACGCAGCTGTTGCCTTTGATTGCGGATAACCCGGGCTCGGTAAGCGAAATCAAGGATCTGATCGTGATGCTCGAAGAACGCGACCCTGAACTCGCCAAAGCGGTTAATAATAGCGCCAGGCTTAAGCTCGTTGTCGATATCAGCGCTGATCTCAAATCCAGATCGAATCCGGGTGCGGCGGTGTTTGTCTATGCCAAGGCGATGCAGGGACCACCGATGCCGTTGGCGGTTAGAAAACTGCAACTCAGTGATTTACCGGTAACGCTAATCCTGAGCGATGATGACGCGATGATGCCCAGCATGAAGTTATCGACATTCGACCAGGTCATCGTTGGCGCACGTGTCTCAAGCAGCGGTAAGCCTGTGGCCCAGGCGGGTGACTTTTACACCGAGCTTGAAGCGGTGGATAGCAAGAATCCCCCCGAACAAATCAATTTGACCATCGATCAGGTCAAGTAATCGTTGAATCAGCCAAAAATTTCTTTGATTTCGTCGAAAGGGGCGGTGATTGCATATACCTCTGCGTAACCCAACTGTTTCAAGGTGTGTGCTGCGAGTGACGCGCGCCCCCCGCCACCACAGTGAGTCAGGATCACTGTCGTCGCCTCAGGGCAGACCTTATGAATCTGCATTTCCAGCAGCCCGCGCGATATATTGATCGATTCGGATAGCTTCGATTCATCAGCGCTATGGGCCTCGCGCACATCGACAATTACCGCATCAGGGTTTTCATCATATATTTTCTTTGCCGTCGCAACGTCCACGCAATCGATATGCTGCTGGGCTTCCTTAATCAAATCACCTGCGGTCTTGAGCATAATATTTACCTGGTTTTCATGACTTGTGAATGCGTTAGTTTACTGCGAAATTCCTACAGGACAAAACTCGGTCGGTTAGGCCCCAAAAGTTTCCGCGATTGCCGGGTGTAGCACTGGAATCGAATCAGTACTCCAGTTACCAACTGCCCATTGCAGAATTTCCTGTGGTCTACCTTGTTCAAGTTCGGGTAGTGGCGACTGGCCAAGATGGCGTAATGCGGCGAGTAGTAGCCTGGAGGAGTTTTGGTGATCTAGCGCGTTTGCCCCGGTTTGCTTGCTGAGTTTTATGCCCTGCGCATTGTTGACCAGTGGAATGTGCATGTAGTCGGGGATTTTGAATCCCAGCCTTTGCTGTAGGTAGATATGCAGGCAGGTGTTTTCCAGCAAATCGGCACCGCGTACGATTTCGGTAACTTTCTGCCACTCATCATCAACCACCACGGCCAGGTGGTAAGCGTAAATATTATCCACCCGCTTGAGTACGAAATCACCGACCGATTCGGGCAGGTTCAGTCTGAACTCGCCGTAAATTCGGTCGACAAATTTGACCCATTGCGCATGCTCGATATTAAGGCGGATCGAGCGGTTTGCAGCTGTTAACTGTTTCGAGCGGCACAGACCGGGATAAATTTGTCCCAGGGGACCGTTGCGCACTCCCTGTTCGCGCAAGGTCCTGCGACTGCATTCACAGGCGTAACAATCCCCCTGATCCAGTAGTTGATCGAGATAATACTGATATTGTTCGAAGCGGTCGCTCTGATAGCGGACGGCTCCATCCCATTCGAAACCAAAGGCCTCTAGATCGCGCAGAATCTGGTCACCGGCGCCGGCTACAACACGAGGTGTATCGACATCCTCGATGCGTAGCAGCCAGTGCCCCTGTTGCGACTTCGCCTGACAATAACTCGCCAGGCCTGCGACCAGGGAGCCAAAATGCAGGGGTCCCGAGGGCGAGGGCGCGAATCGTCCAGTCAGTGGCGTCAAGACAGCAGGTTTTCGAGAATACTTTGGTAAATATCGGACAGCTGGTCGAGTTCCTGCGTATTCACGTGTTCATTAAGTTTGTGAATCGACTCGTTAACCGGTCCAAGTTCAAGTATCTGTGCGCCAGTCGGCGCGATAAATCGACCATCCGAAGTGCCGCCGGTGGTAGCAAGTTCGGTGGTTAGACCGGTGTGTTGCTTGATAGCCCGCTGCGCCGCTTCTACCAATTCCCCCTCCGGTGTCAGGAATGGATAGCCCGAAACAGACCAGTCGATATGATAGTCGAGATCGTGCTTGTCGAGGATAACCCGGGTGGTTTCGATAATTTTCCCGGGGTCGATTTCAGTCGAGTAGCGTAGATTGAATAATACTTCGGCGTGCCCTGGAACCACGTTATGCGCTCCCGTGCCGGCATTGATATTCGAAATCTGAAAACTGGTTGGCGGAAAGAATCGATTGCCCTGGTCCCATTCATGGCGTGCGAGTTCATGCAATGCCGGCATTGCGCGGTGGATAGGATTGTCTACCTTGTGCGGATAGGCCACGTGTCCCTGTACCCCTTCGATTACGAGTTTCGCGCCGATCGAGCCACGTCGACCGTTTTTGACAACATCACCGACCTGCTCAAGGCTGGAAGGTTCGCCGATTAGTGCCCAGTCGATTTTGTCTCCCCGTGTTTCGAGTGTCTCGATAACCTTGACGGTGCCGTTGACGGCTATACCTTCCTCGTCGCTGGTAATTAACAACGCGATCGAACCCTGATGATCCGCGTGTTCAGCAACAAATCTTTCGCAGGCAGTCACCATAGCCGCGATACTCGATTTCATATCCGCAGCGCCACGGCCAAACAGGTTGCCGTCGCGGATTTCCGGTGTAAATGGATCGCTATGCCACTTCTCCAGTGGTCCAGTCGGCACCACGTCGGTGTGGCCGGCAAAGGCAAACACGGGTGCGACCTTGCCACGACGGGCCCACAGGTTGGTTACATCGTCGAATATCATGGTCTCGCATTCAAATCCAATCGCATTGAGGCGCTCGATCAATAATGCCTGGCAGCCCGCGTCATCCGGGGTAAGCGAGGGCCTGGCTATTAGGTCCGATGCCAGTTTTAAGGTTGCGTTTGTCATGACTTAGCCAAAGATCTCCTGGTATTGTGTGGCACTGAAACCGAGGTAGAGCTGATCGTCTTTGGCGAGTATCGGGCGCTTAATGATTGCTGGATTGTCGAGCATAAGGTGGATTGCCGACCCGAGATCGATGTGGTCCTTTACCGTGCTCGGTAGAGCGCGCCAGGTGGTACCTCGACGATTCAGCATGGCTTCCCAGCCCAACGCAGACGCCATCGATTGCAGCTGATCGCTGTCAATGCCGTGCTTGCGATAGTCATGAAATTTGAACTCGATGCTGTGATTACGCAACCAGGCTTTTGCTATTTTGATCGTGTCACAATTGGGTATCCCGTACAATGTTACCTCGTCAACCATGGCATACCTATACGTTTCGCAGCAGGTCGTTGATCCCAACCTTGGCACGCGTTTTTTCATCGACCTGTTTGACAATTACTGCGCAGTAGAGGCTATACCTGCCATCCTCGGACGGCAAATTACCGGCGACCACTACCGAGCCCTCGGGAATACGTCCATAGGTCACCTGGTCGGTTTCCCGATTGTATATCTTGGTGCTTTGACCGATATAAACACCCATCGAAATGACCGAGTTCTTCTCGACTATCACTCCTTCAACTACCTCGGAGCGTGCCCCGATGAAACAGTTGTCTTCGATAATTGTTGGGGAAGCCTGCAGGGGCTCGAGTACACCGCCGATGCCGACCCCGCCTGAAAGATGCACATTTTTGCCGATTTGGGCACAGGAGCCGACGGTGGCCCAGGTATCGACCATGGTGCCGCTATCGACATAAGCGCCAATATTGACATAGGAAGGCATCATCACGACACCGGGTGCAACAAACGATCCTTTACGCGCCACGGCCGGGGGGACCACGCGAACCCCGCTGGCGGCATGCTGTTCGGCGGAACATCCGTCGAACTTCGAGTCGACTTTGTCGAAATACTGGGTAAATCCACCGGGCATGATTTGATTTTCACGAATGCGAAACGACAACAGCACGGCTTTCTTTAACCACTCGTTGACCTGCCATCCGCCCGCGACCGGCTCGGCAACGCGCTGCTGTCCCGAATCTAGGAGCTCAATTGCCTCGAGTACAGCATTCTTGGTCTCGGCGTCGACGTTGCCGGGGTTTATTTCAGCGCGATTTTCGAACGCCTGTTCGATAATTTGCTGAATTTCAGCCATTGCGTTTCTCCTAAAGTGCCGCTAATAGCGAATTGATTCGTTTGGCCGCGTCGAGGCATTCGTCCAGGGGGGCTACGAGCGCCATGCGTACCCGGTTTTCACCGGGATTGTTGCCACCGTGATCGCGTGCCAGGAATCTACCGGGAAGCACAGTTACGTTTTGTTCAGCGTAAAGCTGTTGCGCAAACTCGGTATCTGAAATTGGCGTTTTCGCCCACAGATAAAAACCTGCCTGCGGTTTCTGCGGCGCGAGTGTATCAGAAAGCAGTGCCAAAACCTGCTCAAATTTTTGTCGATAAAGGCTACGATTTTCGATTACATGAACCTCGTCTCCCCAGGCCGCTGTGCTCGCGGTTTGGGTTGCTGGTGGCAACGCGCAGCCATGATAAGTTCGGTATAGTAGAAATTTCCCCATTAATTGTGCATCACCGGCAACGAATCCCGAGCGTAAACCTGGCAAATTAGATCGTTTCGACAGGCTGTGAAATACCAGGCAATGCTCGAAACTATCGTTTCCCATTCCGGCTGCGACACCGAGCAGTCCCGGAGGTGGGTCGCTTTCGTCAAAAAATATCTCGGTATAGCATTCATCGCTGGCGATAACAAAATCGTATTGATGGGCAAGCTTTATCAATTGTTCAAGATATTGACGTGTCATGACGGCCCCGGTTGGATTACCCGGATTGCAAATGTAAATCATCTGGCAGTCCGCCCACTCCCGCGCATCGATTTCGTCAAGATCGGGAAGGAATCCATTTTCGGGCAGGCAATTGAGGTAACGCGGTAGTCCACCTGCCAGTACCGCTGCGCCCTCGTAAATCTGGTAAAACGGATTCGGCATAAATATCAGGGGATTGATAGCGCTGCGATCTATGATGCACTGTGCGATGGCAAACAGGGCTTCGCGGGTTCCGCTAACCGGTAACAGATTTTTTTCTGGATCTACCAAACCCTGTCTAACTCCGAAGCGGGATGTCAACCAGTTGGCAATCACTTCGCGTAATTCGGTTGTGCCGCGTGTACCGGGGTAGGTCGATAACTGGTGCAAATGGGCGATTAGACTCTCGACCACAAAGTGCGGTGCCGGATGTCGGGGCTCTCCGACTGACAAGGCTATATGATCGAGGTGTTTTGGGGGTTGTATACCCTGTTTCAGCTGTGCCAGTTTTTCAAACGGGTAAGGTTGTAACAGGGATAAATCTTTGTTCATGGGTGCTTGGTCCGTGCCGGTGGAGATAGTATAACGGCAGCGGCAGGGTTTTAAACGACATGCCCGAGATTAGTGGTCGTCGATATTGAAAGGTCTGTGATGAATTTACATTAGTTGGGCCGGAATTTGAGACCCGTGTCCCAGTTATGAACAGGGAGGAGCTTATAATTATCAGCTCAAGACCCTCCTGTTATATGTTTATGTATTAACCTCATTTAAGCGATGGGGTTTTTTTTGCTTTTGAGCTGCTTCGCTCGCGACGCTCAAAAGAGATCTTTAGGGTAGGTAAATCCTGTGTTGATAAATGAGTTAAAAGCACGTCACCCCCCGTCGGTCTGACGCGAAAGCGAGCATCCTTTAATAGTGACTTGTATAAGAGTTTCTGGGTATGCAGAAGGTGGGGTGATAGATCAGGCGGTAGCGATGTCGCGCTGACCAGTGGGACTTAGTGTTTTACCATCACTGCTGTAGGTTTTACAATTCCCTGCAGCACCATGGCCGGTCAGTATTCCGAGTGACCGTCGTACCCGATCTCGACCCCGGTTAACCAGCAAGCTATTGATCTGGATAGAATGCTGCAATTGAACCAGACTTTGAACCAGCTGCTGGTAAAGCTCGTAGACCTGTTGCTGCTCGTTGTCACACCAGGCCATACATTTTTCAAAACCTTCACTATCCTGACTAAATCCGTAAGTGGACAGTAGTTGATGACGCTGTTGCTCGACTCGTTCGATATCAACAAGCGCGGAATCCGGGTTTGACAGTGATTGTTGCAGGTTTTCCAGGCTACTTTCGGCTATGGCCTGCTTGATGCTATCCAGGTAATCAATGGCACTGGTAATGCGTACATTATGCGATTCCAGCAGCGCGATCAGCTGTTCACGGCATTGTATGCTGCTCATGGCAGTAACTTCTCGATTTCACTGTATTTGCGTGCAATCACTTCGGCGTCAGGTTGGTATTCGCCATTGCCAAGTGCCTTCTTGACCGCTTCTACCCGGGCTTCGTTAACCTCGGGAACGTTTTTGATTTGATCGCTAAGCTCTTCTATTAACGTGGTGCTGCTAAGTTCGACGGTACTCGCTTCGTCAGCCTTGCCTGCAGCAGGCTTGTTTTGCGCGGTTTGCTGGTTCGCCTTCGCAGTAGAGCCAGCCTTGGCATCCGCCGATACCCCGGTATTTCGCGGCCGGTTTTGCGTATTAATCGCGTCAGTCATTGCTGGTCTCCTTGAGATTCCTATATACCTTATCGGCTGGATGGCAAAATAGTTTACTGTTAAAAGCATTAAGATTCATCAGATGCTTATCCTAACCAGGGCATCTCCCGAAACTATCCCTTCGACAACCCTCAGCGACTGGCTGTTGCGGACCTTGACAACTTCTCCAAGGCTTGCAGATTTCAAGGCTGTGCCGGTGGCCCGATAACCATACCTCAATTCGAAAGTCTCCAGATCGGTCGCGATGGCACCATCAGTATTCGCGCAGTGGGTCAAGCCGCCAGTACCCTGGTCGGAGTGGATCGAATCAACCTGGTAAATCCACCGCAGGATCAGCTCTATCGTGGCGAAGATGGATTGTTTCGCAGTCTAGATGGAGTTGAGGCGGTTGCTGATGCGTCGGTTTCGGTAACATCGGGAGCGCTTGAAGCGAGCAATGTCAACGCGATTGACGCAATGGTGCGCATGATCGACTATGCGCGTTACTACGAGCAACAGGTGAAACTGATGAAACTGGCCAGTGAAAATGACTCTGCCAGCGCAAGCTTGATGCGAATGTCTTCGTAGCGTGGCAAAATAACCGGGTATTGACTGCCGGGACCAGTTTTGAACGATTCAGATAGCGCGCGCCAGGATTACCTTGCGTTACGCGACCACGCCAGCAGTGCCCAATTGGCGACCCTGACCAACGATGCTACCCCCGAGGCGAGCTACGCTCCTTGCGTTTTGTTCGAAGGGGATTACTATCTTTTTCTCAGTCAACTCGCGAGCCACACGGGCAATCTTATGCGCAATCCCCAAATTGGCTTGATGCTGATCGAAGATGAAGGCGAAGCGGCAAACCCGTTTGCACGGCAGCGAATTAGCCTGCAGGGAAGCGCACAGCTTATCGACCGCGATGACGACCTTTTCAGTATAGTGCTGGACGTGTTTCATCGCCGGTTTGGCAAGGTCATGAAGATTATCGAACCGCTCCCCGATTTCCATTTATTTTGCGTACGTGTAAACACCGGTCGATTTGTTCGCGGTTTCGGCCAGGCTTACGAATTGATCGGAGAAAGGCTCGATAACCTCCGGCACACCGATCCGAGGCAATGATAGTGAAAGCCTGTAACGATATTTTTTTTGACCAACGCAAGAAAGCCTATCTCAACCCGGAGGGTGCCGACCGCCCGCTTAAAAGCCCGATTCCGCATGGAACCCTGGTTAAGGCACGCCAGTATCGCCTGGCCCGAATTCGCGCGCAACTGCAGGAATTCGATTGCGCGGCTATCCTGCTCTACAATCCGATCAATATTCGCTACGCCCTTGATGTGACCAACATGCAGGTCTGGACGGCGCACGATGCAATGCGTTATGCGCTGATTTTCACCGACGGGCCGGCGATCATGTTTGAGTTCAAGGGGTGTCATCACTTGTGTGACGGCTATGAGGGTATCGACGAAGTTCGGAACTCGATTCCATGGATTTTCATGGAAACCGGTAGTCGAACTGAAGAAATGGTGGGTGACTGGAGCCGCGAGATAGCAGACTTGATACGTGAGCACGGCGCCGGGAATAAACGAATTGCGATGGACAAGATCGAGCCGCTCGGGCTCAAGGCGCTCGAAGCCGAGGGATTCGAATACGTAGAAGGCCAGCAGCTTACCGAACTGGCGCGTGTGATCAAAAGCGAGGATGAACTGACCCTGATGGGTTGGACCATCCGTGTCTGTGAAGCCGGGATGGCGCGTGTTTATGAAAACTCTGTACCGGGACGTACCGAGCAGGAGCTGTGGGCAGAGTTGCATTATGAAAATGCGCGCTCCGGCGGGGAATGGCTTGAGACCCGATTACTGACCTGCGGTCCGCGTACCAATCCCTGGTACCAGGAGTGTTCAGACTATGTGTGCCAGCAAGGGGAAATGATTTCGTTTGACACCGATATGATAGGTCCTTACGGATACTGCGCGGATTTATCGCGTTCATGGACTTGCGGATATACTCCAATGACGCCAAAACAATCCGAACTTTACAGTGCTGCCGTGGAACAGTTAAATCACAATCTTGGGATTATCGAATCCGGAATGAGTTTTCGCGAGTTCAATGCGAAATCCTGGCAGATACCGGGGAAGTATCAACCCTATCGCTACTCGCTGGCGGCGCATGGTGTGGGCATGGGGGACGAATGGCCGGTGATCCCCCTGCACCCCGATTTTGAATCCGCCTGTGAAGGACAGTTTGAGGAGAACATGGTGCTGTGCGTAGAAAGCCTAATCGGCGAAAAGGGCAGCGAGTCGGTCAAGCTGGAAGTCCAGGTGGTGATCAGGGATAAGGGTGTCGAGCGACTCGACAGCTTTCCGTTTGAAGAGACTTAATCGATATTGTAAAGGGAAGAATGGCAACCTCCGCTGCGATTCGGATGCTGCTGTTACGGCTTATGCCGAGCAAATTCATATTTGGAATCTGTGTTGCCGCCTCGATCGATGAAGCCCCGTGTCATCAGGTTTTCCAGGATTTCGATAATATTATCGCACAGCGAAATTTCCTTCAGGGTCGCCGCGTCATTCACGCCGTTAACCAGGATTAATACACGACGTTCTTTCAAGGTCAGCGCGTTGCTTTTGGTTTCTATTTCCGACTGCCCTTTCGCCGTTTTATGAAAGATATCGCTCGCTTTCATGCTGCGTCTTTTTGGGTGATGTGTTAATAATACCTATTGGTGTATTAATTAAAACGACGAAGGTCACAGTTTGGAGACAGCAATGATTACTTCACGGTCGTTGGTAAGTGCCTGAGGGAAATTACGGCGTTGTGGTTACGTATTGGCTTCTCGGAACCCGAGAAATCCCGGCAGATGATCCACGGAGACACCGATCCGCCTATGATCGCGGTGCCGATTTTATCGTTAATCGCTGTTTGCCGTGCCGGAGCAATGTTGAAATCTACGAGGGTGAATTTAAAGCAAAATTCGGTAGCAACTTTGAAATGCCTGTGGTCTACTACGGCCAACTTTTATCAGTGGCCTATGATCGCAGCGCCGAAGATTCGGCGTTAGACGTTCAACTTATCAAGGCAAAGCAACTGGAGGGGATAGCTGCCAAATAAAATAATAAAGGCAGCGAGGACGAAAAAGGCGCCCTTAGGCGCCTTTTTTTTGGGAGCCTCAAATCGACTGCAGCAAGGTCTGGTCGCCGGGCAGGTGACGAGAAACTCCCACGCGAAGATATGAGGTCGCAAAAAGTAGTGCTTTCTTTATGCCGTATTGTCTGTTGCTATAATACGGCCTCTATGAATTACTGCAAAAAGACTCGGCCGGATCGCAGTAGTTGCCGCGCTAGAGTCCAGATTCCACATGCACGACATAAGTAATAACGATCGCACAATACTTCGCTGGTTACTGGTTTGCCTCACATTAATCTTTACGATGATAATTCTGGGCGGTGTGACACGACTCACCGGGTCCGGCCTTTCCATGGTGACCTGGCATCCGACCGGGATGTTGCCACCTCTCAATACGGAGCAATGGTTCGCCGAGTTTGAGCTTTATCAGCAATTTCCCGAGTATCAGAAGATAAACAGTGATATGACGCTCGCTGGGTTCAAAAGAATATTCTGGTTCGAGTATTCACATCGAATGCTTGGGCGTTTAATTGGCGTTGTATTCCTGTTGCCTTTTATTTTTTTCTGGTTGCGTAATATGATAAAGCCGGGATTGACTCCGAGATTGATGGTCATGTTTTTGCTGGGAGGATTTCAGGGTCTGCTTGGCTGGTACATGGTTAAAAGCGGACTGGTGAGCAACCCGCATGTCAGTCAATATCGATTGAGCGCACATTTACTCAGTGCGATTCTGATTTACGGGTTTATCCTGTGGACGATTTTCAACCTGGCATATAGCGGCGAATACCGACGACTTGCCGGGTCAAGTGTAACCGGTTGGCGCAAGGCTTCACTCGGTTTAGTAGTCCTGGTACTGGTCACTATAGTTTCCGGCGGATTTGTCGCCGGGCTTAAGGCCGGGTTTATTTTTAATACCTTCCCACTAATGGGAGGCAATTTGATACCCGAGGGCATCGGGGCACTGTCACCCTGGTATCTGAACCCGCTTGAAAATATGGTTGCGGTGCAGTTCAACCACCGATGGCTAGCCATTGCTACCGGTGTATTGCTGATTTTCTGGTATCTCAAGGGTCGCTCCCATTTTGACGAGACGATACTGCTGCGCAGTTTCAAACTGGTAGGTATGATGGTTATTGTTCAGTTGATTCTTGGGATTACAACCCTGTTAACGCAGGTTCCCGTTTTGCTTGGAGCCTTGCATCAGGCTGGTGCGTTGCTGTTGTTCAGTGCCCTACTTTTTAATATACATGCGCTGAGCCGGGTGTAGTTGTCGCGGTGGGCGGTTATAATCACCCGGTTTGAATAAACCGAGACAAGGGTCCGATGAGTACTGTCAGGGTTGGGCATGGTTATGACGTTCACGCGTTCACGGACGGTGAAGGATTCGCGTTGGGTGGGGCTTTGATTTCCTGGGACAAAGCAATTGTTGCCCACTCAGACGGTGATGTGCTTATTCACGCGCTTTGCGATGCATTGCTCGGTGCCCTGGGGCGCGGTGATATTGGCCAGATGTTCCCCGATGCTAATGCGCAAAATAAAAATCGTGATAGCCGTGAATTTCTGCGCGAAATAAAACAATTGATCGATGCGGACGGCTTTCAATTGGGAAATGCCGATATCACTATTATTTTGCAGGCACCTAAATTGGCGTCCCGTACTGACGAGATGAAGCAGAACCTGGCACGGGATCTGGACTGTACATCGGCAAGGATTAATATCAAGGCAACCACTACCGAGAAACTCGGCTTTATCGGACGTGAAGAAGGAATCGCCGTCGCGGCAATGGTAATTCTGGAGTCAGATAAATGACACTGGGGCCGGTTATGCTCGATATCGCCGGATGCGAACTCAACCAGGAGGACCGTAAACGTCTGGCCCATCCACAAGTTGGCGGTGTGATTCTATTTAGCCGCAACTACCAGAATCCAGAGCAGCTCGCAGCACTGTGCAAGGAACTTCATACGCTTAGAGATCCGCGACTGGTAATTGCGGTTGACCATGAGGGCGGGCGAGTGCAACGTTTTCGTGATGGATTCCAGGCGATACCGGCGATGGGGCTATTGGGTGATCTTTACGACGATGACCCGCAACATGCAATCCGCCTGGCTGAAAATTTCGCCTGGGTGATGGCTGCTGAATTGCTAAATTACGGCGTGGATCTTAGCTTTGCACCGGTACTGGATATTGCCAATCCGGTCAGCAGTGTTATCGGCGATCGCGCATTTCACCGGGACCCCGAAACGGTTTCTCATTTAGCCAATGCCTGGGTCCGAGGCATGCGCAGGGCAGGCATGGAGGCGATAGGCAAGCACTTTCCTGGGCACGGTTCGGTAGAGGGTGACTCGCATCATGTGATGCCCTTCGATCGACGCGGGTTCAGCGAAATCGAAGCGCTCGATCTGGTACCTTTTCGGCGGGTTATTGCAACCCACTTAACCGGGGTTATGATGGCGCATGTTATTTATGAGCATGTCGATAAGGCCGCCGCAGGCTATTCGCGCTACTGGATAGAGACAGTGTTACGCGGGCAGCTCGGATTCGAGGGAATTGTCTTTAGCGACGATCTGAGCATGAGTGGTGCCGAGTCGGTCGGCGGTTATCCTGAACGTGCAAAGCATGCTCTTACAGCCGGCAGCGATATTCTGCTGGTTTGCAACAATTCTGCTGGCGCCGATGAAGTGCTGGACTCACTAAATGGTTATTCGAATCCGACCTCGCAGTTGCGCATGATACGTTTGCACGGAGAGGCGGTGAAGGCGGATTTGTTCGCATCCAGGGACTGGCAGAATGCCTGCGAAGAATTACATGCCTTCAATCATCGTCTGGGGCTGGCAGAAAGTGGGGACTTATTTGAATAATGTTTAATCTGGAAAATTGGTTGCCCGGTATCGATCGGGAATGGATTTGGGTGGTGCAAGTATTCGTCGTTGTATTGATTACTGCATTTGCCAGTTTCTTCACCAAACGCTTTCTTGCGAATGTGCTGAAAAGGCTTGGTCGAACCTCCACGCGTTGGGACGATATTGTATTTACCGCGATGATGCGTCCAATTAGCTGGATAGTCTGGCTGGTGGGTCTGGATATCGCGATTGATATTATCTACCTCGAAACCAAAAGCGCGATCTTTACCTATTCCGATTCGGTTCGTGACGTAGGGGTATTGGTTTGCATCACCTGGTTCGTGCTCGGAACAATTCGTGGTGCGGAACAGGAATTCAGCGAGAATTCGGATCGGATCGACAAGCATACCGTACATGCAATCAGCAAGCTGGTGCGCCTTGCCGTAATTATCACCTCGGCGTTGGTGATTCTGCAGACCCTCGGCTTCAGCGTTTCCGGCGTATTGGCGATGGGAGGCATAGGCGGCATCGCGGTTGGTTTTGCAGCCAAAGACCTACTCGCCAATTTTTTCGGTGGGCTGGTCGTCTATCTCGACCGGCCATTTGTCATTGGTGACTGGATACGTTCTCCCGATCGCAATATCGAGGGGACTGTGGAGAATATCGGTTGGCGGGTAACGATGATCCGTGATTTTCAATCGCGCCCCCTGTATGTACCCAACTCGGTATTCACGAATATAATAGTTGAAAATCCCTCGCGCATGGCGAATCGCCGCATTTATGAAACCATCGGTTTGCGCTATTCAGACCTGACCAGCATGGATAAGGTTGTGGCCGAGGTGGAGGCAATGCTCAAAAGTCACGACGACATCGATCCCGATACAACCATGATGGTTAACTTTAATGAATTTTCGGATTCCTCGGTGGACTTCTTTATCTATTGCTTTACGAAAACCACGCAGTGGGCAAAATTTCATCAGATCAAACAGGATATCATGCTGCGGGTTGCCAAAATTATCGAGGCGAATAACGCCGAGATTGCATTTCCGACATCGACAATTCATATTGGTGAACCCATTGCGCTAGATCAATCCTGACATGAATGCAGACAGAGCCCAACAAGTGCACCAGACGGCCGAATTATTGTTCGACGATAAAGCGGTGGAGCAGGCTATCAGTGAGCTTGCGCTCAAGGTAGAACGTGATAGCGGGCAGGATTTCCCGCTGGTGCTTTGCGTCATGAATGGCGGACTATATTTAACCGGACAACTACTGCGTCACTGGAACTTTCCGTTAACGCTCGATTACGTGCATGCCACACGGTATCGGCTGGCGACGCTCGGCAAGGACGTGTTGTGGAAGGCCTATCCGCAGAACGAGATAAAAGATCGCAATGTGATAATTGTCGATGATATCTACGACCAGGGTTATACCCTGGAAGAAGTCAAGTCCTACTGTCTAAAGCACGGTGCGCGCAAATGCAGCAGTGTATTCCTTATCGGCAAAACCCATGAACGAAAAAAGGCGGATGTAATGCCGGACTATGTCGGGCTCGAATGTGGGGACTGTTATGTCTATGGGGTCGGGATGGATTTAAACGGGCATTTTCGTAATCTTTCCAGTATATATGTCCTGCCTGAAAAGGTTGTCTGATGCTGGCAATCATTGGAGGAAGCGGTCTTTATTCGCTCGGTAAGGACTTCAGTCTTGAGGATCAAGCTCCTCGCGGTACTCCCTTTGGCGATACCTCGGCTGATATATTACAGGGGCGCTGGCATGATATCCCGCTTGTTTTTTTGCCGCGTCATGGGCCCCGACATCGAGTACCGCCGCATCGCGTTAACTATCGCGCTAACATCTGGGCCCTGCAGCAGCTCGGCACCTCGAATATTATCGCGGTAAATGCAGTCGGTGGTATTACCACCGATATGCCACCCTTGACACTGGCGTTGCCGGACCAGGTTATCGATTACAGCTCGGGACGTGAGCATACGTTTTTCGAGGGTGACGATGCGCAAGTCACGCATGTTGACTTCAGCTGGCCTTACAGTGCTGAGTTGCGCGGTATCTTGATGGAAGTCGGTTTGCAAACGGGCCAGCCACTGGCTGCATCCGGTACCTATGGCAGTACCAACGGCCCTCGGCTCGAGAGCGCTGCCGAAATTATCCGGATGCGAAACGATGGCTGTAATATGGTAGGTATGACGGGCATGCCGGAGGCGGCGCTGGCGCGTGAACTCGAGATAGATTACGCCTGCCTGGCGTTAGTTGTAAATTGGGCTGCAGGCGTTGAGGGCGGGTCCATCAGCATGCAGGAGATTCTGCTGAATATGGAGCAGGGCATGCAGCAGGTAACATCGTTGTTACTCGAGGCAGCGAGGTTAATACAGCAATGAACTACTGTAGCCAATGCGGGCAACCTGTTACCTTGAAAATTCCGCTCGATGACAATCGTGAACGCTTTGTCTGCGACCACTGTGGCTACGTGCATTATCAGAATCCGAACAATGTTTGTGGTGCACTACTAACGCGCGGTGACAAGATATTATTATGCAAACGAGCGATCGAGCCACGTTACGGGCATTGGACTTTGCCTGCAGGTTTCATGGAAAATAATGAAACGGTGGCAGAGGCCGCGGCCCGTGAAGCGATGGAGGAGGCCAATGCAACGGCAGGGCCGTTATCCCTGTTCGGCATTTTCAGCATGCCGTATATATCTCAGGTCTACCTAATGTTCCATGGTGAACTTGCCAGTGAAGAAATTTCAGCAGGACAGGAAAGTCTGGAAGTCGGTATGTTTACCCGGGAGCAAATACCCTGGGATGAACTCGCCTTCCCGGTTGTGACCCACAGCCTGAAACTATTTTACGAGCATGGCACCGACAAGGTTCACCACGCCTGGTTTAGCCGTGGCGCGGACCGTAGCGTGGTACTGCATTCCATCGACTAGGTAGAAAAGACGAAGCTCACCATAAATTATGGGATGGTGTATTGAAAGATATCCCAGCTAGGGATAACCACGAAAGAAGTTTAGATTTCGAGGGAGTCCTTATCCGGTTTGTCATCAGGGTCCTGGACCAGTGAGATATCGGTGAATTCTGAAACAACTGATTGATTGCGACCATTATTTTTTGCTTCGTAAAGGGCAACGTCAGCACGCTTGATCAGTTCACCAATGGTTTCACCCTTTACGATTGCCGCGCATCCGAGGCTGGCGGTAATCTGTTTGGCGGATTTGAATTTAGTGCTTGCGACGAGCTTTCTGATGGTTTCTGCAATTGGTAGTAAGTCTTCTTCTTCGATCGTTGTACAGCAGATCAGGAACTCCTCACCGCCCCAGCGAGCGACAAAGTCGCTGGCGCGAATCGCGTTTTCAAAAATTGACGCCAACTCTTTCAAGACGGTGTCACCGGTATCGTGACCGAAGCTATCATTGACATTCTTGAAATGATCGATATCCAGCATGACGATGCCGAAACGATGATCGTGGCGTTCAAACCGGGAATATTCCCTGCGCAGAATCTGGTTCATGCTGGTGCGATTTGACAATCCCGTCAAACTGTCGGTTAACGCCATGCGTGTTAATTCGCTATTGTCTTCAAGCAGTTCCTTTTGCGTATCGAGTAACGACTCGGTACGTTCATAAATTTTTTGCTCGAGGTAATTGTTCATATCCTGTAACTGGCCAGATAATTTTCGTCCGTACCATATTGCAATACAGGTCACCGCCAGACTTACCAGCACCGCAATAATCGAAAAGATAACGATTTGGGTACGGCTTTTTTCGGCATCGCTACTGGCCATAAGTAACGCTTTTTGCACATCCATGCGCTGTGCCTGGGTAAGTTCTGACAGGTGGGAAAGCAAGGGTGCCGTCTTGGGTAACACTTCCTGAAGCAGAATCTTACTCGCTTCATTACGGCTGCCATTGAGAAACAACACCGACACCTGTCGATTCAAATCGTTAATATCGTGCTCCAGCCGGTCGATCGCCTGCATGATTTCGCGTTCGCGTGGTGCCAGCAAAGGTACCAGCCTGGTACGAGTTTCGGTGTAGGCGCCAGCTAAACGGTTGAAATTCGGCCATGATTCGGCTTCGATGAATTCTTCATCGTGCAGCAGCATCGATTGCATGAAGCGGGTGCGGCTATGGATGATGGTCGATAGCTCGTTAATCAGGTTTATTTTCTCGAGCTGCTGCGAAACCTGCAGGCTTACATTGCGATTACTGCCGCTGGTCGAGTAAAACGCGATAAAGGAAAGGGTAATCATCATCAAGATGATTATTGCGAAGCCGTAGATTAGTAAACGAGTTGGATGATGCATTTACCGGTTTCAAGCCTTGAATGTGGTGGGCTCCGTCCTTATCTGCCAGTCTTACATTAAACTGATTATAGAATAGTTGAGCAAATTTTTTGCTGTACCTGGTCGATATCGCGATAAATCACGCCGTGTACGTCACTTTCTAGTGATATCAGAGTTTTATTCTCGGAGATTATCAGTTTATCAAGCGTTTTGACACTGGCAGGCGCCACCACAGGATCCTTATCTCCCTGGTACAGGTAGACATCTGCAGCGATCGTGAGGCTATTTGTAGTTAAATTGTCGATAAGTTGCTGTAACTGGTAAAGCGCGCGAACAGGGATATGTTGATAATTCACTTCCGGATGCTCGGGTTCGTTTGGAGTGAAAGGTACCAGCCCCTCGGAGCTCACCCAGCTTACGAGTCGATTGGCATGATGAACCAGCGGCACAAAAACCATGTTTTTACTCCTGAAATGGACTGGTGCGTTAACGCTGGTTACCGATTTAATCCTTTTATTAGAATGATTCGCGGCGTGATTCAGGGCCAGCAAGCCGCCTGTGGAAAAGCCGACGATATGTACCGATTGACTGTATGCTTTGATAATGTCATAGCCTCGTTCCACCGATGCAGCCCAGTCATGCCAGTTGCGGCTGCGCAAATCCCAGGGTGATGTGCCGTGGCCCTTGAGTCGCACTCCCAGTACATGATGGCCGACAGCATGCAGACGGTCACCAAGGCTCCTCAATTCAGCGGGGCCAGAAAGGAATCCGTGAATTAACAGCACCGCTGAAGCTGATTCATTTTTCGACTTGAGGAAATACCAGTTGGCATCGGCAGTTTGCGTTTGCTGCGAATTGATCTCCTCGTAACGCTCGCGTTGGAATCGATTACGGTCCCATTCGTAGGCGAGAATCTGGTCGTTAAAGCGATAATCAGCAAGCGCGCGTGCATTGATCTTGTCCGCTTGCAGCATCGCCTTCCCGATGATGCGAGTTACTTGCGACAACGGCCTGACTTCATTCGCATATACGCTGATCAAATTTTCGGTACGAATGTCGTCGACGTGGAAATCTTCTATCAGTTTTTGATCGATGACATAATTACCTTGATCAACATGCAACAGCTCCATGCTAGTAGTAGTTTTGAGAAATTGATTCAGTCGACTGCTCCCCCTGCTAATTATCGCGCCGTACTCCTCCGGGTTGCACAGGCTGCGGTGTAAGTGGTATTCGGATTTCTGCATGTGTTTTATACCGAGGTAAAGCATTTTATGAAAACGGCCGCAGTCAATTTGAGAAAGGCCCTGCTCGAATAGTTTCATAGTGATCAGCGACGCGATATGACTGAGATTGACCGTAACCGCCTCGTACATGGAACGCATGTATTCGTCTCGCACCTGGTTGGACTTTACCTTCATACCAATCGCATGAATGCGACCACCCCAGTGACCGGCGCTGGGTTTGAGCTCGAATAATTCGTTTAATGAATCAAATCGATGTACGACGTTGGGAAGCAATTTCTTTTCCCACCAGCGCCAGTAATCACCGGCGACAATCGGCCGCGAAAATCGGATATCCATATCGGTATCCTTGAATAACAGGTTACCTTCGATGATCAATTCTTCCGCAAAACGCTTGTTTATCCCCCTGTTAAACAGGCGTGCGGCCTGGTGAAGTATGTTGTCACTAACCCGGATCGGGTAGAAGGTGATGTTACTCGGGACGATAATGGTAGGTTTGGCCGCCTTTTGCATCAAGTGCTCGACGTTATCAAAGTCCAGTTGCTCAGCCCAACGTTCTACGCGGTGATATTTACCTTCCGCGAAGTCATGTAATAAAGCGGTCTTAAATGCATCCACCGCAAGCGCGATTACCGCCGATCCACGGTGATGTTTTCGACGTTCGTTGGCGGTACGTGAGAATACGCTGTACTGGCCTTTTTGGTCGACCACGCGTTTGTCCTTGACCATGCCACCTTCCGGAAAAACGACAAGTTTGCGGCCATGTAAAATCTCGCGTGCCAGAAACGGAAACAAGTTGGGCAGGTCGTTCGGAACAACGCCGATCGAGTACAGAAATTGACTGAAACGCTCGTCGCCGTCAAAAAACTCCGGCGCAGCTACTGAGCGACAGTAAGCGCCGGTCGCCTCGTTGATCAGATATTGCGGAATAAAGGTTTCGAAACGTGCGAAATGATTGAATAAAAATATATCACCCTGTTGCACCGTATCGTTTTCGTTGCCATCGTCCTGGTGTAGCTTGATATTGAGTTTAAGCAGTTTCTTGGTAGTGCGAAACGCCCTGACACAAAAATTGTAAACCCTGGTATTGATCTCTGGATTTTCCGGATCGACGGGCATTTATGAGCTACCTTTTTTTGATTTATGTACTGATATTGCATGGCTCATATTCCTGAGGCTACAAATAGTTTTTAGAAGTTCCATCTTTGGCCGATAAAGGTCTAGTAATTAACTGTTTCTTATACCAATGCGCAAGCGTATTTGTCTATATATGCTTTTAATTTCTGCCCTCATCCAGGGTCAGTTATTAGCGGCGGAGCCCCGTTATGATTTTCGTATCGTGATTGACGTTTCCGGAAGTATGAAGCAAACCGACCCGCAGAATTTGCGTGTCCCGGCTTTAAAACTGATAAACGGACTGATGCCACTGGGTCACGCGCCGGTGTGTGGACCTTTGGGCGCTACGTTGATATGAGTGTGAAATGGGGCAAGGTGAACGATGCCTGGCGCAAGCAAGCCGATTTAGGCGCCGATAAAATCCACTCTAATGCACTGTTAACCAATATTGAAAGTGCGCTCGCGCGTGCCAGGGTCGGGTGGGACAAACCGGATACCACGACTAAACGCGTTCTGTTGTTACTAACCGATGGCATGGTGGATGTATCCAATGATACTGCAAAGAATGAAAAATCTCGCACCAGGGTCTTAACTGACAGTTTGAGCGCGCTCAAGGCAGCGGGGGCGCAAATCCACACGATTGCGCTATCGCGCGGAACCGACGAAGTGTTGCTGAAACAGCTGGCCCTTGAGACCGGGGGCTCATTCGCCATCGCGCAGAGCGCCGATGAATTGCAAAAAGTGTTCTTCAAGATGTTTGAACGCGCCAGTGAACCGGATACGGTTGCGCTAAGCGGTAGGGATTTTCAAATAGACTCCAGCATCAAGGAAATGACCCTGTTACTTTTTCGCAAGGAAGGTAGCCAACCAACGCTGCTGATCCCCCCGGACAGTCCTGCGATCAGTGCTCAAAAACCACGTGGATCCCGCTGGCGCAGCGACCAGGGCTACGATTTGATTACGGTTAAAAACCCACAGACCGGCACCTGGCGCATCGATGCCGAAATGGATCCGGACAATCGCCTCATGGTAGTTACGGATTTAAAACTACGGGTAGGCGGGGTGCCCGCCTTTAGCACGCCGCGAGAAACGCTCAAGGTGACTGCCGAATTGCTCAATCGCAACCAGAAAATTAGCAAGAATAGCTTTCTGCGTTTTGTCGATTTCGAGATATCCCATGTTGATGTCGAGGGCAATGAAGTTAAACATGTGATGACGCACACCGACCTGCGTGAGGACAAGGGACAGTATCTTTACCTGGTCGACCAGAAACTGGCCGAGGGAACGCACAGTTTTGTCATTTCGGTGGACAGTCGTACCTTCAATCGCCGCAAGCGCTTCGATATGCAGGTGCTGTGGCCGGTGGAGGTAAAGATCGAAGCGCAACGGGAGCCCGGTGTTTATGAATTGAAACTGCGCGCGCGCGAGGAATACCTGAAGCCGGATGGTTTGGTTGCCGATGTCGATGTCGAGGCACCGGATGGATCCAAAAATAGTCTTGCGCTTGAATTTTCATCGGGTTGGTTGCGTACTCACATCGAGACCAGCCAGGACGGACTATATCGCGCAAATGTGAAAATATCGGCGCAGTCGCAGGCAGACGAAATCCAGGATGTCGACCTTGGAACATTCTCGATGCTCGGCGTTTATCGTGCGCCGCCTGTTGCTGAACCGGAACTGACCGATGCCGTGCAAAGCGATGTTACTGAGCAGGAGGCGAAACCCGATGCCGTCGACTGGAAACTGGTCGGGGTAGTAATAGTGGTGGTTAACATTTCGTTACTGTTGCTGCTGGTACTTGGCTGGTGGTTCTTGAAAAGGAACAAGGACGCGCCAGTGATGGTTCCGGAAGACGAGGAATTCAGTGCTTGAAGTCAACGCGATTTATTTTATCCTGCTGGCCGAGGGCTTCGTGCTGTTGTTGGTGCTGTTACTGGCATGGGTGCTGGTAACATTAATTCGCAGGCGGCGTAGGCGAAATGATATAGCGGAAATTGCTGCAGGTATCAAGAGTCGTTCTGCCTCACGCAGACAGCAGACCGAATCTTATTTGCAGGCGGTCTATCAACTTGAAGGCGAAGAATTGAGAACCACGCTGGCAGATATTGATAAACATGAAACCGAATTTTTCCAACATCTGGTCGAGAGTTTATACCGACATCGTAGGGCGCAAATCACCTCGCTAGATTTGTCCCTGGACAAATTAATCAAATCCTACAAATGCCTTCAACCGCGTGTCGAGACAACACCCCGGGAAGAACTGGAAGCCGTTCAGGAAATCACGACACTGCGTGGCGAAAACGAAACGCTGCGCACCGATCTATTGGTCGCCCAAAATAAGCTCGGCGACCTGATTACTGAATTTGGAGAAATCTTCGGTGGCGGCAAGGATCACCAACTTACCTTGCAGGAAGTTATGGATAAGGTAGGCGCGATGAAGGCCGATCACGACAGCTCGGCAGCAATCGAAGTTCAGAAATAACCCGGTGTGTTGCCCGCGCTCCACTTGATATTGCAACCCACGCTTGGGATCTGTTCGTCTGGCGGAGGATCACCCGCGAGTAGCGCGTCGACCGCGGCTTTCATGTCAACGCCGCTAACGGTGACATTATTACTGGGCCTCGACGCATCATACTGTCCACGATAAACCAGCCGATGCGACGCATCGAACAGAAAGAAATCCGGCGTGCAGGCGGCCCGATAGGATTGTGCGATCTGTTGTGATTCGTCATACAGGTAGGGAAATTCGAATCCGCGTTTTTGCGCCAGTTCGACCATTTTTTCGGGGCTATCGGCCGGGTATCCCGCAACGTCATTGGAGCTTATCATGACGACGCCAAGACCTCGATGCTGTGCCGTGTTGGCAAATTCGGTAAAGGAGTCGATGATGTGCAGCACGTAAGGGCAGTGGTTACAGGAAAAAACGACCAGTAACGGCTTGCCGCTATAATCTGAGAGGCTTACCTGGTTACCGCTGGCAGGTTCGGGTAGCGAAAAGGGGGGCGTCTCGATGCCGATTTCCAGCATTGTCGATGGGGTTTCTGACATTTCGGTACTCGGTTAAATTAATTAACAGTAAATTATACTCTTATTGATGGGTCGCGAAAGCGGGCTCGAATTTCCAGGCTGCCAGGATCCAGGACGAACCGGCTTAGCCGGCACCACTACAGGCTTTCGAAGCTCCTGTTAATGGCTTCTTCGAAAAACGGGACATCGTCCATTTGCATGCACAATGGTGGACAAATGCGCAGCACGTTACGATAAGCCCCGGATTTGCTCGCCACCAGGCCACATTCCCGCGTGTTTTCAAACAATCGCGCCATAGCCTCCGGGTCGGGTTCGCGGGTATCACGGTCCTTGACCAGTTCGACCGCCATCATCATGCCACGTCCACGCACCGAGCCGATGACTTCGTGCCGAGTTTGCAAATCCTCCAATACGCTGAGGAATGCAGCGCCGACTTCCTGTGCGCGTTGTTGCAGTCCATGCTGTTGGATGACATGTAAGACAGCACGACCCGCCGCACAGCTGACCGGATTGGCACCATAAGTATGGAAGTAAAACTTTTTCGCCATCGCCTCGGCGATTTCACGTTTGACGATCAACGCTGCAAGCGGGTATCCATTACCAATGCCTTTTGCGGTAACCACTATATCTGGCACCACGTTGTGTTTTTGAAATGACCAGAAATGATCACCGGTGCGCGCCATACCTGACTGGACTTCATCGATGATGAGTAACCCGCCTGCAGACTTGACCCGTTCCTGGGCGCCACTGATATACCCCTCGGGAATGGGCACGATACCGCCATAGCCCTGCACCGGTTCGATGAACATCCCTGCCAGCTGGCCCGAGGTTCCATAGTGGATAGTACCTTCAAGATCATTCAGGTAAGGTTCGACGCCTTCCCCGTGAATACCACGGTACTGATCCGGTACCGGGGCAAACTGTACCCCACCGAGCTGCGGCACGTTATGCCGAAAATTACTGATCCCGGTGACGGACTGGGCGCCGAAGGTCGCGCCGTGATAGGCATTGGTCAGCGAGACGATATCGATATTACCGGTGTAGCTGCGGGCTAACAAAATCGCCATGTCGATGGCTTCGGCGCCACTGTTCATCAGGTGAACTGTCCAGTCTTCGCCGGCGGGCATGGTACGGGTCAATTCCTCGGCAAAATGCGCGGGCATCGGGTGAAAAAACATGGTCGTACAATGTTGTAGCGTTTGCGCCTGTTTGATTACCTCGCGCGTGACCACGGGATTGTTGTAACCAATGCTGATGGTTAGATTCTGGCTCAAACAATCGAGATACTTGTTGTCTTTTTCGTCCCACAGGTACTGGTCCTGACCCTTGCTGAAGATCAGCGGCTTCTGGTAAGGCACAAAGGCGCGTTGCGAGGCCGCGTAATAGGCATTGCGACGCTTGACGATGGCGTCGGTATTCCAGTCGAGTTCTAATTCATGTTGGTCGTGATCGAATTGCGACGTCATCTCAGTCCCCGTTACGGATCTTTAAGCAACGAACATAGCCGAAGCCAGGCCCATAGACAATCCGGCTAATCGAGATAAAAGGCTTTTTATCACGGTTATCGATTTTGCTTATGTCGCATCAAGCCGGTTGTTTCAGGAGTAATCTCTGGCAGAATGTTAGTCAGTACATTATGCGAGAGTTACCTTGGCTGACATCTCTAAACGATCAGTAACCAGGCGCAAACGAAGATCGCACGGACAAAAGCGTGTCTCGACAGTACTGCGGGCGCCTTATATCCAGCGCAAGATCGCCACCTTCGATATTCTCGGTGAAGAGGGATTGTGCCTGATCGAGGAAAACGCAGATAAAATCCTGCGCGACATTGGCATGGAGTTTCATAACGATCCCGAAATCCTCGACTATTTCCGTAATGCAGGCGCCGATGTCGTTGGTGAACGGGTGCGTTTTGACCCCGGTATGTGTCGCCAGATTATCCAGGCCTCGGCACCTCGACAATATACGCAGCATGCGCGTAATACGGATAACAATGTCGAAATCGGTGGCGACAATACGGTACTAAGCCCCGTGTACGGACCACCTTTCGTGCACGATATTGAAAATGGTCGCCGCTACGCGACGCTCGAGGATTTTAAAAATCTGAACAAGATTCACCAGATGCTGCCGCAATTGCATCATTGCGGCGGCATCGTCTGTGAACCAGTTGATATCCCGGTCAATAAGCGTCATCTCGACATGATGCTGTCGCATATCACTTACGGTGATCGCGCCCTGTTCGGTGCGTTAATCGGTAACGAGCGCGCCGAGGATTCGGTCGCGATGGTCAAGATCCTGTTTGGCGATGACTTCGTCGATCAGAACACCGTGTTGTACGGGGTCTCAAACACCAATGCGCCGCTGGTAATGGATGATGCAATGTCTGGCTCGCTCAAGGTTTACGCCAGAAACAATCAGGCAGTCGCCTGCACTCCGTGGATGATTACCGGTGCGATGAGTCCCTGCACCGAAGCCGGGACGCTCGCACAATTACTCGCCGAGGCGCTCGCAACCTGTGCTTTAACCCAGTTGATTCGACCCGGAACGCCGTGCCTGATGGGCAGTTTCGCGACCGCGATGTCGATGCAGTCCGGCGCACCGACCTTCGGCATGCCGGAGGCCGCGAAGACGGTTCTCGCGGCCGGTCAACTGGCGCGCCGGCTTGGCGTTCCGTTTCATACCGTGGGTAGCCTGACTTCCTCCAAGGCGCCTGACAGCCAGGCGCAGCAGGAGGGCACCATGAGTCTGATCATGGCGGTGCTGGCGGGCGCCAATTTCATCAATCACGCAACCGGCTGGCTCGAGGGCGGGCTGTGTACCGGGTTCGAGAAAACAATTATCGATGCCGATCTCTGCGGCAAGCTGATCGAATTCTGCAAGGGGATCGATTTATCCGAAAACGCGCAGGCGATGGATGCGATTGCCGAGGTTGGCCCCGGTAGTCATTTCCTTGCCAGTGCCCATACGCTGAATAATTACGAATCCGCGTATTACCGCTCCAGCACCGGTGACGCCAATTCGTTCGAGCAATGGGAAAGCGAGGGTAGCCAGGGAACCGCGCAGCGCGCCAACAAGATCTGGAAGCGCCTGCTGGATGAGTATCAACAACCCGCGATCGACCCCGCCAAACTGGAGGCCTTGCAGGAATATGTCGAGCGCCGCAAGGCCTCGATGCCCGACAAGTCATATTGATGGCGGAGGAACGGGTGCAGGTCGTTATCGTCGGTGGCGGTGCCATCGGGCTTAGCGTCGCATATCACCTTGGCCACCTCGGCATGAAAGATGTATTGCTGCTGGAACGCGACCAGTTAACCAGCGGGACTAGTTGGCACGCGGCCGGCATTGTTGGACCGTTGCGCGCCAGTATGAATCTGACCCTGCTGGCCAAATATGCACTCGAGTTGTTCGTCGAACTCGAAGCTGAAACCGGTCAGGCCACCGGTTACCAGCAAACCGGTGGTGTGTGGTTGGCACAAAATACCGCGCGCATGGCCGAACTGCAGCGCATTAAGGCCATGGGCGACCGTAGTAAGCTGGGCACGCAAATACTGTCAGCAGCAGAAATTAAGGAGCGTTTGCCAGCTTTAAATACTGATGATCTGGCGGGTGGATTGTGGGTCGAACAGGATGGTCAGGTAAACCCGGTAGATCTCTGCATGGCCTATGCCAGGGGAGCGAAAGCGCTGGGCGTGGAGATTCGGGAGCATAGTCGAATTGTTGGCATCGAGACCCACGCTGGGACAGTAGTGGCGGTCCAGCTTGCCGATGATACGCGAATCATTTGCGACAAGCTGGTAATTTGCGCCGGTGCCTGGACGCGCCAGCTAGCCGTCATGGCCGGCGTCGAGATGCCGTTGGCCGCATGCGAGCATATGTATATCGTCACCGACGTAATCGAAGAATTGCCCAGACCCTGTCCCATCATTCGTGACCTCGATGCAGGGATCTATCTCAAGGGTGATAATGGCAAGTTGGTGCTCGGTGCTTTCGAGGCCGATCCTAAGCCCTGGTTACCGGGTCAGCAGGATGTCGGTTTCCTGATGTTCGATGAGGATTGGGGCCACGTACAGCCAATGCTCGAGGCCGGTATTAACAGGGCCCCGGTAATCGCCGAGCAGGGGATTACTCATTTCATGAATGGCCCCGAGAGCTTCACCCCGGATACGAAACAAATCATGGGCGAAGCGCCCGAATGTAAAAACTTGTTTGTCGCCGCCGGATTTAACTCGATCGGCATCATGTCGTCGGCCGGGGTGGGTAAAGTAATGGCCGAGTGGATTCGCGATTGTGAGGCACCAATTGATCTGTGGGAAGTCGATATCACACGCCTGGATCCGCTGCAATCTGGAGATGAATATCTGTCGCGGCGGCTGCCCGAAGCGGTACACAACCAGTTTGATATGCATTGGCCTTACAAGCAATTCAGGACCGGGCGTAACTTGCGCCAGTCAGCCTGGCACGATCTGCTGGCTGGAAAAGCTGCCGTGTTTGGCTCGCCTACCGGCTGGGAGCGTCCTCTGTGGTTTGCCGCTGGTGCAGCTGAGGCACAGCTCGAGTACAGTTACGCCGCGCAATGTTGGTGGCCGGCGGCAAAGCGTGAAGCGCTACATTGCCAGCAGCGCGTAAGCCTGTTCGATTTAAGCCCGTTCAGCAAGATCGAAGTAAGCGGTAGCGATTCTCTGACCATGTTGCAAAAAGTTTGCTGTGGCGATGTTGATATCGAAGTGGGCAGGGTGCTTTACAGCCTGATGCTGAATCGGCGCGGTGGGATTGAAGCTGATGTTACCGTGACCCGCCTGTCTGCGGATCAATTTCGTATTGTCGGTGGGGCAGCAACGCGATACAAGGATTGTTACTGGTTGCGTAAGCAACTCGATCCAGATAGAGATGTAAAGATCCGCGATGTAACCGAGGATTACGCGGTACTCGGAGTTATGGGGCCAGAGTCGCGTGCACTGCTGCAAACCTTGAGTGAATCGGATTTTAGCGACGCTGCATTTCCTTTTTCCAGTGCCCAATATATACATATCGAGGGTTGTGATCTGCTAGCCGCGCGGTTGAGTTTCGTTGGTGAGTTGGGATGGGAACTCTATATCCCGGTCGCGCAGGCAGCACGTTTGCTGGCTAGAATAATGCAGATGGGGAAAAATCATGACCTCGATCTTGCCGGGCATTTCGCCCTCGATTCATGCCGTCTTGAAAAAGGGTTTCATCATTGGGGACACGATATGGGTCCTGAAGATACACCCTTCGAGGTTGGTCTAGGTTTCACGGTAAATTTTGGCAAGGCAAGCGATTTCATCGGTAAAGAGGCGCTGATTAAACAGCAAAAATCTGGCTGGAACAAGCAGCTACGGCTATGCGAGATAATTGCGAAGGAGGCTTTGATATTGCATGACGAACCGGTCTATCAGGGAGAAAAGATCATCGGTCATTGCACTTCGGGCGGACAGGGTTTTCGGGTCGGCAAGATTTTATGTTTCGTGATGTTTTACCAGTGTGAGTCGGAGCCAGACCAGGCATGCCTAATCGAGATTGCCGGTGAGCGATTTGCACTTAACATTCTTGATGAACCCCCCTACCAGGCAGCAATGACGTGAAAACCCATGCCCAGGTTGTTGTTGTCGGCGGTGGCGCCATGGGTACCTCGCTGATCTATCATTTGACCCAGCTCGGCTGGAGTGACGTGGTGCTGATCGAAAAGAATGAATTGACCGCGGGTTCAACCTGGCATGCTGCCGGCCTTTGCACTCACTATGCGCACAACATCACGATCATGAATCTACGCGCGCACAGCGTGAAACTCTATAAATCGATACTCGAGGATGAGACAGGCCAGGCGGTCAGTTTTCACGCCTGCGGTGCACTGCGGGTTACCCGACTTCAGGACCGGCTCGATGAGTTTCGCCAGGTGCAGGGTATCGGCAAGTTTGCCGGGTTTGATTTTCATATCCTGACGCCGACAGAACTAAAGGAGATTTACCCGTTGGTCGAGGCCGATGATCTGATTGGTGCAATTTACGAGCCACTTGACGGGCATGTCGATCCCAGCCAGGCAACACACGCGATGGCGAAAGGCGCACGAAATCGCGGCGCCGAAATTTATCGTCACACGAAAGTTACCGACATCCGGCAAAACACGAACCGGGATTGGCTGGTTACCACCGACAAGGGAGAAATAACCGCGCAACATATCGTTAACGCCGCCGGCACCTGGTGTCGTGAAATTGGCGCCATGATGGGAGTCGATATACCCGTAGTGCCTATGCTGCACCAGTACATCGTCAGCGATCGAATCGATGCGTTTGCCGAGCTCGATCATGAATTGCCGATGATACGAGATCCGGATGAAAGCTGGTATCTGCGTATCGAACGCGACGGCGTCATAATCGGACCTTATGAGAAACAGGGTAAACCCTGGTCGATAGACGGAGTACCGCCGGAATTCGGGATGGAATTGCTCGAACCCGATATCGATGCCATTGCGGAGATTGCCGGGCAGGCGATGGCACGTGTGCCGGCTGCCGCCAGTGGGGGCATCAAGAACGTTATCAATGGTCCGATCACCTTTACTCCGGACGCCAATCCGCTGATCGGCCCGGCCTTCAATCTTGATAATGCCTGGTTGCTAACGGGCTCGTCGATGGGTGTCATGGAAGGTGGAGGTGCCGGCAAATTTTTGGCCGAATGGATGGATGGGGGCGAGCCGCCGATGGATGCGCTCGCGATCGATTCGCGCCGTTTTGGCGGTTACGCGGATCGCGACTATCGCGTCTCCAAAGCGGTCGAGTGTTTCGCCGCGCAGTTCGGTATCCACTACCCTTACGAGGAACGTCCGGCCGGTCGCAACAAGAAGTTAACGCCGGGTTACGGATTGTTAAAGCATAACGGGGCGGTGTTTGGCAGTGTCTATGGATTTGAACGTCCCAACTGGTACTCGAGCGACCTTGATGTCAACGAATCTTCGTTAAGTTTTCGTCGTGCCAACTGGTTCGAGCCGGTCGCCGGAGAAGTTAACAATCTGAGGCAAAACGTAGCGCTGGGTGAATTGTCGATTTTCTCCAAGTTTCGGGTCACGGGCAAGGATGCATTTCGTTTTATCAATCAACTCGGTGCAAATGCTGCCCCGCAACCGGGGCGAATTGGTTTGACCCATGCCCTGACAGCCACGGGTGGCGTACATTCGGAGTTTTCAGTCACGAATTTGACTGAAAATGAGTTTTATCTTGCCAGTGCCGCGGCAGCCGGACGCCAGGATGAGGACCTGTTACGTAGCCGAGCGCGTGGATTCGATATCAAGGTCGAAAATATAACTGACGACAGGGGCGTCTTCGGCATCATGGGTCCGAATGCCGAGGTCATGCTGCAGCAAATTTCTGATCAAGATTTAACGATCGAGGCTTTTCCGTGGTTAAGCACTCGTCCTATCAGAATTGCAGGTATCGCAGTCGAGGCATTAAGGGTTTCGTATGTCGGCGAGCCGGGCTTCGAGTTGCATCATGATATTTCGCAACAACACACATTGCTGCAGCATTTACTAAAAGCCGGGGAAAAGCTTGAGCTGGGATTCTATGGTGCTTTTGCGATGAACTCGATGCGCCTTGAAAAAGGTTACCGCGCCTGGGGCACCGATCTTACGACTGAACGCACGCCACTCGAAGCAGGGCTTGATCACCTGGTAAAAACCGAAGGACGTGATTTCATCGGTCGTGAGGCGATGCTTAAGCGGGCGCAGTCCGACGACCATTGGTTTATGGAATTACTCGAAATTGACGAACCCGAATTTGATCCATTTTACCTGCACCCGGTGTTTCGTGGTGATGAGGTTGTCGGCATGGTGACTTCAGGTGGCTTTGGGTATCGGCTGCAAAAGGCAATCGGGCTAGTCTATTTTCGCAAGCAAGTTGTGCCCGAAGACGAACTCTATGTCGAAATTCTCGGCCGCAAGTCAAGTGCAAGGATCAGGACTGGCTTGTAATAATCGATCCCGTTTGCGTACGGATGACAAGGTTGGGCTTTTAGTTTCGGTGAGTTTCTCCACGGTATTATTCTGGCTCAGCCCGGGTTTTACCGAAGTGTGTGAAAATCAGGCTCCCGGTTCGAGATGCTGGTCACAAATGCATGAATTTGCCGCAGAATTCCATCGAAATCGCACCTATACTAAGCGCTGTGAAATTCGATAACTAAAAGCGTTGACAGCGAAAACCAAAAAAGCGGTTACACCGAAAACCAAAAAACCATCCAGTGCCAGTTCCACCGAGAAGGCTTTAAGGGATGAAATTGCGGAATTGCGTACGCAACTGAATGATGCGCAAGCGTTAATTGAATTCCGTAATATTCGCAGTCAGTCATTGTCGAAAATGCTCAAGCTGGGCGTCTGGGAGTGGGACCAAAAAGCGGGTCAGCCACTTTCCCTCTCGGATGAGTTGGCCGATGTTTTCAGGGTTAAACCTGGGGATCTCGATGGCTTGTTCCGGAACCGCAAAAAGCTTGATCGTATCATCCATCCGGACGACCTGGAACTTTATCACTCGAACCTGGAATCCAAGTCAAAATTACAGCCTGGCATATGTCACGTATTTGAATATCGAATAATGACTGGCAAAAATGACGTACATCATTTGCGAGAATTCGAACAGGGTGTTTTCGACGATGATGGTGACCTCGTGTCGAGCTTTGGCATGGTGCAGGATATAACCGAATACGTAACGGCGATTAATGCACTTAAACGAAGCGAGGAGCGATTTAGCTCACTATTCGCTCAATTGCCGCTGGGAGTGCAGGAGGAAGATTATTCCCCAATCAAGAAAGTAGTCGATAAATTGCGCTTCCAGGGTACCGAGGATCTTGAAAGCTATTTCCGCGAGAACCCGAAAATTCTTCGGGAGCTGGTTGGACAGACGCGCATTACCAGCGCTAATGAGGCATTGGTACAGATGCACGAAGCCCACTCTAGAGAGGAGTTTCTTGCCGGTGAAAACGATATCGACGGCTGGTGGGATGCCCGGTGGGTCGAGTATTACGCAAAAGAATTTGCCGCGCTTGCGAGCGACGATAGATACTACACGGCAGAACGGATCGACTCCCGTATAGACGGATCGTATTTTGAAAGCCGCACAATCGTAACCGTGGTACGTGGTTACGAAGATACCTGGGGTCGGATCATTACTATCCACGAAGATATCACCGATCGTAAACTGGCGGAAGCGAGTTTGATCGAAGCCAAGATCCAGGCAGAGCGGGCCAACGAAGCGAAGTCCGAGTTTCTGTCGAGCATGAGTCACGAACTACGTACCCCGTTGAATGCGATTCTCGGGTATTCGCAATTGTTCGAGTATGACCGAGGCCTGAGTGAACAGCACCTCGCCAACGCCAACGAAATTAATCGCGCCAGTAAACATTTGATGTCGCTGATCGACCAGATACTCGATCTATCCCGTATTGAGGCAGGTGAAACCGACGTGTCGTTGGAGCCGGTGTCGCTGGAACAGGTTTTAAGCGATAGCGTACACTGGGTGGCGCCACTCGCCCAAAATCGTAATGTCAGCGTAGATTTTGACGCCTCACGGATTGAGAGTTTAAACGTGGTTGCGGACTCGATTCGACTCAAGCAGGTTTTCCTGAACCTGCTGACGAATGCGATCAAGTATAACCGCGAGAACGGCACGGTCAGTGTTATTTCTGAACCCGGTGAGGATAACTTGTTGCGCGTTGGCATCCGCGACACGGGGGTCGGAATCTCACCTGAAAAGCTCAAAGAACTGTTCCAGCCTTTCAATCGACTGGGTGCCGAATTCAGTGGCGTGGAAGGTTCTGGTATTGGGCTCGTGATCACGCGTCAGTTGGTCGACTTGATGAAAGGCGAACTTGAAATCGTAAGTAGCCCGGGAGAGGGCAGCACATTTTGGGTGACGCTTGAACTGGCGCCGTCCTCGGAGTCTGCTGGCATGGTTGATTTTCCTGATGTAATAACGTCGCAAACCATCCGATCCAACGGCGACGCGTCACGCATCCTGGTTGCCGAAGATAACCTGATCAACAAGGAGCTGATGGCGGCGCAATTGAATATTCTTGGCTACCACGCCGACTATGTCGAAAATGGAGCACAGGCACTGCAGCTTTGGCAACAGGGAAACTACAACCTGCTACTCACCGATATCCGGATGCCGGAAATGAATGGATACGAACTGGTGCAAGAAATCAGGCAGCAGGAACTTGGCCAGGATTTACGAGCGCCGGTTATTGCAATTACCGCTAACGCGCTCGAAGCGGATGTTGAGAAATGTTTCGCCGTCGGGGTGGATGATGTTATTCCCAAGCCGGTGGAACTGGATGATTTGCGCATTACACTCGAAAAATGGGCGCCGAACGGCATCGTCGAGGACGCCGAACAGGATAACCAGGATGCGATTGACCTGTTGGTCGATGAGGCTATCGATCTTAGCGTGTTGGCGCAGTCCACGGGAGATAAGCCCGATCTGCACCGACATTTACTGAAGTCCTATTACGAAGCGCTTGAAGATGAGCTCGACAGTATGCAGCAGGCTTTTGCCTGGAAGAATAGCGAACAAATCGCCGATTATGCACACAAGTTGAAATCTTCGTCGCGTAGCCTGGGTGCGATGGACATGGCGCAAACATGCCAGCAACTCGAAACAAAGGCGACTGATGCCGAGTGGGATGAAATCGAGAAACTCATGCCCCAGTTGCGCCAGTATGCCGCTGAAGCCACAGAGTTTATTGGAAATTTTCTCGGGGATTTGGTAACTGAAAACGATAATTCGAGTCCCGTGACGGAATTCAACCTCCAACTGCCTGATGAAGATGACGATATCACCCAGTTTAGTATCAAGTTGCTGCTGTTAGATGATGATTACATCATGCACCGGGTGACGACGGTAATGCTGAACGATCTGGGTATATCCGGGGTGTTAAATGCGATGTCCGGTCCTGAAGCGCTGGACATTTTGGAACAGAATGGTGACGGAATCGATGTCGTAATTTGCGACCTGAACATGCCCGAAATGGATGGTGTCGAGTTTATTCGCCATCTGGCAAAAAGGAATTACTCGGGTTCGTTGATTCTCACCAGCGGAGAAGATTTACGTATCTTAAAGACAGTTGAGAAACTGGCAATTGAACACGATTTACACGTGCTCGGTGTGTTGGAGAAACCGGCAACCCCGGCCAAAATCAGCGAGCTGCTTGATTCGCTGGACCAGATTCGTCAGGAAGGCACGATGATGCTGGTCGGCCCCCTTTCCCTTGCGGAGTTGAAAAATGCGATCGATTCGGACCAACTGGATACCTATTTTCAACCCAAAATAGAAATAAAATCCGGTCAGATCGTCGGTGTCGAAGCGCTGGTGCGCTGGGATCATCCGATCAAGGGACTGATCAAACCAAATGCTTTCATCGCCCTGGCGGAAGAAAATGGGCTGATAAGGGATCTGACCGACGTTGTCTTAAACAAGGCATTGGAGTATGCATCGAAATTGAAATCGATGGACTACAACCTCAACATCGCGATTAACCTGTCGGTCGATTCATTAACAGATCTTGACTGGCCCGACCGAGTTTCAAACATGATGGAACAGTCCGGACTCGAGCCGTCGAGCATTTCCTTCGAAATCACTGAGAGTCGTTTGATGGAACACCTTTCAGTCGCGCTTGATATTCTGAGTCGGCTGTCACTGAAGCGCTTTAACTTATCTATTGACGATTTTGGCACGGGTTATTCGTCGATGGAGCAGCTGCAACGTATCCCGTTTTCGGAATTCAAGATTGACCGCGCTTTTGTGCATGGTGCGTCACGTGAAGCCTCGGCGCGCGCGATTCTTGAATCAAGTGTGCTGCTGGCTAAAAAGCTCGATATGACGGTCGTGGCCGAGGGTGTCGAAGACCAGCGAGACTGGGATGTTGTTGCCGAATTGGGTTGCGATCAGGTACAGGGCTATATCGTCTCACGCCCCTTGCCTTTCACCCATCTAGTCAAGTGGCTCGAGGATCGGAAAAAGTAATATAATTTCCAACCAAGTCTTGAATTCATAGGAAAAACTCCCAACTAGGAAGTTGTGATCGTCAGGTCTCGAAGAGAGTGGCGACATATTTATCAATTGCTTCTTTAGGAGAATTTGTTATGACAACTATCGATTTATCCCCCTTGTACCGCAGCAGCATCGGTTTCGATCGCATGGGTTCGCTGTTGGATAACGCCTTGCGCAGCCAGAAGGCCGCAGTCGGTTATCCGCCCTATGATATCGAGGCTACTGGAGAGGATCGCTACGCGATTACGCTCGCAGTAGCCGGTTTCGAGGAAAGCGAACTCGACATCCAGGTTGAAAAAGGCGTTTTACGCGTAAGCGGCAAGAAAGCCGATGGCGGCGAGGACAAGTCTTACCTGTATCGTGGCATTGCCAACCGCAGTTTCGAGCGCAAGTTCAACCTTGCTGACTTTATCGAAGTAAGCGGTGCAGATTTGAAAAATGGGCTGCTGACCGTTAGCCTGGTCAAGGAAGTTCCCGAGGCAATGAAGCCCAGGTCAATTACAATCGGCTCTGCAGGTACCACGCACGAGCACCAGGAAAAAGCAGAAAAAGCAG
>CAXMNA010000183.1:0-3067 GCA_964194715.1 uncultured Gammaproteobacteria bacterium
ATAGAGTTTTTCTGCGCTCCACCCGGCAGTTATATCAACTATATCTGCCGGGCCGCAGGCTAGTAGTAAAAAGCTGGCAGCGATTAAAGGTATTATTCGTAAATTCATGAATCGATCAGGGGTCCCCGGATGTGTCGAACGTGTATAGACTTGCTGAACAGGCAAACAAACAGTATAACCAGTCAATGAAATTAATTCAGCAACAGTTCAAAATCGAGGCTGAATATTCCGGCTACCGCCTCGATCAGGCGCTCAATGGCTTAATGCCCGACTACTCGAGAAGCAAGATCCAGGAGTGGATACAGCAGGGATTTATATGTCTCAATCACCGATCTTGTAAACCCAAACAACGTGTTTATGGTGGCGACCTGATCGACCTCGATATCCCCCATGTCGCGAAACTTACCGACAGGCCGGAAAATATTGAATTCGAGATTTTGCACCAGGATGAAAACCTGTTCATCGTTAATAAACCAGCAAACCTGGTGGTACATCCTGCCGCCGGTCACGATAGCGGCACCCTGGTTAACGGTTTATTAAATATAGATCCTGATCTGGAGCAGTTGCCGCGTGCCGGTATTGTGCATCGCCTGGACAAAGATACCACCGGCGTAATGGTGGTAGCGCGAAATCTGAAAGCCCACGCAAGCCTGGTCGACCAATTACAATGTCGTGAGGTAAAACGTGAGTATATTGCGATTACACAAGGTGTCGTAACTGCCGGGCGAACCATCCAGACTGGAATTGCGCGGCATCCGCAGAACCGGAAAAAAATGTCGGTACAGAAGCATGGAAAAACAGCGATTACTCACTTCCAGGTGGCAGATAAATTTCCCCATCACAGCCTGATAGACGTGCAGTTGGAAACCGGGCGGACACACCAGATCCGGGTACATATGGCGCATATCAATTATCCGTTACTTGGCGACCCGGTGTATGGAGGTCGCCCGCGTGTACCACCGGGTATTAGCCCTGCACTAGCGAACCAGTTAAGGAATTTCAAGCGACAGGCGCTTCATGCCAGACGCCTGAGTTTGAAACGCCCTGGCTCGCACGAAATTTGTAGTTTTGAGGCGGCAATCCCGCAAGACTTTCAGAACATGCTGGATGCCCTGGGCGAATCAGCGAATGAAGTCTGAAGCATCTATCGAAATAATAGAGGCTAAATGGAACGCTCCATCACGGGTTAAGGCCATGTGCACCACCCGTCAGGGTGGATTCAGCCAGCCTCCTTATGATTCGCTCAATCTGGCCTCACACGTTGGCGACGATGATCAATCAGTGATGCGGAATCGCGAGTTGCTTCGCAATTCATTACGGCTCCCTGCCGAGCCCTGCTGGCTGGAGCAAACCCATAGCACCAGGGTTGTTAGTCTTGAGTCCGACGCGAGTAGGCTGGCTGATGCCGCTATTACACGCAAGGCGGATACCATTGCTATTGTGATGACAGCGGATTGCCTGCCGATATTACTGTGTAACCGGTCGGGTACAGAGGTTGCCGTCATTCACGCGGGTTGGCGTGGACTAGTAGACGGAGTCATTGAATCCACGGTGAATGGTATGATTTCACCCGCCAATCAATTGCTAGCCTGGATCGGCCCTGGGATTAGTCAACAATGCTTCGAGGTAGGGAGCGAGGTGCGGGATTTTTTTATCGCCAGAAATCGAGCCGATGACAGCTATTTCGTCGCCAATCGCCCGGCACACTGGCTATGTGACTTGAATGGCCTGGCCACCGCTACCATGGCACGGCTAGGAATCGCAGAAATTAGTCGAGCCGGATACTGCAGCTATGGAGATGATTCACACTATTTTTCTTACCGTCGAAATACCCTGACCGGACGCATGGCCAGCCTGATCTGGATTGACAGCAACGCTTGAAAAACCCCGCTACAAACCCATCTATTAGATAACTACTGAAAGCCTGTGATCTCCACAGGGCTTGTTCAGAAGGTCTTTGGATTTTTAGATATTAAAGGTTTTTAGCATGAGAATGGATCGATTGACTAGCAAGTTCCAGGAAGCGCTCGGCGATGCCCAGTCGCTGGCGGTGGGGCGCGATCATCAGTTTATTGAACCGGTACACCTGATGTTGGCCCTGCTGGACCAGCAGGGCGGTTCGATCAGACCCTTATTCACACAGGCCGGGGTCAATAACAGCTCATTGCGTTCGCAATTGAGTCAACTGCTCGATAAGCAGTCGAGCGTCGAAGGCGGCGATGGTGATTTGCACCTGTCAAACGCACTCGGCAAGTTACTCAATGTGACCGACAAACTGGCTCAGGATCGTAAGGACCAATTTATATCGTCAGAATTATTTGTGCTCGCAGTGATGCGCGAGAAAGGCCCGCTCGCCGCTGCGTTAATGTCCTCGGGTGCGAGCAAAGAGGCTATAGAAGCCGCTGTGGAAACGATACGCGGCGGTCAGAGCGTCGATAGTGCCACTGCCGAAGATAACCGCATGGCCCTTGAAAAGTTTACTATCGATCTTACCGAGCGGGCTGAGCAGGGTAAGCTGGATCCGGTGATAGGCCGCGATGAAGAGATTCGGCGTACGATTCAGGTTTTGCAACGCCGCACGAAAAATAACCCGGTATTGATCGGCGAACCCGGTGTAGGAAAAACCGCGATCGCCGAAGGCCTGGCGCAACGCATTATCAATCACGAAGTACCCGAGGGGCTGAAAAGTAAACGCCTGTTGTCGCTGGATATGGGTTCGCTGATCGCGGGAACAAAGTTCCGCGGTGAATTCGAGGAACGATTAAAAGCAGTATTGAGTGATTTGTCGAAACAGGAAGGGCAGATTATTTTATTTATCGACGAACTACATACCGTGGTTGGAGCAGGTAAAGCCGAAGGCTCGATGGATGCCAGCAATATGCTGAAACCTGCACTGGCGAGAGGTGAACTGCACTGCATTGGTGCCACCACACTCGACGAGTATCGTCAGTTTATCGAAAAAGATGCAGCGCTCGAAAGGCGGTTCCAGAGAGTGATGGTGCAGGAACCCTCAGTTGAGGACACGATTGCTATCTTGCGCGGCTTGAAACAGCGTTACGAGGTACAT
>CAXMNA010000184.1:0-23291 GCA_964194715.1 uncultured Gammaproteobacteria bacterium
CCACGGCAGGCACTGAGTCACAGCGGAAAGCCAAAGGCTTTCCGGGCACCATCGAGCCGGTTTGAAATGGATTGCGGATCAAGCCCGCAATGACGAAGCTCACCGTCGAGCCGGCATCCATTCCGCGGTCGGCGCAGATTATTCAGGACAGAAACTCGTCTTGCCAGGCCTGGTAATCGGCACCACGGGTTACCTGTTTCATTAAATCGGAACTGGCGATGCCTTCGAGTTGTGCCGGCGGGATGCCAGCACGCAGAGCCTTCAGCGTATCGTGCATTGCCTGCACCGCCGCCATGAAGGGTTGATGGCCCTGCAGGCTGACCCTGACCCCACATTGACTCAGGAAATCCTGGTCCTGCAATTCCGCACCAGAGCCACCGAGCATGATCGGCGCATCGAGTTCGGTGACGATCGCTTCCAGTTCCGGCTGGGTTTTGATTCCAACGAACATGATGCCGTCCACGCCGGCATCGAGATAAGCTTTCGCGCGCGTGATGCCATCCTCGACGCCATTCGGCCCGATCGCGCCGGTGCGCCCCAGGATAATCAAGTCAGGGTCCTGTCTTCCAGCTAACGCCGCTTTCATTTTGCCGACTCCCTCCGGAATTTTTAAAAACTCGGTGCCGTGATTGCCGAAGCGTTGCGGTAGTAGGGTGTCTTCAATCGTCAGGCAGGCAACGCCTGCGGATTCCAGTTCTTCGACGGTCCGTTTGACGTTGAGGGCATTGCCATAACCATGGTCGGCATCGACGATTAGCGGTAACTCGCCAGCACGGCAGATGCGATGCGCCTGGGCAGCAAATTCGGTCAGGGTTAAAACGATGATGTCGGGCGCACCCAACACCGTGAACGACGCGATCGATCCGGCAAACATGCCGGCCTCGAAGCCCAGGTCCTCGGCCACTCGGGCCGATATAGGGTCATATACCGACCCAGGGTGAATGCAGCGATCGCCGTGAAAAATGTCGCGCAGCTTTTGGCGCCGGGGTTTGCAATTCATGCTTCAACTTCCGCTCGATATAGATAAGGTATCTGGTGGAACATACTATCACCACTCGATACCCGGCGGAAATTGAAGACCTGTCTTGGCACCAGGGAGTCATCCCCGCGATTCTTTTTCGTCATTGCGGCCTTGAGCCGCAATCCATTTAAAACCCTTCTCGATTACACCCGGAAAGCCCGTCGGGCTTTCCGCCGTAACTCCGCGCTGACCGGAAGATGGATGCCGGATCGAGCCCGGCATGACGGAGACTCACGGCATGACGGTAATGTAAGTCAGCGCAATTTTCGCGGGACGTAACGACAAAACCAGGCCGCCACCATCATCCAGCCCGCGGCGGTCGAGAAAACAACCGGCAACGCGAAAAAACTCAGCAAAACGGCATACAACCCCGGGGTCAGTAACTGCCCGGCATCGCGGTAAGTTACAAATACCGCCGTCATTTCCGAGCGCTCACCTGCCCTGACCGCCCTGAAGAAAAGCACGTTACCGACACCGTCGAGCATGGTTGCGCCAAGCGCACAAAAAATCAGTACCACCGACGCAATGTACGGCTTGTCGACGACCAGGTAGACGACAAAGGTAAGTAAGCTACACAAACTGAAACCCGAGAACAGCAGTTGCCGAACCCCGTAACGTCGCGCCACCCAGCCCCAAAAAGGCACGGACAGCGTCCATGCGGTACCGATCGACACGATCGCGGCACCGGTCAATTCACCGAGGCCGGATTGTGCTGCATAAATCGGGGCATAAATGATAAACATCGTCCACCAGCTCGACCTGGCGAGAACCAGCCCATAGGCCAGGCGCAAGCGAGGCTGTTTCAGATAACGCGATAGGTACTTCAGTGGATTAACGCTATCGGATTTCGACACCGGAACGATTGTCTGCTGCAGTTTAAGCAAGCGAAACACGAACACCGAGGCAATCATAAAAACAATGCAAACGATAAACGGCAACTCATGCTGGATCCGAGCTTCGAAGTAAACCCCCAGGAACGGGCCAATCGTAAGCGCGAGCACCAGGGCAAATATCCGTAACGGCTCAAAACTTGTCATGTCTGAGCGTGCGATCCTGCTCATGACGTATAGCGACAAAATGACTTCGGCTGCGGCAATCGAAAACACGTGAAAGAACAGCCCGGCTGAGAAAATCCAGACCTGCTCAATCGACATCAGGATCGCCGAAACCACCATCGTGACACAGGACAAAAGGTAGGCCGGGTATAAACCGATGCTTTTTATGATTTGTGGCAGTACCAATGCGGCCAATATGCCGCCGATGCTGACAGCAAATAGCAGCGCGCTGGTATCTTGGGCGTTGCCCATCAGCGCATAGGCTTGCAATGGAATGACCGTCAGCAACATGCCGCGAGGCAGGTTTTGCAGAAAAAAGAAAGCGGCGAAACTGTGTTGCGGGCTAAGCTTCAACGCGTGGCCCGGGAGACCACTAGCGCATGCCCAATTGTACCGGTTGCTCCGGTGCGGGATAGGCGTTGTCTAGTTCTGACAAATCTTGTTCACTGAGGTTGATTTCGAGCGCTGCCAGGTTTTCCTTGATGCGCTCGGGACGTATCGACTTGGGGATCACCACGGTATTCGGTTGATGCAGTAGCCAGGCTAGCGCAATTTGCGCGTTACTTGCCGCATGCCGTGCGGCGACGTCGGCAATGGCCGGTGATTGCAGCATGGAGCCGGCCTGGTCGAGTGGCGAATAAGCCATTAACGGCACCCCGTGCTGCTGACACCACGCGGAAACTTCCCATTCCACTTCGCGGTGTGGGAGATTATAAAATACCTGGTTACAGCCGAGCAGTGATTGGTCGTCAGCGGGAATATCCTGCAGGTTGGAAATATTAAAATTGCTGACGCCAAACTCCCGTATCTTGCCGCTGTCCTGCAGTTGGTGCAGCGCTTCGAAAGTGTGCCCGAGCGGCACGCTGCCGGGCCAGTGCAGCAGGTACAGATCGATAAAGCCACATTCCATGTGCCGCAGGCTGCGTTCGCAGGCCTCGACAACCCCGTTGCGGCTGGCGTTATGCGGGTAAAACTTGCTCACCAGGAAAAGTCCGTCGCGACGGCCGCGAATGGCCTCGCCGATCACTTCCTCGGCACCGCCCTCGCCGTACATTTCAGCGGTATCGAGTAACGTGATCCCAAGATCTAGTGCGGCACGAATCACGTCGGCCTCGCGCTGCAACTGGTCCGGGTGTTCGCCCATACGCCAGGTGCCAAGCCCGAACACCGGCATTTCATTTTCTGAGGGTAGTTTTACGTTTCGCATATGTATTTATTTATTCTAGCTGGTTACTACACTTTTAAAAGTAGTTTGATCCAGTCATTCCGGCCCACGAGCCGGGATCTTGCAATGGTGGCGTGTTGTAAGATTCCCGCTTACGCGGGAATGACGCTCGTTTTTTCCGGCAATGATCCAGGTGCCTGTTAGTTAGTTAAGTTTTCACGTTAAAATACGGCGCACTCTCGTCTCGGAGAATTTACGTGGAATTCACCTTTAAATTTATCAAAATTTTTTCCTATGGCCTCGAACTGGGGGCGCCGTTGCTCGTTTTTCTAGCCGTATTGATCACCCTGCTGGGGCAATTTGTCGGCTGGCGCGAATCCTGGAAACGTTTCGATGCTTTCTACTGGTCATTCATCACCGCGACCACGGTTGGTTATGGCGATATTCGGCCCTTGCTGGTGGTGTCCAGAGTCTTTTCAGTACTAATCGCTCTGACCGGCATGATATTCACCGGCATTATCGTTGCGCTGGCCATTAATGCCGCGTCAATTACATTTGAAAGCTTGCACGACGGCATGGATGCAATGTCCATTTTGGAAAAATTGCAGTGATTAATCACCCCGCGTCAATTATCGCCACATGATTAAATTATGAATAATTGTTTTAGAAAAATTTATTTCTTGTTACGCCGCATTAGCATAGTGCTGTTGATGCTCAGCAGCCCGCTGGTCATGGCAGCAGAATCAGACACTGAATCCAGCGACGATGAATCGGGCTCGCTGGTCATCGACCGCATCGAGCGCGAGCGCGCGGTGCAGGACAATCGGTCGGTGTTACTCGCGCATAAACGCAATTACATCCTGCCGCTGACTTATGCCAATCAGCCCAACGACGAAGTATTCGAAATCGGCAGCAGCGATTTCGGCCAGGATCTGGACAATACCGAAATCCAGTTTCAGCTCAGCATCAAGGCGGCACTCGCCGAAGGTCTGTTCACCGAGCAAGACGCGTTATTCGTCGGCTTCACCGTACGCTCCTTCTGGCAGGCTTATAACAACGATCTTTCCTCGCCGTTTCGCGAGACGAACTATGAACCCGAGGTATTCTGGGTCACGCCAGTACCCTGGACAATTCTCGGGGGCGACGCCAGCCTGTTCGGGCTTGGCCTGTCGCACCAGTCGAATGGTCGCAGCCAGTTATTTTCGCGCAGCTGGAACCGGGTCTACGCATACGTAGTATGGGAGCGTTGGCGCTACGTATTCCAATTCAAGGTTTGGGGGCGCATCCCCGAGGATGATAAAGACGACCCGCTCGATCCCAGTGGTGACGACAACCCTGACATCGAAGATTTCCTCGGTAACTTCGAGTTCACGACTGCGTATCGAAAAAACGATCAAGAAATTTCCGTGATGCTGCGAAATAACCTGGAAAGCGACGACAACCGGGGCGCGATCCAGGTCGACTGGACCTTTCCACTGCAACGACGCTTCCGCGGCTACGTGCAGTTCTTCAACGGCTATGGTGAAAGCCTGATCGACTACGACGCCCATATCGAACGACTCGGGGTGGGTATCCTGCTGTCCGATCTGTTGTAGCCACAGAAGTACACGCAAAAAATTAAAACAGCTGGTACTCACTCAGGAAAGCGAATCCTGCCGGTACTGACTCGGTGACTTACCATGCCAGCGTTTGAAGGCGCGCGAAAAATTACTGGGCTCTGCAAAACCGAGCAGAAATGCTATTTCCTGAAACGGGTGTTGCGGGTTACGTACATACTCCTGGCTCAGTTCGCGGCGCGTGTTGTCCACCAGCTGGCTAAAGGAGATCCCCTGCTCGCTGAGTTTGCGTTGCAAACTGCGTTGGCTGACATGAATCGAGGCGGCTATATCTTCTTCCTCGACCTGCCCGCCAGGCAACCGCTCGATCAGTTCTGCCTTGACGCGCATGGTGACATCGCTACGGTCGAGTTTCGCCAGGTAATCGATCACTACCTGGTCATTGACCCTGACAAGTTCTGGATTCGCCGTTGCCAGCGGTTCGGACACGACCTGCGGATCCATCCACATCGCATTTTCGGTCTGTGAAAAAGCGACCGGTGCCCTGAACAATTCGTTAAAGCGTTGCACACAGTCGGGTTCATCGTGTTGCACTGAAACCGCGATCGGTTGAAAACTCTCCCCATAGGCAGCGCGACACATGATTAACAACACCGCCAGCGCTGCATCGAGCGCTACCGGTGACGGAATGGCAAATGTCGGCTGGCTGCTGATGATCAGACCGCAACTGGTCTCCGACCTTTCAAAACGCAGGACACCGCTCGAGGCGGTATTGACGATGCGGGTATAACGAACCGCGCGCCCGAAAGCCTCTTCCAGCGTATTGCTGGCAAGCCAGGCGTAACCGAGCGCATGCAGCGTCGTCGGATGCCAGAAACTGGCCACGGTCAGACCAAAACAGGGATCGTCGATTCTATCGGCCGCGAGCTGCCACAAACGGTGTACCGCCGGGTGGGAAAAGCGTGCGACCGGATTGCGCAACTTACCGTGATCGAGGCCAACCTCGCTGAACAGTTCCTTGCTGTCGAAGCCGTAGGAATCGATTGCCCTGGCGATTAACAACACCCATGAAGACAAGGCAGAATGGTTTGAATCTTGACTCATCTAATTAAATGGGGTCTTCCTGCTCGAAATAAGCCGAGATCTCTCCCACTGGACTGATCTCCAATACGCCGCGCAGTGGCAACCCGGTACTCATTGTCGTGGGCACCTCGAGCACAAACTCGCTGGTTTGACCGGCCCTACCACCAAACACCCAGTTGATCCGGATCGGGTTTTGCTCATATCTGCGCCTCGGAAACTTATCTGAACAGATCCCGAGTGGTGCAATATTCCCACAACTGAATTGCCGTCCCGTTTCGCTGGCACTAATCGTCACTTCCCGGATCAATTCCCTCGAGTTATTGACGATCAGGATTTCATTATAGAGAAAGGTCGAGTCATTGCTTGTCGCGCATGCCGACAATAACAATCCAGCAACTAGAATTACGCAATTTTTGTTCATGGTTAAAAACCTGCTAATCTCGCCTGCATCAAAAAAGGCACTCCGATAAACATGCATCGCATCATACTATCAAGGGATAGTCTAAGAATTATTTTCGCATTTTATTTATTATCGACCGCCTTTTCCGGGGTAAATGCAGCGTCGGTCGAGACCATCGACCCATTAACTGAATTTGTGGGTTCCGATCAATGTATTCAATGCCATGCAGAGATATTCGCTGACTGTCAAAGGGCAGATCATCACAAGGCGATGCAGCCTGCCAATAAAAATATGGTGCTGGGCGATTTCGGCGAGGTAACAGTGGGGTTTCACAACATCGAAACGCGTCGACAGATGGAGTGATTATCTGTCGGACACTGGTAACAGTAATGAAGGCGAATTAATCGAACTGCACGCTCGAAACGGGAGACCGTTAGGTGGTCCTGATATTGTGCGTAAGCTGGAAAACATTACCGGTGAGGATCTGGTTCCAAAGAGGCCCCGGCCGCAAGTCAGCAACTAATAAATAGGTATACTGTCCCCGGAATTTCGATTGGTTCGAATCAGCCGCTAACACTTTTCAGTCAACTCGACGGGAGCCCCTCATGGAGCAAACTAACTTTCAAAAAGATCTCATTTCGGCCGCGGTACGCATAGGCTTGCTGGCAATTCTTTTATACATGAGTTTCAAGATCGTCCAGCCTTTCCTGGTGGTGGTGGTCTGGGGTGCGATCATTGCCACTGCGTTGTATCCACTGCATCAGAATTTTACCAGGCGATTTAACGGCAACAAGAAACTGTCGGCGATTTCGATCACGCTTATCGCCCTGGCAGTGTTAATTATCCCCTGTTATCTGATGGCGGGCTCGTTGATCGACACCACCCAGACTATTGGTAACGATCTTGCGGATGGCAGTTTCAGTATTCCTCCCCCTGCCGAAAGCGTTGCCGAGTGGCCTTTGATTGGCGAAAAGCTCTATGCCAACTGGTCCGATGCCGCCGCCAACATAGAAACCTATACCGAAAAGCACAAGGAGAATATTCAGAAGCTGGGCACAACCCTGCTGTCTGCCGCCGCTGGCACGGTGAAGTCGATTTTCATGTTTATTTTCTCGATTATCATAGCTGGCGCGCTGCTCAACTATGCAGAGGGTTGCCGTAACAGTCTCTATCGTCTGTTCGAGCGGCTGGTCCCGGATGAAGGCGTAAAAATCGTCAACTCTGCGGGTGCAACCGTGCAAAGCGTTGCCAAGGGCGTGCTCGGAACCGCGCTGATTCAAACCGTGCTCGGTACGCTCGGGATGGTCGTGGTAGGCGTACCCGGTGTCGGATTATGGGCAGTGCTGGTGATGCTGGTAGCGATTGTTCAATTGCCGCCAATTTTGATCCTGGGGCCGGTTGCGGCGTACGTCTATTCGGTCGAACCCACCTGGATCGCGACACTATTCCTTGTGTATAGCCTGGTCGTCAGCAGCGCCGACGCTGTCCTCAAACCCATGTTGCTTGGACGAGGCGTCGAGCTGCCAATGCTGGTGATCTTGCTGGGTGCGATTGGTGGCATGGTGCTGGCCGGAATCATCGGCCTGTTTACGGGCGCGGTCTTCCTCGCAATCGCATACCAGGTCTATATGCTCTGGCTGGGAGATCAGCCTGTTAGTGCCTGATACCTGTCCGTTTCAATCAAGCGTACTGAGAGTCTGCTGGATTTTCGGAAGACATAACAATCCTTTGATTATTCTTCCGTTTTATTTTCGCCCGGCTTGTAGGTCGCCAACCTCACGCCAATGAGGCTGGCGACCAGTATCGTGGTGTAGAAGATTCCCGTTATCGCTTCCATGTAAGCGAGAAAACGCACCAGCGGCTGATCCGGGGTGATGTCTCCGTAGCCAAGGGTGGTTAACGTGACCATGCTGTAGTAAATCATGTCTTCCAGGTTAAGCTGCCATTCCTGGTAGTCGAGCCCATTCATCGAGCCAGGGAAAAGGTTTTCAACCAGCAGGTAGGCGAATGCCCAAATTATCCCGAGCAACATGTAAATGCAGATCGCCCCGATAATCTTGTTGATGTCGACATGACCGGAAAAAATTATCTGTCGGCAGGCCAGCCAGGTTGTCAATGACAGAAATGAAAAGGCGATGATCAATTGTACATTGGCCAGGCGGTCGTCTCCCAGGACGATGTCACCAATCAAAAGACTGGCGATGACCAGCGACATCCCTAATTTGAAATTGAACCAGCTCGCCTGTTTTCGTTCCATTGACCACACGGCGATCAGCATGGTTATCGTCAGGCTGAAATTCACCAGTCGTTGCCCCAGCTCGGAGTCGAATTGTGCGAATATGGCGCCGCTGAACAACAGGAAAATTAGAGCGAAAAACAACCAGATGAAATTATCGCGTTGAGTAATTTTCGGTGCCATTTAAGAGCGTTCCTGTTAAACCGGTAGTCGGCGAGCAATCAGCGCCAGTTTAGCACCAATCCAGCGTCCGACGCCCATCCAGCGCTCGCGCACATGGATGCTTTGTAACAATGACAGGGCGAAGATCACGTAGGTCACCGCCACCAGGAGCAGGGCGATGCGTTCGAAGAACTTGGCATCCGCCTGGTCACCGTAGGCGCTGGTGCCGGTGCCGATCAGAACCAGGACGGTACTGAATGCTGACCCGTACAATGGAGCCGTAGGCTTGCCGCTGAAAATCTGCTGGCCGAACAGTAGCGCCAGCAAGAAGAATCCAACCACCAGGAAGCCCAACTGCGGCGTTGCCGTAAGTAACTGAAAAAACACGATGGCGACAATGCCACCACCAACATTAGCGGCCAGTAGCGCCCTGGAACCCGCGGCGCCGGCGGAGAAATCCGGCTTTTGTGCCAGCGTCGCAATGATGATTAACGGCAGCACCGCGCCACTCAGGTTAAACACCAGGCACACCAACGCGAAGGGCAAAATCACGGCAGTACTGAGCCAGGCGGAGTATGCCGCATCTCGCGCTGTGGTTTGCAGTGGCATTTGTTCTACTTCGAGAGTCCCGCCCGGAAACAGGGTGTGGGCAATGTGCACACAGATCAGTGCCGCGGTTGCCGATTTCAGCAGACCGATACTCACCACCAATGCCAGGTAAGGTTCGGGTCCGCCGATCAGGGGCAGCAGCAGCAGGGCCAGAGTGAACAGCAGGATGATGAACCCCGAGGTACCGCGGGCCGCCGCATAAAATGTCAGGAACAGGCACCAGCAGAATAGCACCAGGAATACGGCGGGGTAGGGGTACAGGAAGATGGTTGCCGCGGACCCCACCGCGAAGATGACGGCGATGGCGATGATGATGCCGAGCGTGGCTTTAAGGTTCGGTCTCGGATTGCGGTTGCCCAGGAAGGCAGCCGTTAGAATGGCGGCCAGGAAAGACAGGGGCCAACCGATAGCAAAGGCAAGTGCCACGCTTAAAGCGACGCCACTGGCATAGCGCAGAATACAACTACGATCGCCGGGACTCATGCTTTCGAGTACTCGTTCAATGAGATATCTTAGGATGCAGAGCGTCCCAAATGGGCCAAGGCAAGGCGCAGTCCGCAGTGAATGGCATGCCCTTTACAAGGACTGCAACGCGGCATTGGCCCATTTGGGGCGCTCCCCTCGGGCCAGCCAGGAAGCCGTCATCTGCGTTGTTGTGCTCCCTTGAACTAGCTACGGCTAGTCCTGCGGTCGCACGCCTAGCAGCTGACCACTTCCTGACTGGCTGAATCCTAAGATATCTCATTGAACGAGAACTAGTAAGCGTAAGAGAAAACACTGACCAGGCGCATCCAGGTCCAGGCCAGGAAATTGGTGATCGGGTTACCACTGGTGTAGATAGTCACGTCAGCCTGTCCGCCGCCCCGCAGCAGACCCTTGTCCGGGCGTTCGTCGAAGCTGATGATCACCGGGAAGCGCTGGGCATTGCGCAACCATCCGGTATCACTATTCACTGTCTGGAGCGATCCTGCGTCGGCGTTGTTTTTCCAGTCCACGGCATAACCGATGCTGACCACTTTACCGTCGAAAACCTGGCCCGGTCGCATATCGAGGATGATTTCCACGGGGTCCCCGGCCTTGATATTACCGAGACTGTTTTCCCGCATATAGGCTTCGATCCACGCGTCTTCAGCCGAGACAAAAGTCATCAGCGCTTCGCCGGCCGAGGCGTAGTCACCCGGCGCGATAGCAACGCTGGTCACCCCGCCGCGGATGGGCGCGGTGATGGTTGTCCTCGTTAAATCCAGCTGCGCGCCTTCCAGAGTCGCGATCGCCTTGCGAATCTTGGGATTGTCGGAGCCCTGGTCGCCCAGTTTCTGTTCGGCGCGCTCGAGCTTGGCCTGGGCGCTTTCGACGTCGGCCTTGGCTTTCTTGACCTCGGCGCGCGCCTTGTCACCATCGGAGCCCGACATTATGCCTTGTTTTTCAAGTGCCAAGACTCGTTTTGCCTCCGCTAAAATGTAGCCCTGCTGGGTGATTGCCTGCGAAAGATCGGCCTTCGCAACCGCCAGGTTTTCGGTGCCGGCGCCAACGTCCTGACCGGCCTGGGTCAGTGCCGCTTCGGCCTGGTCGACTGCCAACTGGTAGTCGGCGGGATCAATACGCAAAAGCACGTCACCTGCCTGCACCACCTGGTTAACGCCGACGTCAACGCTGATTACTTCCCCGGACACCTTCGGCACGATGGGAATGATATTACCGGTCACGCGCGCCTGGTCGGTGTACGGGGTGTAGCGATCAGCTATCAGGTACCAGACCAGCATAAAGGCGCACAGACCCAGCACCGCCAGCGTCAGTTTCTTAATCGAAGTATCTTCCGGTGTTGACTCGCTCACGTCTGCTCTGCCTCCAGTTATTCTGGGACAGTATACCTAATTTAATCATCCGCCAGATCAGTCTATTCTTGAAACCATAAAAGTTCCGCCATTGACAACCATTGGGGGCCAGAATTTAGTGTAAGTTAGCAAAAAGCAGACACTGGGAGTGTTATCTCGAGCGGCGGTTAACGACCCTTTCGAGACGCTTGGCACAATAAAAATAAACACCGAAAGTGCATTACGCCCATAGAGTATTTTTTATGATCAAATAAATTTAGATAAGGGTGAGATTTTTCTTCACTTGATCTCTTTGTCCTATGTCTATTTAATTGGTGTACTAGACAAAAACCAAAAAAAGTAATTTGGTTACAATCATCCAAATGAACAACCACCCGCATCTCCGAGATTTGGTGCGCCAATTCTTAAAGGAGAAACTGATGGAATTAATACCACTGGGAGTTCGCACCGCAAGCATGGCCCTAGAAACCCTGCTGAAAATATCCTCATGGATCAGAGCTATCATCACAATGGCAGCCCTGATTATCCCAACCCACACGCTGGCACAGGACATCAATCCCGACAAGGTGCCCGAGCCAGAAAAAATCTACTCACCCTACGTCGAAAGGACAGCTAGTGATGCCAACCTGGCCGAAGGCGTCTATTGGGGTGATACCCACCTGCACACCAACTATTCCACCGATTCTGGCATGCTCGGCAATACCCTGGGTCCTGAAGAGGCCTACCGATTTGCCAGGGGCGAGGAAGTCAGGTCTGCAGCGGGTTTGCGGGTTCGCTTAATCCGTCCGCTGGATTTTCTCGTGGTGGCAGACCACGCCGAGAACCTGGGGCTGGCGACGATGATTGCAGAGTCCAATGCCGAACTTCTCAAAAATGAATTTGGTAAAAAAGTCCACGACCTGGTCAAGGCCGGCAAGGGGCGAGAAGCATTCCAGGCGTGGCTCGCCGAAGCCGTTACAGTCAATAAGGACCCGATCGACAATCCGAAAATGACGCGCACAATCTGGGAGCGGCAGATAAAATTTGCCGAGCAATACAACGAGCCTGGACGATTCACAGCATTGATCGGGTTTGAATGGAGTTCAATAGCCTCGCAGGAAACACCGGGCAATTTACACCGGGTCGTCATATTCAAAGACGATGGCGATAAGGCAAAACAGGTGCTGCCTTTCTCGACGGTGGATTCACCTGATCCGGAAGACCTGTGGAATTATCTGGCGGGTTATGAAGAAAAGACGGGTGGCAGCATTCTCGCGATTGCGCATAACGGCAATGTTTCCAATGGCCAGATGTTCCCGCTCAAGCGCTTGAATGGCCAACCGATCGATCGAGCTTACGCCGAGAAACGCATGCGCTGGGAACCGATATACGAAGTGACTCAGATGAAAGGTGACGGGGAGACTCATCCTTACCTGTCGCCTGATGACGAATTCGCCGATTACGGTACCTGGGATAAGGGTGATATTGCGGGGCTTAAACCCAAAGAGGACTGGATGTATGAATACGAGTACGCACGGTCCGCGTTGCAGATAGGTCTACAGCAAGCGGAGAAGCTCGGTGCCAACCCATACAAGTTCGGCATGCTTGGAAGTACCGATGCGCACACCTCGCTGGCCACCACCCGCGAAGAAAACAACTGGAGCAAAACCCCGACCATGGAGCCGGCTCCCGACCGCTGGGAACATGTCGTGATCGGATCTGTTGCGGGTGACGAAAAGTTGACGACCTATTCGCACGAGACGCTCGCTTCAGGACTTGCCGGAATCTGGGCTCGCGAAAATACCCGCGAGGCACTTTTCGACGCAATGCAGAAGAAAGAAACCTACGCCACCACCGGCACACGAATCCTGGTGCGTTTCTTCGGTGGCTGGGACTATGGCGAGGATGAAGTCTTCCGTCCGGATGCGGTTTCAATCGGCTACCGTAAGGGGGTACCGATGGGGGGAGACCTCCCGCAAAAGCCGGCCGACAAGAAAGCCCCCGTGTTTATGGTCGCTGCCCTCAAGGATACCTGGTCCGGTAACCTGGATCGCATTCAGATCGTGAAGGGATGGGTTGACGAGAGCGGCGATCGGCACGAACGGGTTTATGATGTCGCGGTCTCCGATGGTCGCAAGATCGGTGCAGACGGTCGCTGTAAAACGCCGGTAGGTGATACGGTCGATGTGGCCAACGCCAGCTATACCAACAATATCGGCGATGCCGAGTTGCGTGCCGTTTGGACGGATCCCGAGTTTCATCCAAAGCAACGCGCCGTCTACTACGCTCGCGTACTTGAGATCCCGACGCCTACCTGGCAGGCCTACGACTCGAAGGCTTTTGGAGTCAAGATGCCTGACACGGTGCAGATGAAGGGCCAGGAGCGCGCCTACACCTCGCCAATCTGGTACACGCCTTGAGAAGATAAAAGATACAACAATTATTTCGGTTTACTCGAGAGTTTAATTATGTGGGAAAAGTTCAAAGAATTACGCTATGCCGGCACCGAGATTTCTACGGTCGAGCGTCGTGAAGTACTTGAGGAACTGTTCGTCCTGGGCACGGACAACCAGTTGCCGTTTTACAAGCGCATGGCTTTCCTGCTGATCGTATCCACTATTATTGCCTGTTGCGGCCTGATGGCGGATTCCGCCGCCGTGGTAATCGGCGCGATGCTGGTAGCGCCAATGATGCGACCGGTTATGATTGCCTCTGCCGCAATAACCCTGGGCTGGACTCAACACCTGTACCAGGCCCTGATATTGACCCTCCTGATGGCGCTTGCCGCTGTCGGTATCGCATCGGTGTTTGCCCTGGTATCACCAGACTTGGTGACCATACCGGGTCAGGTATTGGCTCGCACAACGCCGACTTATTTCGATTTAGTGATTGCCCTTGCCGCGGGTAGCGGTGGCGCCTTTACCATGACTCACAAGGAGAGCAATGCGATTCCCGGTGTGGCAATGGCGGTCGCTCTGCTACCACCACTGGCTTCCACGGGCATCTTGCTGGTGTTCGACCAGAATGACCTGGCCCTGAAGGCCTTTATCCTGTTTTTTACCAACTTTGCCGCCATGGTGCTGGCGGCAACTTTGACCTTTCTTTACCTCGGCATATCGCCGGCCAAAACACGCGAACGTTCCGCCAAATTTATCCGCAACTTTACCCTGGGATTTTTCCTGCTGGTATTTGGAATTTCAGTCCCTTTGTATTTTTTCAGCACCGAAGTCTGGTACGACGCCACTTATCAGGCGAACCAGTCGGAAGAATTACAGGCCTGGCTGAAAGAAAATGAATTGATTATCGACAATGTGCAGATAGACGAAGAGCGGCGTATTGTCTTTCTGAAGTTGTTGGGCCCGAATCCACCGCTAACGGTTGAAACCCTGCACACCGAACTGGCATTAAATCAACTCGCAACAACCGGGGTCGAGGCGGAACCATTCAGCATAGAAGTGTTATGGACCCAGACGGGTCGTTTCAGCTGGCCGCCCGAACTTACCCTGCAGAGCGATAAGCGCGCCCTGGATCAGGATTATTCAGCCGACCTGCAAGCGCAAACCTGGTACTGGATTGGGACGCAGTATACGGACGGTGACTGGTTACGCCCCGAGCAGCGGCAATCCTACTTTATCAGTGCAAAAGGAGAAAACTCCGTAGATTTGACAACCAATTGCAACAAAGGTCGCGGATCTTATGAACTGAATCAGGAAGAAGTCACGGCCAGCTTTGACATCACCGTCGACGATACCTGTGCGACGGCAAAAATTGACAACCGGTTTATCACCGACTTGAACCAGGCCATTAACATCAAGATAGAAGGTGAAAATATGTCTTTGCGCCTCGATAATGATGTGGGTGTTATGCATTTTATCTCCGTTAAACCAGACTGATTTGACGGTTAAACCAGCGGTCGTCGATAAACTCATACGATCACGACAAGGCAATTTCTGTTTAATGGCTGAAAATTTTCAGTTGTTGGGGCCAGCAGGTTTCAACAAATTTTGACGTCGGATACAATTGAACGAAATAGCCGCAGTTATCAGAAAAAATAAAGGAATACACTCACATGCTTATAAATCGTTTCGCCACGCTATTCATCAGCGCCCTGTTTCTCTTCAGTGCTTCACTCCTCAGCCTGACTTCCGTATCGACAGTTCAGGCACAGGAAACCAGTGCCGAACAAGCCGAATCCGATCCACAGCAGGCGTCACTCGATAGCATTGCAGCGCAAAAAAGAATCCTCGAGGATTTGAGTGCCCGTATCGGAAAAAGCGAAGGGTTCACCAGGACCGCGTATGAATTGCGTTATGAAAAAAGCCTGAAGAAAATACTTGAGCTGAATCTGGATTTTGCTGAGAGCGTGGCCAATCTTGATCAGGCGAAAGCCAGTGAAAAATATCGGCAGCAGGCTATTCAGGCTTTAAATTCACAGTTTGCGCTCGCAGCCGATGCGGTCAAGCGTTTCAGAAAGCAGATTGAACTGCCTGAAGAAGGTAAGTCAGCGGCTGAACAGGCAGCTGCCTATTCCAGAGTATACGACCTGGTGGTCTCCATGAACCACGGCTACGAGCTGTGGTTCAAATCCATCGAGGTATCTCGCAAGTTTGAAATCGATGTGAGTGAACAGGAAGCCTTGCTCCGGGATATCTTCATCGAGCGGGCTGCCAATTTCTCGGTCATACTCGACCATGCCATGGCCAATGTCTCGGCGTTGCGGGCAAGCGTGGCGGTAATGCCCACCGACGCGGAATTAGCAGCTCAACTCGCTGTCGCCACCGGGCACGTACAAACAATCGCCGACAGCTTCGATTTCGTGCTGCAAATGATGGACACCATGAAGCTGGACACCAATGACTACCATGAGCAACTTTTGAATTCGACCGGGCAGATAACCGCGGACGTCTTTGAAGTCGGTGTTATTTCCAACCTGTTACTGAGCTGGGGCGACAAGTTATGGACAATGATCATTGATGAAGGTCCCAACCTGATCATCAATGTATTCTTGCTGATCATAATATTTCTCGCCTTCCGCAAGCTCGCCGACGTCATCCAGCCACTGCTGGAGCGTGCGCTCGAAAAATCTCAACTGGAACTGTCCGAATTGCTGCGCCGAATGGTTGTGTCTGTTGCGCGCAACGTGATAATTATTCTCGGGATATTGATTGCCCTGTCACAGATCGGCATCAGCCTGGGCCCACTGCTCGCCGGGCTGGGTGTCATCGGTTTGGTAATTGGATTTGCGCTGCAGGATACGCTGTCGAATTTTGCTGCCGGCATGATGATATTGATCTACCGTCCATTCGACGTGGGTGACCTCGTTGAGGTGGGCACGGTCAGCGGTACGGTCAGCCACATGAGCCTGGTCAATACCACCATAATGACCCTGGATAACCAGACAATCATCGTGCCCAACAATAAAATATGGGGTGACGTGATCAGGAATATCACTGCACAAACCATTCGCCGCGTCGATATGATGTTCGGCATTTCCTACAGCGATGATATTCCAAAGACCGAGCGCGTTCTGCAGGAAATTCTGGCTGCGCATGAAATGGTGCTGGATGAACCTCCGGCCATGGTAAAACTGCATGAACTCGGCGATTCATCGGTGAATTTTGTTGTCAGGCCCTGGATTAACAAAGACGACTACTGGGATGTTTACTGGGATGTTACGCGCGCCGTAAAAATGCGTTTTGACGAAGAAGGTATCTCGATCCCGTTCCCGCAGCGAGATGTGCACCTGTATAACGAAACCTCAGCCTGACGCGGCTAACACCGGCAATGATAACTTCGAAGGCAACAAAAATACCCGATAGCCCAGGCTGGAATTCAAAAAGTTACCCTGCTGGCCAGCCAACGCCAGATAATTGGGAACTCGTGAAAACTGGCCTCGTTGGGTGGATAATCGACGATCGATTGAGACGAGTATAAGTATCTGTGTCCTGGAGTTGCGGACGCGAATTGGAGATATATTGGAAATTCTATGAACCTGAAAAAACTTGTTAAGACAGGCCTGATCTTCGCGGCCAGCCTCGTTCCGGCCGCTAATCTCCATGCCGAAGAATGGGAAGTGACTATTGCACCCTACCTGTGGGCAGCGGCTGAAACCGGAAAAGTGGCTACCCTTCCGGGCGCGCCACCCGCCGAGATCGATCTTGAATTCGATGACATTCTCGACGGCCTGGAGATCGCCTTTATGGGCGCAATCGATGCCAAGAAGGGCAGAGCCGGTGTTTATGCCGATATCATTTACCTGTCGATCGATACAGACGAGGTAGATACCCCGGGGCCATTTTATTCCGGGGCGGATTACGAGGCTGAAGTAGTGGTAGTGACTTTACTGGGGACTTATCGATACGACATTGGTGATACCGCGGTCGATTTACTCGGTGGCCTCCGATTATGGGATGCGGACAATAAACTGAATTTGAAACCAGGCATCGCAGCCGCCACCGACGTCGACGAAGCCGATGACTGGCTGGACTGGATGGTCGGTGCCGCGAGTCTGACGCCGTTAAATGACGACTGGTCCTTTACCGCGGGGGGCGTGGTCGCAATCGCGGGCGATTCCAATCATCAGTTCGATGTATACGCGTACTTTCAGTACGCATTGACCGAATCCAGCGAACTGGTGTTTGGTTACCGCTATCTGGAAGTTGACTACGACAATGACGATTTTCTCTATGACGTGGAAATCCAGGGCCCGATATTCGGAGCAATATTCAAGCTCTAAATTGATACTGTCCCCGAAATTCACAGTGGGATTTTACAGGTGATGTATGACTTTTTATAAACGCTCAATACTCGCACTCACTCTCTCGGCAATTGGTACTGGTATTTGCATTGCCAATCCTGAAGTTAGTCGGATACTATTGCGACCTCGGATGCCATAATAGAGAGCGGTATCATTTAATAGACCCAAATGGCATGCATACACTGCGTTAGTCAAGGCGGCTGAACGGAAATGATGAAGATGCTATACAAACGGAGAAAAACCAATGAATAAAAACCTATTTAGGACCGCGTCAATTCTGGCGCTGGTAGTAGTACTGCCGGCCGCCGCACAGGATGCGGGCATGCCATCAGCCGAGAATCTGTCTTCCCTGTATCCGGGCAAAGCCTATTCGCCCTATGCCCAACGCTCATTTCCGAGCAATGTATACTGGGGCGAGACCCACCTGCATACCGGCCTGTCGCTCGATGCCGGCCTGTTCGGCAATATTCTGGGACACGAAGACGCTTACCGCCTGGCGCGAGGCGAAGAGATCGTGACTTCTACCGGGTTACCGCTCAAGCTCTCACGGCCACTTGACTGGCTGGTGATCACGGACCACACCGACCTGATGGGTATTGCAGCCGACATCCAGAAAGGCGCACCAAATATACTGTCTGTTCCTAAGGGCAAGGAATGGGCGGAAGCTTTTGCCAAGGGCGGTCAGGAAGCGGGCGAAGCGGCGTTCGACCTGATCACCCATTTCGCGCAGATGAAACTTCCCGAGCAACTTCTGAAAGACTACTCACCTGGCTCTGCCGTGTTCAATAATCTGTGGGACGAAATCATCGATGCCGCTGAACAATTCAATGATCCGGGCAGATTCACAGCCCTGATTGGCTTCGAGTGGACGTCGGTGCCTAAAGGTTTCAACCTGCACCGCAACGTGATCCTGCGTGATAATGGCGATCGGGCGCGCCAGGTCGTTCCGTTAACCACGCAACCGCCGATGGGCACGACGGATCCGCTGGACCTGTACCAGTGGCTGGAAGATTACGAGACCAGGACAAATGGCCAGGCCATGGCGATCAGCCATAACGGCAATCTTTCCAATGGCTGGATGTTCCCGTTGGAGAAGACCTATGCCGGCGGCAAGGTCGATAAAAACTACGTCACCTTGCGCGCCAGGTGGGAACCGCTCTACGAAGTGACCCAGATCAAAGGCGACGGCGAGACGCATCCCACGCTGTCGCCCGATGACGAATTTGCAGACTACGGTACCTGGGACGTGGGCAATCTCGACATCACCGAACTGAAGAAACCCGAAATGCTGAAACGTGAATATGCCCGCGAAGCGTTGAAACAGGGACTCGCGCTGGAGCAGAAGTTCGGAGTCAATCCCTACAAGTTCGGCATGATAGGGGCGACAGACGCTCATACTGGTCTGGCGGCGGTTGAAGAGGAAAACTTTTTTGGCAAAGCCGTCCCCAACGAGCCATCCGCGACCAGGATTTCGCACCCCTTCGTCAAATCCAAGCTTGGAGAGATTACAGGCGATATGTTGGTAGCCTCCGGCTACCAGGGCGTATGGGCGGCCGAGAACACGCGCAAGGCTATCTTCGATGCGATGAAACGCAAGGAAACCTATGCCACCACCGGTCCCCGTATGCGGGTACGTTTCTTCGGCGGCTGGGAATTCGACGATGATGATCTGCGCAGTCGCGTACCGGCCTTTAAAGGTTATGAAAAAGGTGTACCCATGGGTAGCGATTTAACCAAAGCTCCTAAAGGCAAATCACCGACGTTCATGTTGTACGCTTTACGCGATCCAATCGGTGCGAATCTCGATCGCATGCAAATCGTCAAGGGCTGGCAAGACGTCAAAGGCAAGTTACATGAACGCGTCTATGACGTTGCTGTCTCTGACGGCCGCAAGATTGGAAACGACGGCCGCTGCAAAACACCGGTCGGTAACACGGTCGACCTCGAAGCCGCCAACTGGACCAATACCATCGGTGCCTCCGAGTTGTTGGTCGCCTGGAAAGACCCGGATTTCGACCCAAAAGAAAAAGCATTCTACTACTCCCGTATCATCGAAATACCGACCCCGCGCTGGGTGCTGTACGACAAGGTTCGACTGGGCGCCAAGGTGCCTGAAGGGGTAGATTTGATCCACCAGGAACGCGCCTATACTTCGCCAATCTGGTATACGCCCGAATCGTAATTAGTTGTAACGTGGATGAGTAGGTTGAAGGCTCTCTGGAAAGAGCCGCTGCTCCATTTCCTGCTCATCGGTGCCGTGCTGTTCACGGTATTCGAACTGAGGCAGGAAGAGGGTAGCGCGGCACCGAATCGAATTCTGGTCGACGCCGGCCAGATGGAGCAGCTCGCTGCCCGGTTCAAACGTACCCGACTGCGCCCGCCTACCGACATCGAGCTGGCCGCGCTGATCGAGGGTCATATCCGCGAAGAAGTTTACTATCGCCAGGCCCTCGCTATGGGGCTCGACCAGGATGACGCGGTGCTACGTCAACGGATGCGCCAGAAGCTGGAATTTCTGCTCGAGGATCTGGCGGCCGAAGCGGTCCCCGGTGACGAGCAGCTGATCGAGTTCATGCAGCGCCATCCGGAGAGGTTCCGGGAACAACCCTGGCTCTCGTTTACTCAAGTTTATCTCAACCCCGACAAGCGCCAGGACCTCGTGACTGACGCGAAGAAAATACTGGCACGGCTGAGTAACGGCGTTCCACCTGAAACGGAAGGTGACCGGACGCTCATCGAACAGGAGCACCTGCTTGTGACCCAGCACGAGATTACGCGTATTTTCGGCGATTCCTTTGCGCAGCAGATGGTTCTGCTGGAACCAGGCGGATGGAGCGGTCCGATTTACTCGGCTTATGGTGGCCACCTGGTCAGGGTGAGCGCCAAGCAGCAGGCGCGCTTTCCGGAACTGACGGAAATTCGCAACCAGGTTGAGCGGGATTACATGGCCGAGCGTCGTCAGGAACTCAAGGACATCACTTACCGCAAACTGCGCGAGGGCTACGAGATCGTCATCGAGGAAAGCGCCGGGGCAACCACTGCGGTGACTGAAGCTACGGGCACGGAGTCTCAGCCAGCAGAATGACGAGATACGCGTACCACCTGGGCCTTGTGTTGCTACTTGTCGGCACGGCTTTATTTAACCCGGTGCTGGCTCATGAACTGCAGCCGGGATCATTCGAAGTTCGGCAGTTGACTTCCGAAGGTTACGAGTTGATCTGGCGGGCCCCGATCTACTACGGCAAACCACACCCGGCGCAATTGAAATTACCTTCCGACTGGCAAACGATCGGCAAGCCTACAACCCGACGCCTGTCGGATTCGCATCTGTATCGGTACGTTGTTACGGTGCCAGGTGGAGCCATCGACGGTGCAGTTATTCGATTCGCCGGGCTCGAGGCGACCATTACCGACGTCTTTATCCGCATTTCCTGGCTGAACGGGGTCCAGGCAACGGCAATTGCACGTCCCGGTCAGCCCTGGTTCAAGATCGAGGGACAGCGCTCGACCTGGCAGGTGGCCGGTGACTTCACCGTGCTCGGTATCGATCATATCCTTTCCGGATACGATCACCTCAGCTTCGTACTCGCGCTGTTGTTGATTGTCAGTGGTTGGCGCCGCCTGTTGCTGACCGTAACCTCTTTCACTCTCGCCCACAGCATTACACTGGCCCTCGCGACGCTTGGGTTGCTGTGGCTTCCGGGACCACCGATCGAGGCTACGATTGCACTGTCGATCCTGTTTCTCGCCAGTGAACTGGTAAAGATCAATCGAGGATATACGAGCCTGACTGCCCGCTACCCCTGGATTGTGGCTTTTGTTTTCGGTTTGCTGCATGGTTTTGGTTTCGCCGGCGCGCTGGCGGAGGTGGGCTTGCCGCATAATGAAATCCCGCTGGCCCTGTTAATGTTCAACGTGGGTGTGGAACTGGGTCAGCTAGTATTCATCGCGGTTATCCTGATATTGATCGAGTTTCTGTACAGGATACGCAAAGAATGGCCAGCCTGGATCAGGCAATTACCGGCCTACGGTATTGGCGGTCTGGCCGCTTTCTGGCTCATCGAACGGGTGAGTGGATTTTAAACGCGACCCCGTTATTCCGGGGACAGTATACCTTTTTACCGGCCACCCCAGATTACAGGGAATAGGTATACTGTCCCCATTCATTCCGAGCCCTGATTATAGGGACTTTCGCGAGACCCTCGAACGCCGGGGAAGGCATTATGAATCGTTCACATAGGTACCCAGGTCGCATACTGTTTTTCCTGATTGCTTTCGGGTTTGCGCTCCCCTGTTTTGCGCTGGATCTGGAAGCCCGCAAATGGAACCATATTCCCCTTGGGAGCAGTTTTGCCGGGGGTGCCTACGCCTATACCGAAGCCGATATTAGTGTGAATCCCGCGCTGTTACTCGAAGACGTTGAAATGAAACTGGATACAGTCGCGGCTAGATATATATACGCATTCCAGTTTTTGGATAAATCGGCCCGTATCGACATCACCCAGGCCTACCAGAAAGGCAGATGGAAAGGACTGGTAGATGGAGCACCCGCAGCCATTAAAAGAAGCGGCTGGTCAGATACCTTTGTCCGCTTTGCAGTTAACCTGTACGGCGCGCCCCCTCTTCGAGGCAAGGAGTTTGGTGCTTACCGGGCAAAGACCCGGGACGAAACCATCGTCGGTGCGGGATTGGTGGTGCGTTTGCCGACCGGTGATTACATGGACGATAAGCTAATCAACCTGGGGCAAAACCGGTATGCTTTTCGACCCCAGATCGGTGTCGTTCATACCCGTGACAAGTGGACCACTGAAGTGACGGCCGAGGTGGCTTTCTATACCGACAATGACGATTTTTTCAACGGCAAAAAACTTGAACAAAAGCCGTTGCTGTTTACCCAGGCTCATTTTATTCGCAGCCTGGGCCCCGGAGAATGGTTAAGTTTGAGTCTGGGTTATAACTACGGTGGAGAAAATACCGTCGACGGTGACGACAAGGATAATCGAAATCAGAATACTGGCTGGGCGCTTGGCTACAGTTACCCGATAACACGTCAATCCGGCATTAAAATTTCCTATGTTAAATCTCGTACGGAAGAATCAACGGGATTTGATACCGAAACCCTGGCCCTGGGTATGGTGTTCTCGTGGTGATTAGATTCTGGCGCTGACTCGGCTTTTACCTTAGGTCGAGTTTGATAAATCCAGCGGTGATTTTGCCTGGAGTTGTGACTCGAACGGCAACAGGTGCGACAGGCGCAATATGGATTAGGTATACTGTCCCCGGAATTCCGGAATTTTCAAGAATACACTGTCGGTAATCGTAATCAGGTTCATTACTTTTTTGCTATTGGCCAGTATTTCCGCGTGCGGCGCACAGGAGCAGGCACCGGCACAGGAAGACCCAGTCGCACGCGAGGAGGAGCTGGCCAAAAAC
>CAXMNA010000185.1:0-18844 GCA_964194715.1 uncultured Gammaproteobacteria bacterium
CAAATGATTCGGGCGATGAGCTGGTTTCAATTGCACGCGCCAGGGTTGAACCCGGCGTCATCAAGACATGGCACAAGCTGTATCGCATCTCGGAACGCTATATAATCGTTTCCGGACAAGGACGGGTAGAAATCGATAACAGGAACCAACCGATGTTTTGCCGGGCGACGTGGTACGCATTCCGGCTGCCGTCCGGCAACGAATTACCAATACGGGTCAAGGTGATCTTGTGTTCTACGCGGTTTGTACCCCACCCTTCCAGCAGGGCAGTTATATCAATCTCGAGCATGATACATAGTCTCAAGTTTGATAGATTCGGAAATACCCATCAACTCAGTCTTTAAAAACCGGAATGCCGATGAAATATAAAGCGTTAAACTTCGACCAGAAACTCGGCCTGCTCGATGAGCATTGGAGTCCCAGGGTCATCGCTGAAATGAACGATTATCAGTTCAAGATTGTCAAGCTCCTGGGTGACTTCGTCTGGCACGACCACGCAGATACCGACGAAACCTTCATCGTGCTAGACGGCAGGTTGCGAATCGACTTTCGTGATGGCCAGATCGAACTAAACAAGGGAGAAATGTACGTAGTACCAAAGGGGGTAGAGCACAAACCCTATGCTGAAAACGAAACGAAGTTACTACTGATCGAGCCGCGCGGTGTGCTCAATACCGGCGACAAGGGCGGGGAACTGACCGCCGAAAATGACGTATGGATCTGAAGTGACGGTAATAACCGATATCAGCCTGTGGGAGTTAGTCAAGCACCTTAAGCAGTGGCTAACTAATCTCAATCGCGCAAGCAACGCGCGCCAACGTCAGTCGACCGAAGCATTACGCGCCGTAGTGATCGTTGCCAGGCATACGCAAGCATACGTGCGGCTGTTGAACGATACGCTCAATCAAGATCATGCGCAGGAAGCAAAACTCTCTGAAATGTGGACCGAGCTGGGATTCAGGTTAACCGATCTTGGCTTATCGAAGCTCGCCAAGCGCTGTGACATCAAGGGCCGATATTGGGCCGACCCCGATCGATTCGATAGCGAGTTTTTGCAAAAGGCCGATGTCGGGCTGGAACGCATGGAACAGTTAGCCCGACAAATGTTGACTGAAATTGAGCGCAGTTAAACGCCGACCATAACCCTCAGGACCCTAACTACCATCAATATGACTGACTCAACCCAAAGGTTCTCGGATCGCGTCGAAGCCTATTTAAAGTTTCGGCCCGGTTATCCTGCTGCGCTGGTAGCCGCCATGTTAGAAAATGCCGGACTTGGTGCAGGCACCATGGTCGCGGACGTGGGTTCGGGCACCGGTATATTCACCCGCTTACTGCTGGAGCAAAATTGCCAGGTGTTTGCCGTTGAACCCAACGCCAACATGCGACAGGCCGCCGAAGTGCTACTTTCAGATTATCAACAATTCAACAGTATCGATGCGCCGGCTGAGCGTACCGGTCTCGCGGACAGCTCGATCGATCTGGTAACTGCTGCACAGGCGTTTCACTGGTTTAATAACGAAGCCACAAAGGCGGAGTTCAAACGCATTCTCAAATGCGACGGCAAGCTTGCGCTAATCTGGAACAAACGCAAAGTCAGCCAGCCCTTTCAGCAGACCTACGATGCTATCCTCAAAGAATATGCACCCGAATATAATAAAGTTAATCATATGAACCTGAATGAAGACGACATTGCAGATTTTTTTGCCCTCGGAAGTATGGAGGAATTGCACTTCAACAACAGTCAACAGCTCGATTTTTCAGGGGTAATCGGCAGGCTGAAATCATCTTCCTACTGTCCCGCAGAAAATTCGCCGCAATATATTCCACTGGTCACCGAGTTGGTCGCACTGTTTGATCAATATGCAGTAAACGGCATGATCGATTTCGAGTACGATACACAACTCTACCTCGGATCGATCGAGAACGCGGAGCATTGAAACCCATGAGGAAAATTTGATGTCAGGACCATACCGAGGCAGTTGCCTATGCGCTGCAATTCGATTCGAAGTTGATGAATTCGAACCACGGACCGGTAATTGCCATTGCTCAATGTGCCGTAAATTTCATGGCGCTGCTTTTGCAACCATCGCCGAAGCCCGACGCAACCACTTCCGCTGGATTTCAGGGGAGAATTTAATCCAGGGCTATACCGCGGACAACGGTACCACACGATCGTTCTGCTCAAACTGTGGATCGAGCCTGACGTTTGCCAGCCCCAACGAGGATCCGGATTTAGTCGAAATTGCGCTCGGTTGCTTTGACGATGAAGTTCCCGTGCACCCCGACGCCCATATTTATGTCGCTTCTGGTGCAAACTGGGCACTTCCAGAGGATGACTTGCCCCAATACGAGGCAGGGCGTGATAGCCCCAGGATCAAATAGTTGAGGTTAACATGAGAATCTGGGTCGATGCCGACGCCTGCCCCAACCCGATCAAGGAAATTCTGTTTCGAGCCGCAGAACGCACCGGGATAGCACTTACCTTGATAGCCAACCATGAGATCCGGGTACCTCCATCACGGAACATCAACTTTCTCAGAGTAACGTCGGGATTCGATGTGGCGGACAATGAAATTGTCAAGCGACTCGCGGCTGGCGACCTGGTTGTAACCAGCGACATTCCCCTCGCCGCGGAAATCATTGAAAACCAGTGTCAGGCGCTGAGCCCGCGTGGCGAGCTGTTTACCGTCGATAACATCAAGGCACGGCTGACAATGCGGGATTTGATGGAATCGTTACGCGCCAGTGGCATCGATTCGGGTGGCCAGGCACCCTTAAACCATAGTGACCGCAAAACTTTTGCCGACCAACTTGATAAAATAATCACACGGGATAGCTGACCCGGGGACCCTGTCAATGACTACTTCATTTCAAGAAATACTAAACCTCGAATTACCAATTATTCAGGCGCCGATGGCGGGTGTTCAGGGCAGCGCTCTGGCGATCGCGGTATCAAACGCTGGCGGGCTCGGATCCTTGCCCTGCGCAATGTTGAGCCTCGAACAAATAGGCGCCGAACTTGCGACCATCAAGGCTAGTTGCGACAAACCTTATAACGTCAATTTCTTTTGTCACACTCCACCCACTGTGGATGACAAACGAGAAGCCGGATGGCGCGCGGCCCTGGCGCCTTACTACAAGGAATACGGGATTGAGGTCGATACAATTCCGGAAGGCGTACGACGTGATCCCTTCAGCGCCGCGGCGCTTGAAGTCTTAAAGGAATTCAAACCGCCGGTTGTCAGTTTTCATTTCGGCTTACCCGAGGCGGAACTGCTCAGTGGAGTCAAGGCTACTAACGCTAAAATATTATGTAGCGCGACCACGGTTGCAGAGGCTAAATGGCTCGAACGGCAGGGCGTTGATGCGATCATCGCACAGGGGGTCGAGGCAGGTGGGCATCACGGTATGTTCTTGAGTGACGATATCACCAGCCAGGTTGGTATCTTCGCGTTACTGCCGCAGATAATAAAAGCAGTAAAGCTTCCGGTAATCGCCGCAGGTGGCATCGCCGACGCTGACGGAGTCGCCGCAGCCATCAGCCTCGGCGCTTCAGTAGCGCAGGTAGGTACGGCGTTTCTATTATGCGACGAAGCCACCACCACCCCGGTGCATCGGGCCGCGTTAAAGGATCCGGATGCAGTGCATACCGCACTTACCAACCGCTTCTCCGGCCGACCAGCACGTTCCATCGTCAACCGCGTCATGCGAGAACTCGGACCGATTGGCGAGGTACCGCCGTTTCCGCTGGCAGCAACCGCAATCGGTCCGTTGCGCAGTGCAGCCGAGACCCAGGGGTCGGGTGATTTTTCTCCGCTATGGTCAGGGCAAAACGCAAGTGGGTGTCGTGAAATACCGGCAGCCGAATTGACTCGGATGCTTGCTGCCAAATTATCCGGGTAACAGCGGTAATCGATCGTATGAACTGGTAAACTCTGACACTCAAAAATATGGAGGAATGAACAATGGCGGTCTACAAATGTGAAGCCTGTGGCATGTCGATCGGCACGATGACTTGTGGTACCTGTGACAAGGAACTTGACCACGGCAGCATTACTACCGATGGCGGCGACGAAATACAGGTATCAAAATGTCCCGACGGGCATGGCATGATCAAATCCCCGATGTGCTGCGGCCAGGATATGACCCGACTCGACTAAAAGCTAAACCGGGTTATGCGTTAATCACTATGATTATCGCAATTGTCGGCGTTGGTGGTGCCAAACTGGTTTATGCCTGCCTGGCCGATCGTGCCAGCCTGGTCTTCAAAAACACGCGTGCCATTCGTGGAATTAATACTCTCGCAGCCTGCGTTATGATAGCAGTCGGCCTGGCGCTGTTGCTTAAAACGCAGGAGTGGATATGAGTGTGCAAATTGAAGATCTGGAACTGCTGGATGAGGTGCGCGAGTTTGCGCTTGCGCATCCGCACCCGAGTGTCGAGAGGTTCAAGCAATCGATGCGGGACTGGGGCGATGAATGGATCGCGGTTGCTCAAACCTACCTGCCCGCAGCAGATTTTCTCGGTGAAGCTATCGCCAATACCGACCAGCAGACCCGAGCTCTGGTGGAAACTTTCGAGCAGCATAAAAACCGCCTGCACTGGGAACAAAGCTATATAAAAGAGGATGCCGTGGTGCCGGATGCAATGCTCGAAGGTTATGCCTTTGCCGAAACTATCGGCATGCAAGGTCCCTTCGTCAGCAACCGCATTCGCGCCGGCATCGGCATTTGGGGGCCGGAAATTGTATACCCCCGCCATCAGCACCAGGCCGAGGAAATATACATTGTCCTTGCCGGGTCAGCCAAATTTAAAATCGGCGAAGCCGAGGAATCCAGGCGCAGCACCGGCGATGTAGTTTATGTCGAGTCGAATACACCGCATGGTTTTCGCACCACTGATCAAAGCCTCGTAGTCTACTACTTGTGGCAGGCTGGCGATCTGCGTCAGATCTCGAGTTTCGGTTAGCCGATCGATGCAGCGCTCCGGGATAAAGGTTATTGCGGACACGCCGGGTCAGGGCGCGCCGGTAGAACGACAGCATATTTATCAGATACGTTTGAAAATGTGGTTGAATAAAGGCGAACCGATTCGCTGGGAGCATCCCTGGGGCATGATCGATCGCGCCCGACTTGAGGACGATGGCGAAACGCTGTACACCGATTTGCGTATCGATCGGGAAAATCTGTTTGCAGGATTATTCCAGGGAATAGAAGGTATGTGCATCGGTGGTACGCGTAAATTAAGAATTTCGCCACACCTGGCTTACGGGGATTCCGGCATACCCGGCAAGGTCCCGGCACAAGCGGTAATCATTGCCGAAATCGAGTTTATCGCGGAAAGAAAACTGAGGTAGATAGTTATGAGTGATATTGCAGCGAGGGTCAAAGTCATCGCCTTCGATGTATTCGGCACCGTGGTCGACTGGCACGGTTCGGTTTCACGCGAGGTAGCCGACATGAACCTGGGTGTGGATCCCGGCGAATTTGCGCTCGCCTGGCGTGCTGGTTACAAGCCTGCGATGGGTGAAGTCATGGATAGCGGCGAATGGGTAATCCTGGATGATTTGCATCGCCGTATTCTCGATAAAGTATTGAGTGATTTTGGGCTCGATTCATTGCCCGAGCTGGAACGCCAACACCTGAACCTGGTATGGCACCGGCTCGACCCCTGGGCCGATTCGGTTGAGGGGCTTACGCGCCTGAAATCGCGCTTCATCATTTGCTCGCTGTCCAATGGTAATATCGGCCTGCTGACCGAGATGGCCAAGCATGCCGGTATTCCCTGGGATTGCATTTTAAGCGCTGAGAGTTTTAACAAGTACAAGCCGCATCCTGACACCTACCACGGCGTGGTACGCACCTTCGCCACCGAACCGACCCAGGTCATGCTCGCCGCTGCCCACCACAGTGATCTCGAAGCCGCTCGTTCCTGCGGGCTCGAAACCGCTTACATCGAACGCCCGTTCGAATATGGCCACGATGAGCCCAAGAATGTCTCACCCTGGTCTGTGAATACGCTACACGCGACCAGCATCGTACACCTGGCCGAATTACTGGACTGTTAAACCCTTACCCATCGGAACAATCATGAGCCTGATCGCCAACACCCCAGAGCCACCCTATTACGCGGTAATATTTACATCGCTTCGCAATGACGATATCGAAGGCTATGCCGCAACCGCCGCACGCATGGTCGAGTTGGCAGCACTGCAACCCGGTTTTCTCGGAGTCGAATTGGCGCGCGAAGATTTGGGTATCACGATTTCTTACTGGTCCGATCTCGAGTCGATTAAAAAATGGAAGGCTCATGCGGAACACCTCGAGGCGCAAAAAATAGGTATGGATAAATGGTATTCGAACTATATGACGCGCATTGCACTGGTAGAACGCGACTACAGCAAATAAAAAATCACCGAATTAGGCCCGTAAACCGGTTGACATTGCTCGATTTGCGTATATATTCCAGTTCTGCTTGAATCTATGTCTAAAATTTATTCCCTCTCTTCGAAAGTAATTCCGTGTTTTCTCGTTCTGTAGTCAATAAAGTTATAGCCTGGTTTCCGGCGACATCGCCTTGCACAAAGGTTTTTTATTATTATATTTAAATAGGTACACATTATGTCTGACAAGACAACCGGTAAAGTAAAATGGTTCAACGAAGCTAAAGGATTTGGTTTTATTGAGCGTGAATCAGGCCCCGACGTATTCGCACATTTCAGCGCAATTCAGGGCACAGGCTTCAAGACCCTGACTGAAGGACAGGCAGTTGAATTCACAGTCACCGACGGCCAGAAAGGTCCTCAAGCTGAGAATATCACTCCTATCTAGTTGAATTACCGAGCTACTCGGTAATTCAATTCTGATTAAAAGCCAGGCTAACCAGCCTGGCTTTTTTTGTTCCCGGACAAAATGACTTGCCCTGATCGCGACCCGAGGATATAAACCATCCGGTTGAGAGATCACGGGGCATACGCCATGAAACCGGAACGTTGGAACATTCAAAAGAACAAGCTGTTCACTTACCAGGTGGGGTTTACCTCGCCACCGCATGATTTTGATGCAGCGCCGAGTGATTTTCTGCGCATCAGCGCCGACAATGTCGGGGCCCACGGGCGTATGCTGCACGTCCCGGAATACGGGCATGAATTGACACAACGCGTCGACAATTTTCACCTGCTCGAAGAATTCGTGCACTGCATGTCAAACAACGGCGTCGATGTCTGTGGCCAGGTCGGAACCAACTGGGTGCATTGCCAGGGCACTACGCCCGATGAAATCAACGATATCTGTAATCGCATCGGCGATACCTACGAAACCCGGTTTCACATGGCAGGATACTGCGTGGTCGAAGCACTTCGCGATATGGGTGCTGAAAGAATCGCTCTAAACTCGGTTTACTACTGGCCCGACTGGCGTGATGGCTACGCGCGCTTTTTGAAGGAAGCCGGATTCGACCTCGTGTATTACGCAAACTTCACCGATATGGGATTCTTCGAAACCCAACAGGAATGTAACGACTGCGTCTGGATCTTCGATGGCGATCTGGCGCAAAAGTCGATGGAATATGTCGCCGAACAGGCGCCCGACGTCGACGCGATTGTGGTCAACGGCATGCCCAACTTCCGACGCGCCGATGGCCTGCCACAACGCATTGTCTCACTTGATCGTGATCTTGAAGCCGCGATCGGCAAACCGATCGTGTCATCGGATACTGCGCTTTACTGGCGCATCTACAAATCGCTCGGCACGGCCCCGATTGGCAGCCACGGGCAAATACTTTCCTCCCTGCAATAGGATCCCTGTCGATGCACAAGATACTGGTACTCTGGGCCACGCCGCGTTCTACCTCGACCGCATTCGAATGGATGATGCGCATGCGCGGCGACATGACCTGCTTCCACGAACCCTTCGGCGAAGCCTGGTACCAGGGCGAAGAAGCGCGTTGGCCGCGCATCAAACCGGACACACCGCGTACGCAGGGGCTCACTTTCGACAGCGTCTGGCAGGGATTGAAATCGGCCGCCGAGAAAGGTCCAGCTTTCTCGAAGGACTTCCCGCACTACATCGAACACTTGTGGAGCAAAGAATTTCTCGATCACTTCAATCACAGCTTTCTGATCCGAGACCCGGCCAAGGTCGCCACCTCGATGTACAAGCACTGGCCCGACTTCGTGTTGAAGGAGATTGCCTTTGTCGAGCAACGCGCGCTGTTCGATCGGCTTACCGACAAGCTTGGCAAAACGCCGCCGGTGATAGACAGCGATGATCTGCTCGAAAATCCGCAAGGTATCGTCGAAGCCTACTGCAACGCGGTCGGCATTCCGTACATCGAGGAAGCGCTTAGTTGGGAACCCGGCCAACGCGACGAGGTAAGCTGGTATGACGACGGTTCGTGGCACGCGAATCTGCGCGACTCGGACGGTTTGAAGGCACAGCCCAGGCAATACATCGATATTTCCGAGGCGCCGGATCGTGTCAGGGAGATTTACGACATCGTGCTACCGCACTATCAGCAACTGCACCAGCACCGACTCGCCCCCACTGCCCTACTATAAGGAGGCACCGCCTGATACCGCGTTCGTTTGAATCAGGTTTCTTGATTCAAATGATAAATAATCAATGCTTTCCATTAATTTCGATCTGAGGTTTAATAATACGGCAACGGTGTGATCACAAACATCGATAATTATAGAAAGCCGAGGGGAGTGTGTCAGAAGTAAAATTAGCCAGTGGACGTCACATCGTCAAGGGTACTGCTGCGTACTATTCGGATGAGCTGAAATCTGCGCCGGAGATTAATCCCCCGTCCGATTTAAAAGTGTATTTTGCCCCTACCTGCTCGCCCAAGGCCCAGTCCCTGATCGACAAGGTCTGGACGAAGGTCATGCAGTAACCAGGTTCAAAACATTTTCTATTCACCTGGAGCGGCGCTTTGAATTGCGCCGCTCTTTTTTTGAACTGATAGCCTATTGCTGCTGCAGTTCCCTTGGAGCTCGGAAATAATCCTTTCTGTGGAGGCGATAAATTTTGGGCGGCAGCGAATATCTTATGTTTACGATAGTAAGTATGATATAAAAATCATCTCTAAAATCCGAACTTCCGCGTATGCAAAAGACAACCCCTGGTCTCGTTGCACTTTGTTGCATCGTCTGCTTCTCTCCGGCAGATGCGTCCGCTAGTGCCAGGGTTACCGCTTTACAATCAACAGCATGGGTAGAACAGGACAATAACAAAACCAAGCTGACAACCAACAGCGATTTAAAAATTGGGGACCATGTTAGTACCAACGAATCCGGACGGGTCGAGATGCAGCTTTGGTCAAGCACTATCTTGCGCCTTTATTCGAACTCTGAAATCAGATTACTGGCAAAAAGCAAAACCGGTTTGGCTACTCCCGACAATCAATTAAAGCTATTCGTCCACAAGGGTAAGATTTGTGTCAATTACAAACCAGCACCAAATGCACAAAATATACTTGAACTTAGCATTGGCAATACAATCGTTACTACGGTCCATCATCACAGTCATATTTGCATGTTGCGAGAAGATGGTTTGTCATCTATCGATCTGCGTGATGGCAGTGTTCAGATTACCCATTCCATTGACCCGAGTATGATTATCCTTAGCGAATCCGGCACGGAATTGCGCATCGATGACGACGGTTCATATGAGTTACTTAAACCAGGCGCAAGTGCGTCAATAACACCTGAAAGCGATATCTCGTTTATTACCGAGACGAATATTGACACAGTAAACCCGGTCGAAATTATCGAGGCAGTCGAATCGGTCGAAACTCCCGAGACCGTGGAAGGTGACATTGCCGTTATCGAGGAAATTGCAACAGAGGAATCTCAACCAACGCCTATTGAAAATGCGCCGAATTACATTTACACGGTTTACTTGTTTTCGACCCGCGACGAAGATGTCGCTAACGAGGTCAATAAAAGATTCCAGGCAGCAGGCCATGAGTCTGAAATTATTGTAAACGGAAAAGATTCCTCTAAAAGCTATCGCATTGCCGTCTCAGGATTTAAATCCCGGCAATCTGCGCAAGAATTTTCCAGCTCTGTGGTTGGTAGGCTGGGTATTTCGGGCACCTGGATAGGAAAGGAGCGACAATCGGTCGATACTCCCGAGACCGTGGAAGCTGACGTCGCCGTTGTCGAGGAAATTGTAACAGAGGAATCTCAGCCAACGACGAATGAAAATGAGTCGAATTACATTTACACGGTTTATTTGTTTTCAACCCGCGACGAAGATGTCGCTAACGCGGTTAACAAAAGATTTCAAACTGCAGGCCATGAGTCTGAAATCATCGTAAACGGAAAGGATTCCTCTCTACGCTATCGTATCGCCGTCTCGGGATTTAAATCCCGGCAATCAGCGAACGAATTCTCCAGCTCGATGGTTGGTAAACTGGGTATTTCAGACACCTGGATAGGATGGGAGCAACTAGAAGAATAAATCTATACCGGGTACGCAGCAATGTAGTCGATCAGTGATATCGTGAATGATGGTGGTGATAAGGGTGCCCATAGTGAAACCGGAGATCGTAATACGAGTAGGGTGACGGGTAATACTGATCACTAACCTGGGACTGGACTTTCCATAAATAAGAGCCCTCTACCGAGACAATCGGGAACAGATAGTCGTACTCACCGATAGGCCGCTGGGTCTTTCTTTCAATTGTCCCAACCACGGTTAATAGACGGCCAACCTCGTATACCACCGGGTCGACAAAACCTTCGAAGCTTGCAATAAATCGCCCATCACTCTTGCCATTAGTCCTTGGTTTGCCATTTTCACGCAGCTTTTGCCGAACCAACTCTACCCATGTCTCATTCGCCTTATTTTCCACCTTGCTTATGACTCCGCCCCAACGTACTTCTGAACCAATAAAATTATCAATGTCCAACCGCACTCTTGTCAGTGATGGGTTTTCGGACGGTATCTTGCTGATTGCCGCGGGTGGCTTGCTCGCACAACCGACCATTATCGCGATTACGAATATGATCCAGTTAAACTTATGAAATCCAGACATTATCGGGTAAATCGAATCATGAGCTTTGATTTTACATTATTGTCAGGTTAGATCGGTAAAAAACACCTTGGTCACGTCTTCCTTGATATCCCAGATAACCCGTTCTCCCTTGTACGTAAAAATGCTGTCTCCCGGTCCGCATTCAATCGATTCACCGCCTACCCTGGTCACGGTCAGCCGACCACGAATTATAGTCTGCAACTCATCGCCAAGCTCGGTGCATTCAAACGCGCCCTCGGTGCAGGCCCAAATTCCCAGGCGATGCTGACCCTTATTACTCCCGTGATCGAGGCGACCCGAAGCGCGTGGATCACCGCGCAGGATTTTGTAATCTGACGCCGGGTCGTCGAACGGCCAGGGCTCGAGCGTGTCAGGCACATCATTGATGGCGTATTTGTTCATCCTCTGTTCTCCGCGGTTTGAGTTCTATTTCCGACCCCAAAGTATATCGGATTTGAGCCCTTGAACCGTGCAAAATAAGTGCACGGACTTTCGCAACGACTGTGGTATCGTCGCGACTGAAAAAAATCAGTCAAGTACACCGGGACTCCCAATTTGAGCAGCCAGGCCACAACATCAAACCTGATGTCGCGCAACAGCGTAGGCGTTGCGTTTACCCTGCTTTCCGGCGCCCGAATCCTGGCGCGCGCCGACTGATGTCTACCTGGCAAAGCGCACTGCTAGGTGTTCGCACCTCGGGAGATTATTTCATTTCGACCTTCCTGTTTGGTGTGATGTTCGGCATTGCCGCCGCTGCCATCGGTATCGAAAACTGGCACGCCATGCTAATGAGCGCCTCGGTATTTACCGCCTCGGGTCAATTCGCGGCGCTACAATTCTGGCAAGCGCCCTTGCCGCTGGGCACGATTGCGTTATCGGTAGCCCTGGTTAGCTCGCGTAATTTGCTGCTTGGCATGGCGATGACGCATCATTTCGATGGACATAGCCTGCAACGGCGAGTGGTTTGGTTGTTCCTGCTCAATGATCCCGGCGTCGTCAACAGTTTTCGCATGGAGGATGACGTCGACCGCCTAGGCTATGTCACCGGCTACGGCGTATCGATGATGACAAGCTGGCTATGTTCTACTTTCCTGGGATTGAACGCGGCCCACCTGTTTGCAACCCTGGATTTGGGCGCGGTCGATTTCGCCGGTCCACTGGTAATGGCTACCATGATGATGCTGTTTTTCAAGGGCTCTAAATCACCACCGACACCATGGATCGTGGCAGGTATTGCTGCACTAATTCTGTTTGAACTCGGTACGGCCGACTACCTGATATTACTGGGCTCGGTGGTTAGCGGCATGATCGTTGCGATAGTACAGGTGCGCCGCTCCTATGGTTGAAGCCAACGCCACATTCAGCGCGATCGCAGTGATGGCGCTGATCGTATACCTGACTCGAGTTACCGGTTATTTCATCGGCCTGCAGCTGCGCCATATTCGGGGGATACAACCGGTTCTCGAGGCGCTGCCCGGATGTGCCTTCATGGCAATTCTGGCGCCCGCGGTCAGACAGGGTAGCATTAGCGAAATCGTAGCGATGACTTGCGTGGTATTTATCATGTGGCGCACCAACAACGTCGTGCTGGCGACGAGCGTCGGCATGGCGGTTTTACTGCTCGGTGGGCCCTACCTCGACGCCGGCTGAAACCTGGTGTGGAAACTGACCCTGGAAGGTTCGAAATGCGAGGCCATGATATTACCGATAAGATGCATCAAGACGACTGACTGCCAAACTCTTTCGCTAGCGAATCGACGATACCCCTAATGATGTCGATAAACAGATCGATCCCCGCCTGATCATTCTCCCGACGACAAGCATTTAAACCAGAAAGCGCAATATTATAGGCTGCATGATAGTTACCCTTTTCGACAAAGCCTTGAATTTTTTTGGGCTGCGATTTGATATTCATTTTAAAACCTGAAAATTTTCCAATAAAAATTTGGCTGAGCACAACATACTATACCCGTATCGCACGAAATGCGTGAGTTGCGGAGCTGTAGGTGAAATGTTTGAGGTCAACGGACATGCTTTTTAAGATTTCGAACTTCCGATAACGGCCAATTGCGGGCCTTGATTTCGCTGCAAGTAACAACAGAAAACGGTTCCAAGACGACAACTAAGAATCTCAAAAATTTAACCCAAACAGGTGATGTAGCTGGTTTTACGGCTTGTTATCCTTAACCTTGTAAAAATTCGGATGCCTTGTATTGAAATTGACACTCTAGTTATGTGATTCAATTTCGGCAAAATCACTATAGATGAGCGATGAAATAACATTACCGGGGATGGGAAGAACTGAAATAACTGATGCTACCGACAGTAGCTTGATTACTGATTTTACCCAGGTGGTCAGTTGCGTGGTCGGCAAAAATCGGGCTGAACGTCGTCGGCAGAAAATTCGGAATGAAATTGTTCGCCAATGTTTTGATACTGAACCAAGTGAAATACCCCTCCCGAAATACTCTATCAAAAAATTATTTAATCTCGATTAGTCACCCCCAGTTTAATTTTAGAGTATCTAATTTTTATTCAAACTGGTCGTTTAGTTAGTTGAGAATCAGGCAGGTTTTCGACCTCGAATATGGCCTGGGCGAAGCTGGCCTTGAGCCGATACGACGGCCCTCAGCTTTGCTCGTGATAACCATTCATCTGCATCTTCCGGTCCCAGTGTGGCAACCATATAACTATAGCCTGGGCCTCCCATTTGACTAACCAGTTTCTCCGAGAAATCTGCGAACCATTCGTTTCGATCCAGTAGAGCGGTATCCGAAAATCCCAACTCTCCAAGTAATGAACCGTCATTTTGAATCGGTGTCATCGTGAAACTTAAACCTGTTCTCTCCACCCAGTTTGACATCTCCTCAGTGAACGGCTCTTCACTGCAATACAAGTCACTTATAACCACCCATCCACCAGGTCTGAGCACACGATAAACTTCATTGAAAAGTGCTTGTTTGTCCGCGATATGAAATATTGAATCCATACTGAATACAATGTCAAAGGTTGCGTCATCAAAAGGTAGCGGACCAGGTTTAACAAGTTGCAGATCAATCTGCATTTGTAGATTTTGGGAAGATACAGTTGCTTGTGCTTCCTTGAGCACAGTTTCCTCAACATCTATGCCAGTAACTTTTCCAGCTCCGTGATTGGATACAAGAAGACAGGCTGGACCCCCAATACCCACACCTAGATCGAGTACCTCCTTACCACTTAGGTCAATATTTTCAACAATCTTGGCTACTTCGTCTATTCCTCCAGGGGACAGGAATCCTTTACCAAATGCAATCTGTAACTTAGTAATAAACTCGTCGGTATACTCTATGACTTTATTGCCAAGCATTTTCGATTCCCGATTTTTTAATTTTGTAGCAGCATTATACCTACTTGATGACGAGGGCGTTTTTCCGGGTAGCGGACACTCAACTACCAGGGCTTAGGGGGCGGAAACATACTCAATGCGGACAACAAAGTACGTAGCATTATTCTCCTGATGACGTCCATTGTATTAAACTAACGCCGTAGAGGTACATAGAAATGAAAACAAAACTCCCATCTATTGCTACATTTTTGTTATTGACGATAACCTTTTTTTTAATGCCAGTCTTGCCGGTGGACCGCATGTAAACGCTAGCGAAGTGAAGTGGAGAACAACTTATACTAGTTATGGTCCGGAGTTTGCGAAAGCATTTAGGTTCAAAACGCTGATAGGTGACGAATATGCACCTGTTCAAGGTCAGAATGTTTATTTTGGTGAGGCAGAATGGGCACCCGGGGCTATATATGTTGGACACAAACACCCATCACCAGAAATATACTACGTGATCAGCGGTGAAGCAGAATGGACTGTCGATGGCAAAACATTCAGAGCCACACCTGGGACGGCTATTTATGCCAAGCCTAATGCAGTTCATCGAATGGTAAATGTCGGTGACGGGATATTAAAAACTGTTTGGATGTGGTGGGGAAAACCCAGGGTTACTAGCCAGCCAAGTATAAGAGTAGAGCCTCTTGCGGAGCAGCCATCGGGCGCATTATTTCCTGAATAAATTAACTTTTGAACTATATCGTGTTGTCAAAGACCATCGCAATACAGGTGATAAATTTTGGTGAACAAATGACAGCTCTGGGCACGTAGCGGTCCTTGCTACTCTAGTTCTGAGTGCCTGCTTTGGGTCGCTTGCCGCCGCTGAAAAATCGAATCTGAGAGTCTGATTTCTCTAAAGCGGACGCTGAAAAGCACATCTTGTGTGTCGGAGAACGGCTATAAGCGGACGCTCACTTGTTCAAATCAGGGCGTAGCCACTATATTTTTGTTCGAGTCAATTATTTCTTGATTAACCGATGGTGGTACAGCCTTCTCGTCCAGGATGACTTCTGACAGGTTCACGGTTTATTGAACCAGATCTGCTTTGATCCAGATGCTTTCATTGTTTCTGCTTTGAGTTGAGCTGTAGCTGCCAGTGTTGCTTTGCGAACGCTTGATTTGTTCAGTGGTGCCGCCGACCAGCAACCATACGCCAATCCGTCCGGTTATGCTGGTGTTGGCGTACTGGGTTTCGATGTTGCCACCACGTGCATTACTCTGTGAATTCTTAAACGGGCTGACTTGCAGAGTGACGTTGTCGCCATGGATACGCGGTAGTACGTAGAAGCCGGTAGTCACATTCTTGTATTCGATACCGCCTATAGCCGCATCGGGTACAACCCAGTTGATGCCGGAAAAATAAGGGATCTGTTCACCGGTTTCTATATAACCTTCGGTGCCTTCGGTGACTCGAATCTGGTGTATCGGATTGTCTTCCAGTCGCATGTGGGTACTGGTGGCGTTGACGTTACCGCTACCGTTATTAGTACTGTAAGTGACGCTGCCAGCGGCGTTTTGATTTGTCCTGGTTCCAATTTCGACACTTGCATCGCCACTTTCTATTTGAATATTGCCGCCGATACCCAGTGCGCTGAGTCCTCGGGTATTGCCTTGGAAAACGGATATCTGCAGTATTTTCGCGGCGATATCCAGAAAATCGATCATCTCTCTTACCTGTGCCAGTGTTTCCGGTGACATTCGCAGAAATATTTTGAAACCCTGGCCCGTAATCGCGTCATCAGCCCCCAGCATCGGTTTGACAATGGGCATGATTTCCTCAGCCGGGCGGTTCGACAGCTGTATGGTCGTTATCGAATCGGCCTGAACAGTAGACGCAAGCAGCACCAGGCCGAGTAGTGTGTAAGCTAATTTCATCAGCTATGCAGCCTCCTGAAGCCGGGGTGTACTTCGATGTGATCCCGGACTGATAATTCGCATTGGTAAAAATGGACTCTGTTAGTTAGATAGTTTAGTTGAAAAAGCAGATGTCGGAATATTTAGAGCATTGAATAAGACTATGTAAACCTCACTTAAACCAGTTATATCAACCCTTAGAGTCCTTCAGCGTGCAATACTGTAAATTCATGAAATGTATTGATCTAATCGGCGATTGGGAAAAAACTAATGTAGGCACTGTGTGGGCATGAGTAGTGCTTTGTTATGCCTTGTAGGGAGGTCTTTGCAACGAGTGCAACGATAGTTATCGATAGATAGCCAGTTTAAATTGCTAGGCCATGCTAAATATGATCATTGCTAGTGGTGGAATCGAACTACCAATACAAACTCCCCAAAAGCAGACTCTCAGATTAAAGAGTTGAGCTTCCGCTAACGGCCATAAGGAGACGCTCGTAGTTTCTCTGTGAATACAAAAAGACCCGCCAAAGCGGGTTCTATTCTAACGTCAAAATCAATAGGCATCTCTATCAGTTTAACCGTTTCTTCGGGGTGTCATATTCAAGTGTCCCGCGCTACCTCAACTGTGTTCAGGTTACTGTGGGTCATGGTTGCTTTAGTCCTGTACTGATCAGCGGCTCCGCTCAAGATTTTTCGGACCATATCTTTCGCCATCTCGTCACTATAACCGCCTAACCCCTGGAAGAAATTCTCGGCCAACAGTAACGCGTCTTCTTTAGTAACAAAGTCTTGAGCAATCAATCGCTGCCAGAAGAACCCCAACCGTTTGCTTTCTTCGTTGGCGGCATGGATGTATTGCATGTGGCGAGGCGCGTCGTTATGTAGATGCTGACGCCATGCGTTCTGTACCCGTGCCCAGTCCTTAGCTGGGATTTCATCACAGATATGCTGCCACCCATCGTCGTCGGTATTCAATGGTACGGTGACCTTCAGGCGGTCTCGAAGATATCGCCGTAACCAACCACGCCCCAAGGGTACTTGTCGTTTATTCATCATCCCTCCAATTCAACCCGTTATATAAAAGGAGTTAGCTCACAAGCGCGTCCTAGATGCATTTAGGAATTTCAGTGCTGCCATCGAAAAGTATCATGGACATGTGCTTGAATTTCGCTGCGATGCCCTGTTTGTTCCAGTTGAGTGACCTTAACGTAGACACGCGCTGTTGCATTCGCCGATCGACAAACCTGCTACGGCGATCTGTCACAGTAATCCGACGCGATTCATCGGACAGGTTGGGTAAAATGATGGAACGTCGGTCTCCGAAGAGACGCCGATCGCGCGTAGAAGCACGCCGATCGACTATATCGTTGGCATAAGACAATTCCGACAACCTCCCCAATTATCTAATCAAGTCGAATGAATAAATTATTTAAATTTAGTAACTTATACTCTGTTTGTAAAGTATTTTATGAGGTTTTGAGTAAAAGTCAATCTAGACAACAATCTATGGTTCGACCTTTATTCATCCTTCCGACAGCTGGGGAATTCGAGGACACCTGTTGACAGACGATATCAAATCAAACGGGTCTAGTGTCTTTAAGGCTGAGTGATTTCTCCAAAGCAGACACTGGCAAACTCCCCTCCAGGGTCGACCTTCGGCCACAAGCAGACCCTCGCACAATCAGATTCACAAATTACACTTTTGCATATACCGCGGTATTATTAGCCATGTATCGGATACCGCTCACTGTTATCAGTTCGTTTACCCGATAATAGTAATTGAAAGCTAAGCGACCTTTTCAATTTACTGTTAGGCCATTTCAACAACTTCATTTCCGATCACACCAACCAACAGAGGAAAATACATATGAAATACATGATCACATGGTCCGAACGTTCGCAAGGTTCACCGATAGAATACGAGAATGCCCAGAAGCGGATTCTGGAGGTTTTCACTCAATGGGAAACGCCCGAAAATTTCAAGATTGAGTTGTTCGTTATACAAGTCGGTGATTGGGGTGGGTATATGATGTTGGATTGCGACGATCCGTTGGCAGTACACAAGTTCTGCTCGATGTTACCTGCATTTGAGTTCGAGGCGCGTCCCGTGGTTCCCGTCATGGACGCTGTTCGAGTGGAACAGGAAGCGATGGCCTTTCGTGATGGACTCAAGGGCCACTGAAGTAGTGCTCGATTGACCTAACAAGCGCATGCAGTCGGACCAGGTATCCGAGCTGATACTTCGCTTTTCTTCATAGCAGACGCTGAAAAATCTATTCGGCGGGTTATAGAACGGTCAATTTCGGACCCTTGTCACTTTAAATTCTGACTGAGATAAAATGGTCGCACATTACTTCCCTTCTCGGAGATATTGTCATGAAATTGCTAAACAGAATTAATAAATCCAGCAAGTTTCTCGATGGATATAAGGAGCACAGTTACGCGTTGCTACGGATCGTAACCGGCTACATGTTTATGTTGCATGGTACGCAAAAACTGCTGGATTTCCCGAGCGCATATCCGCGGGGGGAACTGAGTATGTTGACATCGGTTGGCGGTGGTATTGAGATGATT
>CAXMNA010000186.1:0-2646 GCA_964194715.1 uncultured Gammaproteobacteria bacterium
CCTCCCCGATCTCATCAACCCCAATGCAATTTGGTTTGTGGTAGTATTCTTCGACCTAAGTATCCATTCGGGCTACCAATGGCAAAGGACAGTCTAACGGGCAAACTCGCTGTTATCTTACATGCTGATGTTGCAGGTTCAACTGCGCTGGTACAGCAAGATAAGCAGTTGGCTCACGAACGCATCCAGGATAGCTTTCGGCGTTTCGGCGACACCATTGAAAAATATCGGGGGCATTGCAACGCGACCCGCAAACCGGGCTGGACGGCTTCGCGAATCTCTTTCTTTTCTTGGTGGAATTAAGGATAATAGGGTGTTAATTATTCCTATACTTGACCCGAAGCGGCCGTTCGACAAACTTGAGGAGAAGACCAATGAGCAAGCCGGAATATTTCCTTTTGCGACCGGAAGTCGAAAAGGCCTACGGCTACACGCATGCCGTGAAGATCGGTGATGACATCAAGATCTCGGGCGCCGTGAGCATGGATGATGAGGGCAATCCGACAGCCGTCGGCGATTTTGAGCAGCAAATGAAAAACGCATACTCCGACCTGGATAAGGTTCTGAAGCACTACGGCTATACCTTCGACGACGTGATCGTTGAGAATGTCTTTACGACTGACATGGCGAAATTTCTAGAGGTTGCTTCGTATCGCAACTCGATCTACACGAAGCAGTTTCCGACCGGATCTTGGCTTGAGGTCAAGGGGCTCGCCCTGCCCGAGTTCATGATCGAGATTGAACTGGAGGCGCACAGTTCCCAATAAGATCTGCTCATTGAGTCGAAACAGAAGTTGGTTCTTCAAAACAGTGCCGACACGGCAGTTTGCCAATCCATCCTTTCTCCGGCATACCATCTGGGCACGCACGTTTCGCTGTCGATATTCTCTTCAAAGAATTCGCGGTCGAGCCAAGCCTGAACTTCCTCATTGCAGGCGAGACCCGGTAACGCGGCGGACAAATCAAGCGGCGTCACCCGGAGGACGTAAATCGGGTTCATTTAATCTTCTTCATCGAGATCTGACGCCAGCTGACGCCACCCGCGAGCAGCAGGTAGACAATTGCCAGGATGATCGGGAGACCGTGTGGACCAAAACCGAGCATTGCCCAACCCCCGGAAACCGAGCCGATCAAAGCACCGAAGCCCCACACCAGCGCAAACGATGCGGAGCCATTCACCAGATCGATGCCACTGAAGCGATTGCCGAGTGAGGCCAGCGATACGGTGTAAACCCCGTATCCGGTGGTTCCCATCAGTATCAGCAATGGCCATTTCAGTCCCGAATCGATAACAGCTGGCAGTAAAACTAGCGTGACTGCCGTGATCAAGGCACAACCGGCAAGCACCAAGCGATGCGGAAAGATGTCACACAGCCAACCGATCGGGAATTGCAGCAACACGTTGCCGAGGATCATCGCGGTCAGAATATTGGCCGAGGTGGCGAGGTCGAGGCCATTCTGAATGCCGTAAACCGGGAACAACGACAATGTGGCCGCATCGAACACGGCAAATGTCCCGACCGCGGCGAGTAACATCGGCGCCCGGGGCGCAAAGCCGAGAATACCCGAGGCATGGGTTTCTTCAGGCTCGGCGTGGGCATCCTCGCGGATGAAAATAAACGGGATCGCGCCGATCGCCACCACCGCGGCGCCCAGCACGAATGGGGTCCAGCCCTCGATGCCGATGAAACTGATTAATAACGGCCCGGCGCCGAAACTCGCCGATAGTACGCTGGCATAAATTGCGACAATCTTGCCACGGTTATGGTCACCCGCCGAGCCGACGATCCAGGCCTCGCTTAACACGAACAGGGTCGAGATGGTCATGCCCTGTAGCAGGCGAATCAAAAACCAGGCAGCCAGCGTGTCGAATACCTTGTACGACAGAATCACCACTGCGGTAACAATGGCAGCGGTAATCGCAACCTTGCGCGCCCCGAAACGTTTTGCCGCAACTGGGATCATCGACGAAAACAACAGGATTCCGATCGGCATCATCGCCGAATTGATGCCGATCATGTCGCTCGAAATACCACGCGATTCGAGAATCAGCGATAGCAACGGGTACGTCATGCCAAAGGCAAAACCGAACACGGTGATAGCCGCGCAGGCGGCGATAAGGTTCCTTGTATTGGCGGGTCGGGGTGCATTCATGCGCGGATGTTACCCCAGCACAGACGCAAAGGCATGATGCTTTTGGAGCATAAAAACCTTTCCCTTGGCGACGAGTATAGGAAATATTAACACCCTATTTTCCTTATTCCACCAAGAAAAGAAAGATATTAACGACGCCGTCTCGCCCTGGGGTATTCGTAATCTGAGTGATTTACGCCGACACACCCAATATCGCCTAAAGCGCCTACTTTTGGTGCTCCTTCCCGCCGGTCAATCCTGCCAAATCCAGCTCGATGCCGGTTGTACCATTAACCAATAACCCCAGAATCATTGAAAACAGGCGTTAATTCCTCCTATACCTAGGAATTAAGGTGACAGTTAACTTAATTATCGAGCTCTCCCCACTGGCATCTTGTCTTGACACGCCAAACTGCTGGCTTACCGCGCCAATCGTTTGAGAAGGTCTATCTAAACGATTTCGTATGCGTAATATCCGGATTGCAAGATTTAACCCTTAAGTAGTAATTTCAT
>CAXMNA010000187.1:0-3815 GCA_964194715.1 uncultured Gammaproteobacteria bacterium
GCGTTCCGGGCGCCTGCATATTGCTGGTGTTAATACCGGTGGTAATCCAGTGGCAGTTTCATGTGCCGGCCTGGTGCCATTTGCAATGATGGCTTCGACGGATGGCTCCTATGGTTATGAAATGGAAATTATCGTGCCTGCAGGTAGCGACATAAAATCGCCTGCAGATATCAAGGGGCGGACCCTGGCATTTACCTCGCCAACCTCCAACTCGGGTAACAAGGCACCTACGGCACTGCTAAAATCCGAGTTCGGGCTGGTGAAAGATGTCGATTACAAAACCGTATTTTCTGGTAAGCACGACAATTCAGTCCTCGGAATCGCCAATAAAGACTACGAGGTCGCGACGATAGCCAACTCAGTGATGAATCGGATGTTTGATCGCAAGGTGGTAGATCGCTCCCAGATAGTAACGATATATAAATCTGCTACCTTCCCGACCACCGGATATGGCCATGTATACAACCTGCATCCCGAGGTTGCTGCTAAGGTCAAGCAGGCATTTTTTACCTTCAAATGGGAAGGCTCGGATCTTCAGAAAGAGTTTAAAAAAGAAGGTCGGTTTGTGTCGATTCATCACAAGTCAGACTGGGGTGTAATTCGCCAGATCGACTCCGCCAACGGCATCGAATACGCCTGTAAGTAAGGCGCACGCAATCTACGGACAAACACTGAACCACGAGAATATCTCGTGGTTCAGTGCTAATTGGCGTCTATAAAAACATTCCTGTCATAATTCCCTGAAAGGTATTTCTGAATGCTCAGAATCGAAGACCTGGTGATGCAATACAAGACTGGAGACGTGGCGCTCAAGCATGTCAATCTGGAAATCCCCAAGGGACAGGTACTGGCGCTGATCGGACCTTCCGGTGCTGGAAAAAGCACGCTGATACGCTGTGTCAATCGACTGGTTCAGCCGACATCGGGAAAAATATACCTCGATGATCTCGAATTAACCGCGTTGGGATCATCGGATTTACGCAAAGCGCGTCGCAGGATGGGTATGATCTTTCAGGAGTACGCGCTGGTCGAACGACTCAGCGTGATGGAAAATGTACTCTCAGGTCGCCTCGGCTATGTCGGATTCTGGCGCAGTTTTCTGCGCAAGTTTCCACAATCGGATATCGATGCGGCTTTTAACCTGCTGGAAAGGGTCGGCCTCGATCATATGGTTGACAAACGCGCCGACGAATTGTCGGGTGGCCAGCGCCAGCGAGTCGGAATATGCCGCGCATTGATTCAGAATCCAAGTCTATTACTGGTCGACGAACCCACTGCCAGCCTTGACCCGAAAACCTCGCGCCAGATCATGCGCCTGATTTGCGAATTATGCGAAGAAAGACAACTCTCCGCGATCATCAATATTCACGATGTTTTACTGGCCCAGATGTTCTCACGCCGCATCGTCGGCCTGCAGCTCGGAGAAATTGTATACGATGGCGCACCCGATGGCCTGACACCGGAGGTTCTGACACAAATATATGGCGAAGAAGACTGGGAAGCTACCATAGAAAAACCGGAAGACGACGATGATGACAATGATGAATTTGACGACGCCTGAACCTGGTTCCATACCCCTAATTCTGTAGCCGGCATCTTGAATCATTCATCCACCAAGAGAACCTGGAAACGTCCACCGGTCATCAAAAGCCCGGTATGGCGCTGGGCATTGTGGTTAGGCGTCGCGATTTATCTCAGTCTCGCCTTTGGCACGATGGAAGTTAACTGGGTACGGGTCGCCGAGGGAACTTTACGAAGTAAACGTTTCATTCTGGCGTTCTTCCCGCCCGATTTTATCTCGCGCTGGGACTCGATCGTCGATGGCATCCTCGAAAGCATTTGGATGGCGGTGACCTCGACCGTGGTCGGCATTATGCTGTCAATACCGGTGGGTCTCGGTGCCGCACGTAATCTCGCCTACAAACCGGTTTACTATGCCTGCCGGGGGATTTTGGCCATTTCGCGGACCTTCCCGGAAATCATACTGGCGATATTTTTTGTCAAGCTGTTCGGCTTTGGCCCCTTCGCCGGGTTTCTCGCGCTCAGTGTCGGCACCATAGGATTTTATGGCAAGCTATTAGCCGAAGATATCGAGGCGATGGATCCGGTCCAGGCGGAAGCGGTCAAATCGGTCGGTGCCGGCTGGTTACAATGGCTTAACTACTCGATTCAACCCCAGGTAATGCCTCGTATGATTGGCCTCGGGATATATCGACTGGACATCAACTTTCGCGAGTCGTCGGTGGTCGGTATCGTTGGTGGCGGTGGTATCGGTGCAACCCTGCTCACCTCTTTTGACCGTTACGAATTCGATTCTGCAGCAGCAATCCTGTTGATCATTATCGGCATAGTCATGGTGCTGGAATACAGCTCGGGCTATATCCGGAAGTGGGTACAGTAATGCCGGTGATACCACTCGCAGATACCAAAGTCTGGCATCGCCGCACCACCCGAAAACAATTCGCGGTCTGGTTCGGCTGGCTGATCGCCGTCGCCATTTTCAGCTATTGTTGGAAATTAATTTCCGATAAAACCATCTGGGCATTCGTCAGTGACGCACCGAAGCAGGCTGCGGATATGGCAAGCCGCATGGTGCCGCCAAAATGGTCTTACATGGACACGCTCTGGGGACCGGTCTGGGATACTATAAACATCGCCACATTAGGTACGATGATCGCTATCGTTATCGCAGTACCAGTAGCCTTTTTAGCCGCACGCAACACGACCCCGAGTACCAGGTTTGTACGGCCGGTGGCGCTATTTATCATTGTTTCTTCGCGTTCGATTAATTCCCTGATCTGGGCCCTGATGCTGGTTACCCTGATCGGACCCGGTGTGCTGGCCGGGGTGATTGCTATCGGCCTGCGCTCTATCGGATTTTGTGCCAAGTTACTCTACGAGGCAATTGAAGAAATCGATCCCAACCAGGAAGAAGCCGTGATTGCCACCGGTGCTTCGCGTGGCCAACAGTTGATGTATGGCATAGTGCCACAAATAATGCCGGCGTTTGCCGGCATTTCTGTATTTCGCTGGGATATTAATATCCGCGAGTCGACAGTGCTTGGGCTGGTCGGTGCCGGCGGCATAGGCCTGCAACTGGATGCTTCAATTTCCACCCTGACCTGGACACAGGTCTCGTTGATCCTGCTGGTTATTCTCGCGACCGTGATTGTCAGCGAATGGGTTTCAGCAAAGATACGCCATTCGATTATTTAACCAGGCCTAATAAGAAATCGGAACAGGGTCAGGAATAGCCCAGTTCACGCTCAACCGCGTACAAAGATTCATCGATCACTTGCAGCGCAAAATCTATATCCTTGCGCGTCGTGATCAAAGAAGGTGTCAGGGTCAGCACGTTGCCCATCGAGGTTTTAAAACTAAGCCCATTTGCCAGCGACCGGTAGAGCACCCTGTCGGCGGCTTCATTGGCCGGTTCACGGCTATCCCGGTCTTTCACCAGTTCCACACCAAGCAGGAAACCGCGTCCACGTACATCGCCAATCAATGGATGTTTATCCATCATTTCAAGTAATCGATTTATAGCATAGTCACCTACCGCGGCGGCATTTTCGACCAGCCCCTCTTCTTCGATAATCTGGATTGTCGTCAGTGCCGCACACGTGGTGACCGGGTTTTTTTCGTGCGTGTAATGGCCGTAGGCATAGTCCTGGGCCAGGTCGAGCCCGGGCTGACAGATAGCAGCGGCGATAGGCAAAATTCCACCACCCAGGCTTTTACCGATAACCAGGATATCCGGCACCACCTGGTCATGTTCGCAGGAAAACATTTTTCCGGTCTTGCCAAGACCGGTCGGA
>CAXMNA010000188.1:0-35289 GCA_964194715.1 uncultured Gammaproteobacteria bacterium
CGGCCATTGGCTCCGACTCCGAGAAAACTATTGCGTGAGCTGATGGAGTGTTCTCCCAGGCCACAGACTGCAGGGCAGATTGCGGAACGACTTGATATGGATCCGGAAAAGTTTTCCTACGCCAGCTACCGCCAGCATATCAAGACGCTGCGCCGTGCATTCGATGCGGTAGAAGACGGGGCGGTTAGCTTCAGTGAGTTATGCAACCAGGGCCAGGGCATTGTCACCTTCGGCGACGAGGGGGCTTACTACTGGAAGCCGCCTGGCGGCAAAGGCAAATGAAACCTGCCCGAATTCACTATCCATGGCCCAGCACCCTGACTGCATTGGCTGTTGTCATCTGGCAGTTCATGCTCGCCAACGCCGCATTGTTTACGGATCATCCTTTGCCGGAACCCATGCAGCAACAGGAAAACTTGCTTATCGCCTGCGGCGTGCTGGTGTTTTTGATAGTGTTTGACGTCTGGCGCTTTCTAAAAGCAAGCACTCGCAGCAAGAAACAATTAAAACAGCACCAGGACCAGATCGGTGAGCTGTTTGATTCGAAACGCGACCTCGGCACACGCGCACGTACCTATTCCGATCATGCGGACAAGTTGAAAATGTTCATCAGCGAGCGCTTGCTTGAATACATCGAATACGATGAAAAATTTCTACACTTTAAGAACATCGCCTCCGAGGTGCGCCACAATGGTGTGATCAGCTACGACAAGGCCCAGACGGCGCTGAAACAGGCCCAGCTCGTCTGTGATGCCGGGCAGGGGCAACAGTATCGCGAGGCTGCGGACGGCTTGCGCTATCTGTGGGATTTGCTCGATCTATCCACCACCGACAACATCACGCTGCATGTTGCGAATCAAATTTACGACTGTGAGGAACATTATTTCCAGGCGCTGCTGAACTATACCGGCGGCGAGCCCGCGCCGTTCCAGCCCACCTTTATGATGAGCCATGCACTGCGCCGCGCGCTGCTGCCGATCAGCGAAAACCCTGACCAGCTCAGCTTAGACCAGGAATGGCCAAAGCCTGGCAGATATAGCGATGAAAAATTTAAAATCCTGTTGCAGACCGATAGCGAAATGCTGGGTAACGAGAACCACATGGTGTTACTGATTGAAAACCTGCTTAACAATGCGTTGTTCTATGCACAGCAAAAGGCCTACAAGAATCGCTACAGCAGCGTTTCGATTCGCCTGACACAACGTGACGGTGAAGTTGTTTTCGAGGTCTATAACCGTGGTCCGCGAATCAACGATGATGAAAGGGACAAGATCTACCAGCTCGGGTTTTCGTCGCGGCGCATCCGCGAGCATCATGGCAAGGGTCTGGGATTGTATTTTGTCAATGAGATCACCAAGGGCTTTGAAGGCACGATCGTGTTTAACAATATCGATAACCAGCAAGACCACATTTCGCTAAGCGTTAAATTGACCAATGGTGATATTCATAAAGAGCAGCTCGAAATTAGCGACATCAATGGGAAACCAATGTGCCAGTCGGTCGAGTCGGGAGAACCGACTAGCAAGCGTCACAAGTGGTCTTATGCGGCGCCGATTGCAAGCGTCGAGGTGAGCCCGCAGGCGGCGAAGAAGCCGCAGTTGATTTCCGGGTTAGTGGGTGGTGAAGATAGCAGTCATCTTGATACAACCGACTCCTTGTTAGCGCACTGGGTGCTCGACGTAAAAAATCGCAAACGCTCTGCGAAACTTGTTTTCATGCCCCTGGAGGTGCGTGGAGTGGAATTTGTCGCGCGCTTCCCCACTGCCAATTCAAGACTGGATAATCAGGACTGAGACACCGATAATCAGCGTCATGTTGGATGCTATCTACTGGTCAGCGTGCAGAATCGCGCGTGAAATTCGTGCGGGCAACCTGTCTTCGCGTGAAATTGTCGATGCTTGTCTCGAGCGCATCGAGCAGGTAAATCCAAAAATCAATGCGGTAGTGCAGCTAGTGAGCGACCGAGCACGCAAAGAGGCCGACGAGCTTGATCGACAAGCTGCCCTTGGGCAATTCGAAGGCCCACTGCATGGGGTACCGATCACGATCAAGGACTCGCTCGATACCGAGGGTATTGTCTCGACTGGCGGCACTATGGGGCGTAAGGATTTTATCCCCCAACGGGACGCGCCGGTGGTAGCACGATTGCGTGACGCAGGTGCAGTGTTGCTGGGTAAAACCAATACGCCCGAGCTTACCTTTAGCGGTGAAACCAATAACCTGATATATGGTAGAACCAGCAATCCATATGATCTTGATTGCAGTCCGGGGGGCAGTAGCGGCGGTTCAGCTGCAGTTATCGCCTGCGCCGGCGCGGCGTTGGAGCTGGGATCAGATACCGGCGGCAGTATTCGCGAGCCGGCACATCTTTGCGGCATTACTGGAATCAAGCCGACCTCCGGGCGCGCTCCACGCAGTGGACATATCGTGTCCTATGGTGGGGGTGTACTCGATTCTTTAACCCAGATCGGACCCATGGCGCGCTATGTTGAAGACCTGGTATTGGCGTTACCGATAATTTGTGGTCCCGATGGGCGGGACCCCGCAGTGGTGCCGGTTGCAATGCGTGACCCTCGAGACGTCGATCTGTCAGCCCTGCGTATCGCCTGGTATGCCGACAATGGCATTGTGTCACCGGCCGAAGACATTCAACGTGTGGTCACCGAAACCGCGCAGGCTCTACAACAGCGAGGATTAAATCTGACAGCAAAACTACTACCTGAAACTCGCCTGCTGGTAGACCTCACTACGCAACTGCGAGAGGCGACCAATGCCGGATTTATCCAGCGCTTGCTGGAACGTTACGGCACTCGTGAACGCGGTTCTGAACTTGACGGGTATCTGACCAAAGAAGGCATCGCCAATGCCAATAGTCTTGATCCGGCGTTGCTCGAAGAGGTTGATGAGGCACGCAGCCGCGCGCTGGGGTTTTTGGCTGACTATGACGCTATCCTTTGTCCCGCCTCATTCGCCATTGCCCGACATCACCAGGCATCACATGGCGACAGCTTTAACGACTGGGGGTATGTTCAGATACACAATCTGCTCGGCTGGCCGGGTGTGTCGGTACGCGCCGGTACCAGCTCTGACGGTTTGCCGGTTGGAGTTCAAGTGGTTGCTGCGCCCTGGCGCGAAGATATCGCGCTGGCTTTGGCACAAAAAATTGAAACCCTGATGGGTGGCTATCAAAAACCCCCACTGTAGTTACTGGGGCATTGACTCCAGTGCGGACAGCTGCTTGCGCCAGTCTCTGGAATACCCCCGAACCTTGCGTTCCTGGATTAACTTCGATATGGGCATGAACCTGAATTCATGGTCGGCTTCAGGCAGGTTTTGGCGCAGTACTTCAATCGTATCCAGATAGGGGTGGCCAATCGCGATTGCCGAACCGCGCTCGCGTGCCCTGCTTAGCCAGATGTTGTATTGCAGGCGTATCGACGCCGGGTTAGCTTCATTGTCCAGGAATACGTCACGTGTGATCGAACTCAGGCCCGCGTCCAGCGCCTGTGCGTAAGCAACGCTACGCGGCGAGGTGCGGCTGTCGAGGAAATACAATCGCGGGTTGTAGCCACGAATGCTGTCCATCACCGGGCGCATGAAAAAATCGAATTCCGTAAGATGGCTGCCCATATGGTTGTTGACGCCACGGATGAAAGGAATTTGCGCCAGCAGCGAATGTACGTTAGCGGTTAACTGGTCCTCATCCATCGCCTCGTTGAGCGCGTTGGCTTCGTGCGCGGCCCTTGAATGAATCGACTGCATCGGCAGATGCAGGATGACTTCCTTGTTTTGTCTGTGTGCGAGATGGGCCAGCTTCTGGCTATAAACTGCTCCGGGTAGTATCGCGTAGGTATGGTCGCCATCGAGATCGATGGCGGCCTTGCCGTTTTCCAGCGAGTAGCCGAGATCATCAATCACCAGTGACAACACCGGCCGTTGATCAGCCTTTACACCGGCAGCAAAGGCAACTAGCAGAATCAGCCAGGCTCGGAGCATAGCGCGATCTAGCTGCTACTAATCCCGTTCAGAATTATCAGGCCTTTCAGCAGGTTGAGTGCCTCGTACAACTGAAAGTCCGTCTGTGCTAATTCTTCGCTGTCTTTTTTGGCATCCTTGCTGGCATCACCTTCGCCGTTCGGATTGCTGAGACGTCCGTCGAGATCACTCTCGGAGTAAGTTTCGCTAGCCTTTTCATCCTCTGAAGAAAGTTTCAGAGTGCTCAACTTGATATCAGGCTCGATACCCTTGGCCTGGATCGAGCGCCCGTTCGGGGTAAAGTACCGCGCAGTGGTCAGTTTGACTGCCGATCCATTACGCAGTTCCTGTATGGTTTGCACCGAACCTTTGCCGAATGACTTGGTACCCATGATGATGCCACGCTTGTGATCCTGTATTGCGCCGGCAACGATTTCGGAGGCCGAAGCCGAACCGCCGTTGACCAACACCACCAGGGGTGCGCCATTGAGACTGTCACCCGGAGTAGCAAGATAGCGATGGCTGGAATCTTCCAGGCGTCCTTCGGTATATACAATTAGGCCATCGTCGATAAAGGCGTCGGAAACACCGACCGCACCGTTGAGTACGCCACCGGGATTATTGCGCAGGTCGAGTACCAGCCCTTTAAGCCGGTCCTCTTTTTGCAGGTCCGAAATCGCTTTGAGTAGATCAGTGGTTGTACGTGACTGAAAATTGGTAATTCGGACATAGCCATAACCTGGTTCGAGCATGCGATTCTTGACGCTTTTAACGCGAATAATTTCGCGCGTTATCGTTATTACCAGGGGTTTGAGTTCACCCTCGCGTATGATGGTCAGGTCGATAGCAGTGTTGGGCTTGCCGCGCATGATCTTAACGGCTTCGTTAAGCGTCATGCCCTTGACCGACTTTTTATCGAGCTTGATAATCAAATCGCTAGCCTGGATACCGGCGCGCGCTGCCGGGGTATCGTCGATGGGTGAAATGACCTTTACAAAACCGTTTTCCATGCCGACTTCGATGCCGAGGCCGCCGAACTGGCCGGTGGTGCCGATTTTCAAATCACTGAATTCGGTGGTATTGAGGAATGACGAGTGTGGATCGAGTCCATTGAGCATGCCACGTATGGCGTCTTCGATTAATTTCTTCTCGTCTACCTCCTCGACGTAATCCGATGTGACCCGGGAAAATACCTCGGTAAAAGCCTGCAAATCCTCGAATGGGATTTGATCATTATTTTTCAGCGCATATACGCTGTGGCCGATTGCCAGAAACAGCCCTAGTAATGTTCCGCTTAAGAACAAGGTGGATGTTCGCAGATTTTGTAACATTCGATTCTCCGATTGAGCGCGCTGGCTGAAGTCGTGATTAAGTATTGTAGACCAGATAAGGACGTATAAGTTGTAAACAGTTCAAAAGTTGGGGCCTTGGGAGCTTAATTCTACGGCAAAAAATTGGATTTTTCAGATTTATACACGTGGGGGATGCGGTAGGGATCAACCCGAAGCGAACTGGTTGCTGGATTTACACCAGCCCGTAGGATTCTGCGGCCTGCCTTTTTTACGAATCTCAAAATATAGCGCTGGTTTATTCTGCCCGCCGCTACTACCGATAGTGCCAATAATATCGCCTGCTTCAACCCATTCACCGGCGGACTTGAATAACGATTCGTTGTGACCATAAAGTGACAAATACGAATTGCCGTGATCAATGATGATCAGGTTCCCAAGCCCGCGCAGCCAGTCGGCGAAAGCAATCCGACCATGGGACACTGCCTTGACCTGACGACCATTGGGCGCCTCGATCACGACACCTTGCCAGCGCAGTTCCGAGAGTGGTTTGTTGCGGCCAAAAAGTTTCCTGATCTTGCCTTTGACAGGCCAGGCGAGTTTACCTTTTAACTCGGCGAAGGCCTTATGTGAAATTTCCGATTCGGGGGCATCGACAAATATTTCCTCGATCGATTTGATCAGATTTTGTAGCTGCTTAGCTTCGTCTTCGAGCCTGGAAAGACTCCCGCCCTGCTTCTTCAATTGTTTGTCGAGCGAACCAATAATTGTTTTACGTTTACCAAGATCCTTGCGGAGCTCCTTTTTCTGGGTGCTCAGCGCTGTTTGACCTTTTTCCAGATCGAGCTTTGCCTGCTGGATCAACTGCGTGGTTTCGATGACCTTGTCGATGTTGCCCTGCACTTTATTGATCAAATCAACACGTGCGTTGGAGAAATACTGGTAGTAAACCAGGTTGCGTTGCAACGCTTGCGGATCCTGCTGGGAAAACAGTAGTTTTACTCTTTCCTGCTGACCCAAGGTAAACGCTGCATATACCTGTTCAGCGAGGTAGTCATTCTCCTGGCTGAGCTTGCGTTGATGCTTTAAACGGGTTTCTCGCAACGCGGCTAGTTCAGACTTTTTGCCAGTGATTTTCTTATTCGTGGCTCTGATTTTCTGATTGACCTCGCCGACCTTGCGTTCGATCGATTTGAGTTGCTTGATATAACGCGATTTGCTGTCTTCCTTGCCATCGATGTCCTGCTTTAGTTTATCTATCTTGCGCAATAGCGTTTTGAGTTGTTTCTCTTTGGCTGACTTTTCGTCGGCCATCGACACCGTGTTCACCGCGAGTATGGCAAGCAGTACTACCAGAAACAGTTTACCTAGCGGCGATGTAGACATTGGCTTGATGTTTATTCATAATCATTTCCTAATATTAACGTTTGGTAATACGCTTAAGCAAATGAAAACTGAATCACCGGCAGTAATTGACAGCGAACAGCTGCTTGCGCGCGCCGCTGACATCGAAGTTGCTTCCCGATCACTCAAAGCCATGTCGCACCCGTTACGGCTGAAAATTCTTTGTACCCTGGGGAGCCGTGAAGTCTGTGTGCAGGGGATTGTCGAAAATGTCGGAACATCGCAAAGTAATATATCGCAACATCTCGCCATTTTACGGGATAAAGGTATACTGTCGTCGCGCAAGGATGCGAACAAGGTTTTTTACCGTGTCGGTGATGAACGTACCCTGCGCCTGATAGGAATGATGCAGGAAGTGTTCTGTTCCGCCGACTGAATATTGATTTCTAACGGCTCACTTTTCCTGTTATATGTTGACTCAAGTTTCTGAATTTGCGGTGAATCACCCGTATCTGGTGATGGCATTCGCCGTTTTGCTGGCGTTGGTATTTTTCAATGAAATGAAAATAGCAACCCAACGCTTTGCCAGCTTGACCCCGGCTGCCGCGGTACAATTGATGAATAATGAAGATGTCGTCGTGCTTGATGTGCGCGAGCCGGCGGAGACGATAGACGGGAAAATTACCAAGGCGATCCAGATCCCAGCCGGTGCGGTGACGAAACGTATCACTGAACTGGAAAAACATAAAGACAAGACTTTGCTGGTTTATTGTAAGTCGGGCTCACGTGCGGGAAGTGCCTGCAAGGAACTTAGCAAGCATGGATTTGACAAGGTATACAGCTTAAATGGCGGAATATTGGCCTGGCAAGATGCCCATTTACCGGTGAGTAAAAAATAGCGGATATGAACGAATCAACAGAACCCAAACAACAGTTTTCCATCCAAAAGCTTTACGTCAAGGATTCATCCTTTGAGTCCCCGGCTTCACCACAGTCGTTTAGCTTTAAAAAATGGACTCCGAAAATAGATTTAAACCTCACTAACGATCAGAAGCACATCGATGGCGATGTCTATGAAGCTGTACTGTGCATTACCGTAACCGTATCGCACGAGGAAACGACCGCGTTCCTGGTTGAAGTTCACCAGGCCGGTTTGTTCGAGATCGGTGGTTTCGACGAAGAGCAGATAAAATACCTGCTCGGTAGCCAGTGTATGAATATTCTTTTCCCATACGCCCGGGAAGTTGTTTCAGATCTGTCGGTGCGTGGTGGCTTTCCGCCCCTCACGATTTCCCCGGTTAATTTCGAAGCCCTGTATCAACAGCACCTGCAGCAAAAGCAGGCACAACCAGGCGAAACCGGCGCCGCGCATTAAAACCGATGGCTGAAAACGTTGCCGTACTTGGCGCAGGGTCCTGGGGGACTGCGCTGGCAATTCAGTTAGCGCGCAACGATTTGCAGGTCAGGCTCTGGGGTCACGAACCTGCTCACATCGAACGTTTGCGGACGCTGCGTGAAAATACGGATTACCTTCCCGGCTTCAAACTGGCTGACAATATTGATCCGGTTGCAACGCTCAAGACTGCAATTGCGAATGCTCCCTATTTGCTGATCGCAATCCCAAGTAAGGGATTTCGGGCTTTACTGCATGAACTGAAACTACTTGTAGCTGATGACCAGGCCCTGTTCTGGGCCAGCAAAGGATTTGAAATCGAAACCGGCATGCTGTTACATGAAATCGTCGATCAGGAACTTCCACAGCAGCACTATGGTGTTATTTCAGGTCCAACCTTCGCCGCCGAAGTGGCCAGGGGACTGCCAGCAGCGATTGCATGTGCCGGCAATGATGCGCAAACCACGGCAGCCTTTGCAAAGCTCCTCCGTGGCCAACATTTTCGTGCTTATACTAGCAAGGATATCGTTGGCGTTGAGCTTGGTGGGGCGCTTAAAAACGTGCTCGCGATTGCGGTCGGGGTTGCAGACGGGTTGGGATTTGGTGCTAACACGCGTGCTGTGCTGATGACCCGCGGGCTCGCTGAAATCATGCGTCTCGGAACCAAACTCGGTGCCCACCAGGATACCATGATGGGATTGGCCGGACTCGGCGATATTATCCTTACCTGTACCGACAATCAAAGCCGTAACCGGCGCTTCGGGTTGGCGCTGGGGCAGGGTAAAACTGTGCCGCAGGCCGAAGTTGAAGTCGGTCAAACGGTCGAAGGACTGCGTGCAGCAAAGGCGATTTATAACAAAGCGAAGCTACTCGGACTCGACTTACCGATCATAGAGGAGGTCTACTGCGTCCTCTACGACGGCAAGGACCCGCGTGATGCGGTACGCGATCTAGAAAGCCGTCCTCAGGGCGACGAGTAATAAATCTAGCTCTCGAAATGTTGTTGTCGCCAGGCTTCATAAACTGCGATCGAAACCGTATTTGACAGGTTTAGGCTTCGTGAAGTTGTCACCATAGGGATCCGCAGTTTATTGTCACCACTTAGTGAATCAAGAATCTCAGCGGGCAGGCCGCGACTTTCCGGGCCAAATAAAAGAGCATCGCCGGGACTGAAAGCGGCTTCGCTGTAGGTTTTTCCCGCTCTGGTGCTAAAAGCATATAAGTTATTGAATTCACAAGTATTTATGAATTTCTGGTAACTACTATGGCACCTGGTATCGGCCCACTCGCGGTAGTCGAGGCCGGCGCGACGCAATTGTTTATCGTCAAGTTCAAATCCCAAAGGTTCGATCAAATGCAGCTTGCATCCGGTGTTTGCCGCCAGGCGCATGATATTGCCGGTATTAGGCGGGATCTCGGGTTCAAATAGGACAATGTGCATCATGTTGAGTTTTATTTTAGCTAATAACTTGTAATAACCCCACCATGGGCTAATATTTTCAGCAGTGACAATAAGTTATAGCGATTTTCTTAAGGAAACTCTAGAATAATTTTTAATCAGAATGGAGTCTGCACCTTTCGCGCGTTGCTGCGAAAGGTTTTTGTTTGCAAGGGAACAGGTGTCTGCACCCTTGGCGCATAACTTGCATAGATTTAGCTATAACACTCGGAGTAAAACGTGGGTCTGTTTTCGACAGCGAAAAAAGAGTCTCAAATCGGCGTTGATTTTCTGCCCGGTGGAGTCGCTGTAGCACTGGTACAGACTGGGAAAATAAATCCAGGTGCCATCATCCGCAGCGAATTCGTCGCAGCTGCTGGAACACAGGCCCAGGTTGAGGTTTTGAAGGAATGGGTGAGCGATAAAAACCTACAAAAAACTCCATGTGTTTGTCTGATTGCCAACGATGACTGCGATATTTATCAGGTCGAGAAGCCCGAAGTCGATGATTCCGAGATGGTTCAAGCGGTAACCTGGAAAGTTAAGGACTTGATCAACTATGAAGTTGCCCATGCGGTAGTTGATAGTTATCCGATGCCGTTTTCAAGCAAACACAAACAGCAGCAGGTGGGAGTGGTTGCAGCCCGGGAAACCGTCATTAGTAGCTATGTCGAAAGCATCAAGACCACGGCTCTGGAGTTGAATGCACTCGATGTCCATGAATTGGCGCGTTCCAATCTTGAGGCAGTTCAACATAGCGCGGAGCAAAGCTTTGCGCTGCTTACACTGACTGCTGGCAATGGTTTGTTGAGCGTCTATCACGACACTGATTTATACGTATCGCGCGAGTTCATGATCGGTATCGATCAGCTTGAACTAGCCTCCAGTGAAGATGAAAGCGTCTTCGATACATTACTGCTCGAAATACAGCGCTCGCTGGATTATTTCGAAAGCTTTTACGGTATAGGTACGGTTACCAATCTGCGAGTATTTCCGCAGCTGAACGTGACCGAAAAAATGGCGTCGTATTTGCAAAATTTTTCAAATTTTGATATCGAATTCCTCTCCTTAGAAAGTGCCGGCGACAGCACGGGACTTGAGCAGCACTGTTTCCATGCTTACTGCGCTGCCTTGCGAGGACTAAGCCTGTGATCGTCCAGCAAATCAACCTTTACCAGGACCGATTCAAAGAGAAAAAACTCTGGGTTTCTGCGGCCCAGGTAGCGGCGACATTGCTGATTGCGATTGCTGCAGTTGTGATATGGAGTTTCCTGTTGCACACCGACCTCGAACAGGCCGAGCAGCGTAACCGGGCACTCAGAGCTGACCGAGATCGCATGACGGCCGAGCTTATCGCTGTTAATGCCGATCTCGCCGAGCTACTTGAAGATAAACGGCTCGATCAAAAAATCGAAAACACTTCACGCCAGATTTCGGCGCGTAAGAAAGTGCTAAATTTTATCGATGCCAACCGATTCGGTTCGGGAGAGGGTTTTTCTAATTACCTGGTCGCGTTGTCCAACCTGCATGTCGATAATATCTGGCTTAACCAGATTCGGTTCGCCGAGAACTTTGTTCAGATCAAGGGTAGCGCACTCAACGCCACGGAAGTTCCGAGTTATTTCGATAGTTTTAGTGGTGAATCGATATTTCACGGTAACCGCTTCGATTTGTTCCAGCTGAGCCGCGCTAAGGACAGTGACTGGAAAGTGGATTTTGAAATTGCTACCAGTGGTGTCTTCGATGAATGACAAGCTGAAACAATACGAGCAGCGGTTTAATACGCAATCCATTCGCGAGCGTGGATTGATCGCGATTTCGTTAATCGCTGTGATCAGCTTTGTATGGTGGAGTAATTACGCTACGCCAAAGATGCAAAAAATCGAGGCCCTGCAAACGGAAAATCAGCGTATCGCTGGCGAAGTTGAAAATACCCGTACCATTGTAGGCGATACCCGCCAGGCTATCTCCGCAGGCGTATACAAGGAAAAAGAAAATCAGTTGGTCAAGCTTGGTAAGGATCTGGCCGCGTTGGAGGATCAGCTCCGGGTAACCACAATCGAGTTGATCGACCCGGAAAAAATGTTTCAGTTAATGAATCAATTGATTTATCGGGATTCACATCTAAAACTGCTAAGTCTCAAACGCCGTGAAGTCGGACCTGCTATTCCCCCGGTTAACGAAGAGGATACCGCGGAACCGGGTATCTATCGGCACGTGCTCGAAATTGAGTTTGCTGGCAAGTACCTCGATATTCTCAAGTACATGCAGAAACTGGAAGCGCTGGACTGGAAGTTGCTCTGGGACGAAATCGAAATCTTGAGCGACGAACACCCGATTGTTAGTGTGAAGGTTGTGATATCGACCTTGTCCACTCGCAAAGAATGGGTTGGGATATAAATGCGACGCATCGTCACAACTTACATCGTAGTGGTAGTCCTGGTATCACTGGGATTCTTTGGCGTCGGTGCGATGGCGAAAGCAGAGGAACTGCGCGACCCGATGCAACCTCCGCCGTTTGCATTGCAGAAATTTCGCCAGGCCAAATGGGCTGGTAAACCCACGACGACCAAAACAAAGATAGCGAAGTCAGGACAAAAGCCCTTACAACTCACATCAATCCTTTATTCTAGGGAACGCAAAATTGCAATCATCAATGATCAGATGCTCGCGATTGGCGATCGCATCAGGGGTGCGGAGCTGGTCAAGCTGACCCGTGCAACAGCCCGCCTGGTGCACAAGGGCAAGGTTATCAATTTGAGCCTGGATAATGAATTGACAGGGATCAGAAAAAAGGCAGTCGAGAGTGACCTATGACTAGACCACGTATAATTTTGTTCACCCTTGTTTTCTTTTTGGCCGCTTGTGCCTCCACAAGGTCACACGAACTAGCTAAGCAGAACAGGGACGATATCAATCAGGCGCTCAGTGAAGCCGCCGCCGTGGAAATTCCGGATGTGGAAGCACCGTCGGATGACATCCTCGATGAACTGATACCCGGCAGCGGTATATCAGTGCCCGGACTGGGAGAGGATTTAAACCAGGAAACCGCGTTCGATATCTCGGTGTCGAAGGCGCCGGCCCGGTTATTTTTCATGAGCCTGGTCAAAGAAACCAATATCAACATGGTAGTGCACCCCAGTGTCGAAGGTGAAATTTCGCTGGATTTGAAAAACGTTACAGTGAGCGAAGTCATGCAACTCACGCGTGAAGTCTACGGTTACGAATTCAAACAAAACGGAACCGGCTATATCGTGTTACCGGCGCGTATCCAGTCACGCATTTTTCCAGTTAACTATCTTAACGTCAGGCGCAATGGCGAGTCATTAATGACGGTAAGTTCCGGCCAGATTGAAGATACTGGCAATGATAACGACGACGATAATTCAAACTCCAGTTCTAACTCGACTTCGGTAAAATCAAGTAGCATCAGTACCAGTAGCACAGCGGATTTCTGGACCGGGCTAAAGGCCACGTTAACTTCAATCGTCGGCGGAGGCGAAGGACGTTCGATCGTGGTAGATCGTCATTCCGGCCTGGTCATCGTGCGAGCGATGCCCGGAGAGTTGCGCGATGTCGAAGCTTATCTAACCGACGCAGAGGACAGCTTGCAACGCCAGGTAATCCTCGAAGCCAAGGTTATCGAGGTAGATCTCAATGACAGATTCCAGTCGGGTATTGACTGGGCCGCAATATCGTCCAGCCGTGATCTGGCGATCGGTAATGCCGGCCTGGTCAGGGGTGTCGGTCGAGTGCTTGCGGACGAGGCCGGAGCACCCCTGCTCAACGCGGCGGGCGACGCGGTGATTTCTTCCAACACCGATCTCGGCAATATTCCTTACGCCAACCTGTTTGCCGTGGGCAGTTCATCGAGCACCTTTGCCTCGCTGATCACACTACTCAGCAGCCAGGGTAATGTGCACGTGCTCTCCAGCCCCCGGGTTTCCACCGTCAACAACCAGAAGGCGGTCATCAAGGTAGGTTCGGATGAATTTTTCGTGACCGAGGTATCGTCCGACAATACCAGCACCGCCCTCGGCACGACCACGACACCCGAGCTGACATTGACCCCGTTTTTTTCCGGCATTGCCCTCGATGTGACGCCGCAAATCAGCAAGGATGGTGAGGTCATACTGCATATACACCCCAGTATCAGCGAAGTCGAGGATCAAACGAAGGTGATAACCCTTGGTGGTGAAACCTTCGAATTGCCGCTGGCGCTTAGTACGGTACGAGAGACCGACTCGGTTGTAAAAGCACAAAACGGCCAGGTCATTGTGATTGGTGGATTAATGATGAATATCACCAGCGATGAAATTGGTGGTGTGCCAGGTATCAGCGATGTTCCAGTTGTTGGTGAAGCCTTCAAGCAAAAAAGGAAAAGTAGCAGGCGCAGCGAACTGGTTATCCTGTTGCGGCCTGTCGTCGTCGACAAGAATAAAGTCTGGACAAACTACATCCAGCAAAGCGCTGAGCGAATACAGAAAATCAATATTGATCCCGCGAAAGGTGAGTAATGTACGAACAATATTATGGACTCTCTGAGAAGCCGTTCAGCCTGACTCCGGACACCGAGTTTTTTTACAAGTCCTTTACCCACAAGGAAGCACTCAACGTATTACAGGTGGCTATTAACGCTGGCGATGGCTTCATCAAGGTGACTGGTGAGGTGGGCACGGGTAAGACTTTGCTGTGCCGCAAATTGCTGCAAACACTGGAGTTGGATTTTGATACGGTATACATCCCCAATCCATACATGGGTTGCAACGCCCTGCTGCACGCTATATTAGTCGAAATGGACATAGCGGACAGGCTCAACAAGGCAAACTATCTCACCTGTATTAACGATTATTTAATCGAAAACGCGCGCCGAAATCGAGGCACGGTCATTATCCTGGATGAGGCCCAATCACTGCCACAGGAGAGCCTGGAAGCGATTCGATTACTCAGTAACCTCGAAACCCGCAAGCGGAAGCTTGTACAAATTGTCTTGTTTGGCCAACCCGAACTCGATACCAGACTAGCGCAGAGTAGCGCGCGGCAACTAAAACAAAGAATCGTACACGCCTATCAACTGAAACCTTTAAACCAGGCGTCAATTCGACCATATCTGCAGCACCGCGTCAGATTGGCGGGCTATAGCGGACCCGAGTTATTTGATAACGGCGCACAACGCCGGCTCTACAAATTCAGCCAGGGTATTCCCAGGGTTATCAACGTGCTCAGCAATAAGGCGTTGATGCTTTCATACGCCAGTGGTGAATTCTATGTCAACAGCAAGCACATCGAGGCCGCTGCTGCCGACAGCTAGATGCAATGAGTGTCATTAACAACGTTCTCAAGGATCTAGAAACCAGGGAAAGCGAATTTATCCCGATCGAAATCGAGTCGGTCGGGCACAGCCCGGTGCCTGCACGTAACTTGAAACCACTGCTACTGGTCGCAGTGTTATTACTGCTATTGATGGCGGCGGCCTGGATCTATCTGCAGGATCGGCTGATACACAGTGAAATTTCGTCTACTGCGCCGACGCTGAGCAACACAGCCGACGCGTCTGTGTCAACGCTGCAACCTGTGGTTGAATCTGAGCCTATCGAAGGTGTAGTCACCGATCAAATGATCGGTAATCAGATAATCGGTCTGCAAATTCGTGAATCAGAAGACGATATGCGTATGGAATTCGTATTGCGAGACAAGGTGGTGGCCTACCTGAAGGAGCGTGGTGAAAATAAATTTGGCTACCATTTGCGAAATATCGAAAGCCAAATAGTTGCGCCGGTGATAACTGATAATCGCTGGATCCAGGAACTATCTATTATGTCTACAGAGGCCGGGGTGGATATCAATTTCCAGACCGCAACGAATATTCTGGTCGAAACCCGCCAGAATCTCGTCGACGGCGAACCGGTATGGGTGATCGATTTGCGTAAATCTGTGGTGCCTGTTGTTGCTGTCACCGCTGCGCCCGCGGCTGTCGAGCCACAACCCGATTCCGAGTCCACTCTAGTTATTTCAGAGACCGAGATAGCGAACACAACTTCTTTGGAAATATCGAAGACTGAGCAGGTCGAGACACAGCCCGCAGTGGTTAAGATCGATATCAAATCGATCAATCCGAATACAAAATCAATTAACCAACTCGAGTACGCGGTCGAATTGATCAACTCGCGGCGTCTTAGCGAAGCCGAAACTCTGCTGCAGGGATTATTGACCGGGGTCGAAGATTACAACGCGCGCCAGCATTTGCTCGCGCTCTACAGTCGTCAGAAACGCGATGATCGCTTTCGCCGGCTGGTACGCGAGTCGATGGCGGCCTATCCCGATGATGCGCTGTTCCAGACCGAGTACGCGCGTTCACTGTTTCAAACGGCGGACTATCGTGCAGTTATCCAGTTGTTTGCGAATGATACCGCCATGGATGCGAATCAACAGGCACTGCTAGCGGCCAGCTATCAACGTCTTGAAGAACACGATAGTGCGATCAGGTATTACCAGCTCTCGCTCAAGCAGGATTCGAGCAATGCCAAAAACTGGATTGGATTGGGGATTTCGCAAGAACACATCGCGGCGCTCGAAGATGCATTAAACTCTTATCAACAGGCCGCCAAACGAGGCAATTTGAATAATCGACTGCGGGCATTTATTGCCAAGCGGAGTAAAACGCTTAGACAGGTTTTGAACTAATGGCGTTTACCAAGAAAATAAGACTGGGTGATTTGCTGGTTGAAAAGGGCTTGATCACCGAGGATCAGTTACAGCACGCGCTCGGTGAGCAGAAAAAACTCGGCCGTAAACTAGGTGGCACGCTGATTGAACTCGGTATGATCGATGAGAACAATCTGCTAAACCTGCTTGCCAGCCAATTGAATATCCCGTTAATCGATATCAATAACTACAACTACAGCAACGATGTTGCCAAACTGTTGCCGGAGTCGATTGCCCGACGCTACCGCGCGCTGGTGCTCGAAGAACGTGAACGGGATTATCTGGTGGTGATGGCCGACCCTACCGATATTTACGCGCTCGACGAAATCCAGTCCAAATTAAATAAACCGGTGAGCCAGGCAATCGTGCGCGAATCCGCGCTCTTAGAAAATTTCGATCTGGTTTATCGGCGTACTGAAGAAATCAGTGCGCTCGCGTCCGAGCTCGGCCAGGACTTTTCCGACTCAGCTACCGACCTGAACGAACTGCTGCAGACCGAACTGACCGATGCACCGGTGGCGAAGTTGTTGCAATCGATTTTCGAGGATGCGGTTCAGGTTAGTGCTTCGGATATACATATAGAACCCGATCAGCATGTGATCCGCGTCCGTCAGCGTATCGACGGCGTGCTTTATGAGCAAGTCATGGAGGAAACCCAGATCGCGCCTGCGGTCGTGGTGCGTCTGAAGCTGATGTGTGGACTCAATATCTCCGAAAAACGGTTGCCGCAAGATGGACGTTTTCACGTCTTGGTTAATAACCGCGATATCGATGTGCGATTATCGACCATGCCGGTGCAATACGGAGAATCGGTGGTCATGCGCCTACTCGATCAAACCCGAGGTGCGCTCGATCTGGAGCATCTCGGCATGCCGCCTGAGTTGTTGCACCGATTCCGCAAGAATTTTCACTTGCCCAACGGCATGATTCTCGTAACCGGGCCAACCGGTAGCGGTAAAACCACGACGCTTTACGCGGCGTTATCGGAATTGAACGTAAAGGAATCCAAGATAGTTACGGTCGAAGACCCGGTTGAATACCGTCTCGAACGCATCAATCAGGTGCAGGTTAATCCGCGTATCGGATTAACCTTCGCCAATGTGCTGCGTTCCGCCTTGCGCCAAGATCCGGATATTATTATGGTCGGTGAAATGCGTGATGCCGAAACTGTCGAGATCGGCGTCAGCGCGGCGATGACCGGCCATCTGGTGCTATCGACACTACACACCAACGATACCATTTCAACCGCGACCCGACTCATGGATATGGGTGTCCAGGGCTATTTGCTCGCTTCCACGTTGCGCACCATTGTTGCGCAGCGCCTGGTACGCAAAGTATGTGTTAGTTGCATTGAAGACTATACGCCAACCGATTTCGAAACCGGTTGGTTACGCGACGATCTGTTGATCGATACCAGCCAGCATCAATACCGGAAAGGTAGTGGTTGCAAACAATGTGGAGATACCGGGTACCAGGGACGCATGGGCGTGTACGAGTTACTCGACATGAATGCCGAGCTGGCCGAAAAACTACGCCATGACGATTCGCAGGGCTTTGTCGAGGCCGCCGAACGCGCGCCTGGCTATCAACCGCTGGTCATGGTCGCGCATACCCATGCGGCCAACGGTTTGACCACGATCGAAGAAATGCTGCGCCTGGCTGGTGAAGTGCCTGACGATGTACTCGATCATCCCCCGGTAGTGGGAATTGCTGACTGATGCCTAATTACGAATACAAGGGTAGGGGCGGCAATGGGCAATTGATCGATGGCGAGATCGAAGGTTCCAGTAGCAACACGGTCGCGGGTTTGCTTATGGATCGCGGGGTCATCCCGATTTCGATTGTCGAAAAGAAGGTTCAGGTCGATGTTATTGATGTTTTCAAAGATCGTTTCAACCTACATAAAATAAGCATTGAGGAATTGCTTATGTTCACGCGCCAGATGAGTGCGTTGATCAGGTCGGGCATCCCGATAACGCGCGCCATCACCGGTATTCTTGAATCCATCGATAATCCATTAATGATCAAATCCTTACGTGATACTCTCGAGCAGCTCGAATCGGGGCGTAGCTTGTCGGTATCCTGCGCCCGCCATCCGAAAGTTTTTTCCAATCTTTATATCAGCATGTTGCAGATCGGTGAAAATACGGGTCGCCTGGATGATTCCTTCGCGCTGATGGCCGAGTACATCGATCGTAACCGTCGCATCACACAAAATATCAAGACCGCGTTGCGCTATCCGACTACTGTTGTCATAGCGATTGCAATAGCGATGGCTATTGTCAATTTGTTTGTCATTCCACAGTTTGCCAGCTTCTTCGAGGCAAACGGTCTTGAGTTGCCCTGGCAAACACTGGTCCTGCTAAATACCTCAAATTTCTGCGTCAACTACTGGCCCCATATACTGGTAGTGCTGATTGCTGGTGCTTTTCTATTTGTACGTTATATCAACACGGTTGATGGCCGCTACAAGTGGCATCGGTTCATTATCAAAGCACCTCTGATTGGGGAAATTATGCACCGTTCATTTATGGGGCGTTTCGCGCGTTCCTTCGCGATGGCCTACAGTGCCGGGGTACCGATCGTACAGGCGATGGGAGTAATTGCGCGCTCCATCGGCAATGACTACATCTCGAGACATGTCGGCAGCATGCGCGAAGGGATTGAACGGGGTGAAACTCTTACCAGAACCGCGCGACAAACGAGCATGTTTACCCCGGTAGTAATGCAAATGTTCGCGGTCGGCGAAGAGGCCGGTAACCTTGATGAAATGATGACCTTCATCGCCGACTTTTACGAAGAAGAAGTCGACTATGACATCAAGAACCTTTCCGACAAGATTGAACCGCTGATTTACGTCGCGGTCGGTGCAATGGTGCTGGTGCTCGCGCTCGGTATCTTCGTGCCGATGTGGGACGTGGCGCAACTCGCAGGGCGATGAGTACCATCGGTTCCCACCCCGGGGCGATCAATTTTCGTCTCTCCGCGATGGTGATCCTGATTCTGCTGCTTATATATATTTTCCTTCACTATGCGGAAAAGGCCGAGCAGACAATCGAACTTCAATCAATACAGCAGACTCAACGAATTATCAACAGTGCGCTGGTTGTGGTTTTTGCAACCTATGCGATCCAGGGCAGGCTTGCTGAACTGGCGGATCTCGAGGGTGCTAATCCATTTGAGTTTCTGAGGGAATATCAGGTACTTCCAGTAACTTACCGGGGTGAAATTGAAATAGTCGGCTCAAGCGTCCCGGAAAGCGGCTGGTACTACCTGTCAGGCAGTGGCGATTTGATGTATGCGCCGTTTCATTTATCAGAACCTGAATATTTCAGGGTAATGCTCAATTATGATGATATCGATCGAAACGGGCGTTTCGAGCCGGGCCAGGATCAATTTAGAACTTTAAGGCTGGTAAAAAATAAACAGCCACGATAATCGTGGCTGTATTTCGATCAGATGAACCTGACTCGGTTACCTGTGTTACGGGGTACAAATTACGGCAGCGGTGCCATTTACAATGGCAACAACGGGGGGAATCTCCTCTATATCACAGTTAAAGGTGGAGCCAGCTCCGTTAGTTGTACAGTTACCAGTGCCGGTAACCGCATATTTAGCAACCGGAAGCGCTACCGCAAGCAACGATCCCGCAGTTCCATCCACAAGATCCGCACAGGCTATGCCATCGGCAGAAAGATCTACAGCGGCAGTTGGGTCCAGAACCCGTGCTGCATAGTTGATACTGGATGCCGACGACAATTCACTCGCGACGCCCGAATTCGCTGCTTCCTGTGCGTCCGCAGATAAATCCTGAAACTTACCCAACGCGGTAACCCCAAGTATCCCCAGTAAAACGATGACAACTACTAGTTCGATCAGGGTGAAACCTTTTTGTGACTTATACATGTTTTATACTCCCTACCGTAGAGCAATAATGTTGGTCGATTATTTGATTATAGACCAAGATATACTAAGTTAAAGTAATATAGACAATCTGTCCTATAAGTGAATGATTTCTAGAATGATTATTTTGTGAAATTATGCAATTTTTGACATGAGACTGGTGACATGAATCACATGATTGTAGTAAAAAATTATCACAATGCAGGATTTTCTCTGGTCGAGATGATTACCGTAATTTTGCTACTCGGAATACTCGGTATCGTCGCGCTGGGGCGCTTTACCGATCAGAACCTGATCGCCGCGAGGGGATTTTTCGACGATACCGTGAGCGCGGTGCGTTTCGCGCAGAAGTTTGCCATCAGCAGTGGTTGCGACGTGCGCGTCATCACTACCGCGAGCAGTTATCAACTGCGCCAATCTTCGACCTGTGTTGCTGATGATTTTACCAACCCGGTCGTCAATCCTGCGAATCGCAGCAATAATTATCAAAACGTCAATATACCCTCTGGATTTTCACTGACCGTCGGAAGCATCACCTTCGATGCACGAGGCCGGCGCGAAGGGGCAACCTCGGATTTCAACGTCAGCGACGGCTCAACGACCTACAGCTTTCGCGTGCACGCCAGCACCGGCCTGGTCGAGGTCATTTAATCCGTGTTCTATCTCCCTGATAATGCCGGATTCAGAGCAACCCAGATCATCCAGGGCAAGGCGCAGTCCGATGGAAATGGCATGCCCTTTTCAAGGGCTGCAACGCGGCCCTGGATGATCTGGGTTACTCCCTTCGGGCGAGCCTTGAAGTCATTGCTCGCTGTGTTGAACCTCTTGACAAGGACGGTGCCATTGCCTGCGAGGTTCGCCTTGCGATCAACGACTTCAAGACTCGCTGAATCCGGCATTATCAGGGAGATAGAGCACTGATGCGACGACAATCCGCTTTCACCCTGATCGAAATTATCGTCACCATCATCGTGATCGGTATCGCCGCCACCGCTTTGTTGAGCGTGTTTAGCAACATGATTCGCGGCAGTGCAGACCCGATGATCCAGCAGCAGGCGACTACCATCGCCGAAGCCTACCTGGAAGAAATCATGCTGCGCGAATATGATGACCCCCAGGTCGCCGAATCAGGTGGGGCCGAGGCTGGTGAAACCCGTCCGACCTATGACGATGTGCAGGATTACAATAGTCTCGGCACCACGCAGGTGCGTGACCAGAATAATAATCCCATCGCCGCACTCAGCGATTACCAGGTTACCGTTACTGTCAACGGCGCTGTACTGAATACGGTTGGCGCGATGCAGATCGATGTCAGCGTTAGCCATCCAGCAACCGGCGCTATCTTGTTGAGTGCATTCCGCACCGATTACTGATGAACCGGCCCGCATTTCAATCTGGATTCTCGCTGGTCGAACTGATCGTTGTGGTCGTGCTGCTCGGGATACTGGCGAGCGGTGCCGGGCTGCTGATTCTGCAACCAATCGAAGCCTACGACGATCAGGTGCGTCGCCAGCAGCTCGTCGATCAGGGGGAAATGGCGTTACGCCAGATCGCACGCGACGTGCGTCGCGCGTTACCGAACAGTGTTCGTATCGTCCCGGTCGGTGCGGGATTTGCGGTGGAGATGGTGAATACCATCGATGGTGCACGTTATCGCGATGAAGTCGGTGGTGAATTCACGACCGCCAACGATACGCTCGAGTTTGCTGCGGCCGACACCGATTTCGACCTGCTCGGTTTGTTCAATACCCCGGGCGTGCTCGCCGCGGGCCAACGCCTGGTGATTTACAATACTTCGGCCGCCGGCATTTATGGGGATGCCGCATTAAACAATAACCCGGGGATCGTGACCACCGCGGGAACCACATTGACCCTGTCAACCAATACTCCCGCGACCGAGGACGATGAACACCATATCAATATGGTTCCGGCGTTTCAGTTTGCGCAACAGTCACCCGGCCAGCGCGTGTTCGTGATCGATGGTCCTACCAGCTACCTATGCAATCCGGTCAGCAACCAGATTGTGCGTTACAGCAACTACGCCTTTAGCGCCGCCCAACCGACGCCCCCGGTGGGTGGCACCAGTGGTGTCGTGATCTCACAGTTGACTGGCTGCAGTATGACTTATAATCCGGGAACTTCGCAGCGCGGCGGTATTCTGACAGTTGAAATCACCATTTCCGATAGCGGTGAATCGATTAACCTGCTGCACCAAGTACACGTGGTGAATGTGCCATGAAGCGGGCTCAGACCGGTTTTACCCTGATTACGGCGATATTCCTGCTGGTTGTAGTCGCCGCATTAGTGGCCTACATGACCAATATCCGCGTGGTACAGCAAACCACGCTGGTGTACGGGGTGCAGGGTGCGCGGGCGACCCAGGCGGCAAGAAGTGGCATCGAATGGGGCATTTTCCAGTCGATTGTAAACGGTAGCTGTGCGGGATCGACCAGCTTTACTGATCCAGCATTTTCTGGCTTCAACATCCAGGTTCAATGTGGCCAGACAACGCATATCGAAGGTACTACGCCGATCGACACTTTCCAGTTAACTGCAATTGCCAGCAGCGGCATTTTTGGTTCGCTCGATTATGTCCAGCGTCGTATCCAGGCGACTGTTTCGCAGGACCCGCCCTAACCTAACTCGGTTTCGGACGGAAAGCATTAAGTCAGAAACTTTGAATTAGTTAACAGAGATATAAATGTTTAGCCGATACACTATTTTTGCTCGACGTTTCAAATGTATTTCTCTTTATATTTCAGATAGTTTCAAATCAAAATTAAAGTATCATTTGAGTTGTTGAAATTTAGACACTATACTTATTTGGATTACACGCTGGGTTATTTGGGATGCCGCTGGACAGTGAAAAGAAACCGACACTGTTACTGATCGACGATGACGCAATTATCGCCGACAGCCTCGAGTACGTGCTCAGTGAAGAATACCGTATCGAACGCGCCTCGGACCAAGTCTCTAGCTTCGAGCTGATCAACAAAATGACGGACTCACCGACGCTGGCACTGGTTGACCTGGGATTGCCCCCCAATACTCACCGCCCCGACGAAGGGCTCGCGGTGATTCGCAAGATATCACAAATGCATCCCTCGACCCGTATCCTGGTTTTATCCGGGCAGGACAACAAGCAGCACGTGTTTCAAGCCAAGGAAGACGGCGCTGTCGATTTTATCTCCAAGCCCTGCGATATCGCCGAAATCAGGGTACGTCTGAAGAAGCAGATCATCGCCGGGGGTGGTGACGTCGCTGGACATGATGACATCGAGGGAATTGTCGGCTCTAGTGAAGAGATCGAGCTGCTGCGCATGCAAATACGCCAGCTAGCAGAATCACCCTACCCGGTGTTAATCGAAGGTGAGTCAGGCAGTGGCAAGGAATTAGCGGCGCGTAATCTGCATCGCTGCAGTTCGCGTAAACAGGAGCCTTTTCTAACCTTGAACTGTGCGGCTTTCAACGGCGAGTTGCTCGAATCGCAACTATTTGGGCACGTCAAAGGAGCGTTTACTGGTGCTACCAATACCAAGAAAGGATTCTTTGAAGAAGCCGGACAGGGGACTTTATTGCTCGATGAAGTGGCCGATTTGCCCCTGGATCTGCAGGCCAAGCTGCTGCGTGTACTCGAAAATGGCGAATATTACCGGCTTGGCGAAACCCAGCCACGTCACTCTTCGGCACGTGTCCTTGCCGCAACCAACAAGGATATATTTGCCGCGATTAAAAACAGCCTTTTTCGAGAAGATTTATACCATCGTCTTAGCGTGTTGACCGTACGCGTGCCGTCACTTGACGAACGCGATGGAGATAAGCACGAATTGCTGCTTTACTTCATGCAGCAGGTTGCCGAAGAAGTAGCAACTTTCAAGTTTGATGCAGATGCGCTAATACTCTGGAATGATTATACTTTTCCGGGAAATGTGCGAGAATTACGTAACATAATAATCAGACTTTCAGCGAAATACCCGGGACAGACGATTAAACCCGAGGTGCTGAAGAGAGAAATGTCAGGATTGCAGCGACACAACAACACGCCAAGTAGTGAAGACTGGTTATATGACGAATTGCATAACACCGGTTTTCAACTCGATCAACTGCTTAAGACTGTCGAAAAGGAGGTGATCGACCTGGCTTTGCGCGAGCACCAGGGCAATGTCAGCAAAGCAGCCGAAATGCTGGGCATCAATCGCACCACTTTGTACGGTCGCATGGGCCGCCTCGAGGATAAGGAGTAGTCATGTACGAAGATTATTTCGGCCTCGAGCGACCCCCGTTTAAAATCACACCGGACACAAGTCTATTTTATGAAGGTGGCAAGCGTGGTGATATTCTCGCGGCGCTGGTTTATGCGATTCACCGCGGTGAAGGCATCATCAAGGTTGTTGGTGAAGTCGGTAGCGGCAAAACCATGTTGTGCCGCATGTTGCAGCTCAAGCTGCCGGATACGGTGGAAATCGTGTATATCGCTAATCCGAGCGTGTCTGCGGAAGATATCCTGTTCGTGATTGCACATGAACTTTCGTTACCGGTGACCAGGGATTCTTCCAAGCATGAAGTCATGCATTTGTTACAGGATTACCTGCTGCAGCGGCATATGGAAAATAGGCAGGTCGTATTGTTCGTTGAAGAAGCGCAGGGCATGCCGCTCGATACACTTGAGGAAATACGCCTGTTATCGAATCTTGAAACCGATGAAAACAAGTTGTTGCAAATCATCCTGTTCGGGCAACCCGAACTCGATCAAAACCTTGCACAACAGTCGATTCGCCAGCTGCGTGAGCGTATCACCCACAATTTTGATCTCGAACCGTTGACCCAGGATGAAATTCATAATTACCTGAACTTTCGAATGCGCGAAGTCGGTTACACCGGACCTGAGTTAATCAATACCGCGGTAGCTAAAAAAGTGAAGATACACTCGAATGGCCTGTTGCGTCGGATCAATATTATCGCCGACAAGATTCTGCTCTCGGCATTTGCCGAGGGCACTCACAGCCTCAGTCCCAAGCATGTCACCGCGGCAGTTAACGATAGTGCCTTTAATCAGGAGGCACCGCGCAAATCACGTGCTTTCTGGTGGCTTGGTGCGTTGGTGCTGATTGCGCTGGTTTTGGCCTTATACCAGACCCGATCTGAGTGGTTTTCGATCCAGGCCTCTTATTTCGCGCCAAAACAGGAAAATGCTGCAATAAATGACAAACCGATCACAGATATTGCACCACAAGCGTTAGAAACTAAGCCGGATAAAGCGCCGGTTATGGCTGATACGAAACCGGAAATGAAACCGGTTCCAGAGCAGCCTGAAACGGTAGTTCAGGTGGAACAAAAAGCGATCGAAGTGGAGCAGGAAACTGAAGCTATAATAGAGCAAGTTGAAGTAGTGGTTCCACAAGTCGATGTGGCGGTGTATCAGGCGACAGATCAGGCGGTAGATCAGACGACAGATCAGGCGGTAGATCAGGCGATAGATCAGGCGATAGATCAGGCGACAGATCAAGCACAGGTTGAACTTGCACCGGAGCAAGTGATTGAGGACGATGTCCTGCAAAGTGCGCTTGATCAAGCCGCGTCAAGCGAGGCGCTTACGATTAAAACTAGCAGCGATCTCGGCTTGACCGCTGATTACAATCAGTGGCTAAATGCGAAGCTGCAGGAGAGTCGTGACTGGCTCACTACAGCGGACCGGGATAACGTGTCGATCCAGGTTTTAATGCGCAGTAAGTCCGCAGCGCGAGAACTGGTCTATTATCTACGTAACGAGTGGCCGCTGGATTTGTCAGAGACGTATTTGTACGAGGTAAACACCGATACCAGAAGTATTTATCGGGTTTTCTATAGCGAATTTAATTCACTATCCCGTGGCAGGGATCAACTTGAAATCCTGCCCGAGACGGTAAAGAAAAATTCGCCTTACCTGCATTCGGTATACCGAATGCAGAAAGCTTTGCTATAGCAGTCTGGATATTAACTGGAATAACACGATGAAAAAAATTGTATTGTTACTCGCTCTAATCAACCTGACGGCATGTGCGAGCCTGATGGAAAGCAGAGATGAACGGCTGAAGATCGCTGAAGGCCATGTCGATACGCCGCCTCCGGCAGTCGAACAGGCAGAGCTTGGGATACCTCCGGTGGTCGAGCAAATTCCGATCATCGCCGCTCCTGAACCAGCCGAGCCATTGCAGACCTTCACCGTGGTTGCGACCGACTTGCCAGCGAGTGAATTGTTGTTCGCGCTGGCCCGTGACGCCCGACTGAACCTCGATGTCGATCCGGCGATCGATGGACGTGTCAGCATCAATGCGATTGACCAGACCCTGCCCCAGATTCTAAAGCGCATCTCACGCCAGGTTGAGTTGCGCTATTACCTCGACGGCCCCAACCTCGTGATCCAACGGGATCTACCATTTGTACGCGAATATCGGATTGACTATCTCAATATGTCAAGAATAACCACCTCCACCGTTGGTATTGAGACGGCTTTGGCAGGGAGTGATGAGGGTGGTGGCAACACTGGCGATTCAACGACCTCGGTAAGTAACGAATCAAATAACAATTTCTGGGGTACCCTGGAAGCTAATATCGGCTTACTGGCCAGTACCGGCAAGATCAAAGGCACGGTAATTTCCAATCGGGAATCCGGCACTATTTCAGTAATGACTACTTCCAGGGCACACGAAAATATTCAACGTTTCATTGATACGGTGATGGGTAGCGCACGCCGACAGGTGTTAATCGAAGCCACGGTAGTCGAAGTTACCCTGAACGATGATTTTCAGGCCGGTGTTGACTGGTCGCGAGTCGCCGTGGGCGATGGCTGGACTGTAGGACAAGAACTGCTTGGTTCTACTACCTCGCTAGCACCGCTCGTGCCAGGAGACGGGGGCCCCGTGGTCGAGGCTAGCTATTTCAATACCAATTCAGACAGGACCATTAACGGCGCGATAAGAGCGCTAGATGAGTTTGGGGACGTGTCGGTTATGTCGAGCCCGAAAATCATGGCCTTGAATAACCAGACCTCGGTGCTGAAGGTTGCCGACAACACGGTTTATTTCGAGATAGACGCAACCACTGATACCGACGAAGGCGTCACGACTAGAACTTTCAATACCACGATAAAAACAGTTCCAGTTGGATTTGTCATGAATGTGACACCATTCATAACCGCGGACGACGAGGTTATTCTCAATATACGTCCTACCATTACGCGAATATTAAGGTTCGTGAATGATCCAAATCCTACCCTTGCTCTCGCAGGGGTCACGTCGCAGATTCCAGAAATTCAGGTACGTGAAATGGAGTCCGTGCTCAGGGTATCAAGTGGTAATACAGCGGTTATCGGTGGCTTGATGCAGGACACCGCCAGTAAAAATGATGCCGGATTACCGGGGCTTCATGATGCCCCGGGGTTTGGGGTATTGTTTGGCACAAAAACACGGGAATTCGACAAAACCGAGCTGGTCATTTTTCTACGACCCCGGATATTAGACGATGCCAACATCGAGACCAACCTGAGTGATTTTAAGAAATTTTTAAAACCCGAGGTATTCTCCGGGACTGCAGAATAGAGATAACTGATGAGTTTACTGTTAGACGCGCTCAAAAAAGCCGCCGAGCAAAAGGCTGAAAAGAGCAAGGAAGATATCCCCGAGGCGACAGCGTCTGACGAGACGGTGATCGTCCCGGTTACGGAAGATATTTCCTTGCTTGAAGCTGCGGATAATGGTTTGCAAAATACGCAGCGTAAATTGAGGGACGAAACTGAACTCGATCAAACTGAGCAACAGACTGAGCTCGAAAATACCCGCGTTGAAAGCGAAGGCGCGGATGAAACTAGTCGTGAATTTCCCGACTCAAATGAAACTCAGGCACCTTCTTTAAGCGCGCAAATGCAAACCGGTGAAGATGAGACAATTGTCTTTGCCGAGGAAGATGGTTCAGATTTTTTGGGTGAACCTGAACTGGTCAGCCGTGAGTCGCGAGATGATCAAACCGAAATTCAGACACAAATCGAGCCGCACGACGAATATCCTTCGGGGGGTGATACCGAAATAGACGACACCGCGGCTCAGACCCGTTTGGATTCTACTCAGCTCGAGGGTGACAGTGACGAAACCGCATTCGATCAAACTGTTCATCAAACATCAGATGATCCAGGGCATTCTGGCGATAGTACCGTGCTTGACCAGACTCAGTCGCAAGAAGACATGTCGCTGTTGCTGGTCGAGCATGACGATACGGATTTTACCAGCCGCACTTCGCTGACGGATCCGAAGGCACTTCAAGACCAAACGCAGACGATACAGGGCGACGACTCCGGTAGCGACGAGCTGGCATTGGTTGACACAACGCAACATCAACTCCCCGACGAAGCGACCGAGACCAAATCTGCAACGCAAACCAGTGCTACTACACCCACCGGGATTACCCAGGATACACAAGCAACTGGTGGTACCTTCACCCGGACTGATTCCACCTCGACCCGCACTTATGCGCCGGATAACTACGACCGCACCCTGATGAAGCTTCCCAGCGAAGATGAGTCGAAGATTTTCGCTGGAATGAAATCTGATTCCGATGTTGTGATGACGCCTGACTATGCGAAAAAAGTATTTCGTAGCAAGTCGGCAGCGCAACGCTTGGGGGACTACAAGATATATACCGGAATTGCTGTTGTAATAATTCTAGCAATCGGCATTTTCGGCATCTTCGAGTTTCAGAATGAAACGAGTAATATCGACGCCAATTTACGACCACTCAAACGTGACCCGATGCCCGGAATAATCAAGCAGGGCGGCCAGGAACAGGGTACGGATTTGTTTGCCCAGGCTGAATCCGAAGTAGATCAACACACGATCGAAATAATCGAAAGCGCCGGTAGTGAGACTACCGAGGGTGAAATCGTTATAGAATCGTCACAGGCTGAGGTTGCTGTCATTGAAATCGAGCCCGAAATCACAACTGTTGAACCTGAACCGGCAGCTAGCTCGGCGAGTACGGTACAGACAAATACCGCTCAGACCGAAAGCACCGAGGTCGCAATCGTGGTCCAGTCCGAGGCTTCCGCGGTTGAGCTTGAAAGCAGTTCATCAAATCTGCAGATTTCATCGACTAGCCGGGTCGCGGAAATAGATATCTGGTTACGTGAAGCCTATGCTGCTTATAAGTCAGGTAACGATGAACTGGCAATGACTCGTTATAATCAGGTGCTCGAGGAAGATCCAAATAATCGCAATGCGCTGTTGGCGCGAGCTGCAATCAATGTTCAAAAAGGTAACACCGAAGCAGCGATTAAGGATTATCAGACGTTATTGCTGGCTAATCCCAAGGATTCGCTAGCAATGGCCTCGTTAATTTCGGTTGCAAATTATTCGCCTCAGCAATCCGAGTCGCAGCTGAAGCTAATGATTCGTGATGAACCCAGTTCACCTTATTTGAATTTCGCGTTGGCAAATGTTTATGGAGCGCAAAATCGCTGGCAGGAAGCACAGGGATATTACTTCAGGGCGTTACAGAGTAATCCACAAGAACCGAACTACGCTTATAACCTGGCCATCAGCCTGGAACATATTTCCCAACCTGGAAGTGCCATTTCTTACTACCGGCGTGCGCTTGATAATTTTGAGAATGGACTCGCGACGTTCAGCAGGGACGTCGTGGACCAGCGACTGGAGTTGCTAGCAAAAAAATGAACGCAGAAAACAAGCCCAAGCGTTTGGGTGAGATCCTGATCGATGAAGGTGTTATTACCGAAGATCAGTTGAACATCGCCTTAACCGAACAGAAAAAGGTTCACGAGCCACTAGGTAAGTTGCTGGTTAATCTTGGCTTTGCTACTGAAGCCATCATGCGCTCAGCGCTCGGGGAGGCGTTGGAGCAGGATAGCGTTGATTTATCGCGCGTGGTGCCTGATCCGGATGCGATTAAAATGATCAATTCGGATACAGCGCGTAAGCACAAAATCATCCCGCTTAACTACGATCCGATCCGTAGTACCCTGACGATTGCGATGTCGGACACCTTTAACCTGTTTACGCTGGACCGGATTCGAATTCAGATTGGTCAGCATATCGAACTCTTGCCGGTGTTAGCTGGCGAGGCTGAAATATCCAACGCGATAGACCAGTTCTACGGTTATGAATTGTCGATCGACGGGATCCTGCGTGAAATCGAAACCGGTGAGGCCGACTATACCAATTACCAGGGTGATATCGAAGAGTATAGCCAGCCATTGGTGCGCCTGGTAGACGTCATGCTTTCCGATGCAGTCAAACGCGGCGCCTCGGATTTACACTTCGAACCCGAAGAAAGCTTCCTGCGTATTCGCTATCGTATCGATGGCGTATTACGCCAGATTCGGAGCTTGCACAAGACTTACTGGGCGGCGATCGCGGTACGACTCAAGGTTATGGCGGACATGAACATCGCCGAAACCCGTTCACCGCAGGATGGGCGTATCTCGCGCACCATCATCGGCCGACAGATTGATTTCCGGGTCGCGTCGCAACCGACCCTTCACGGTGAAAACATTGTACTCAGGGTACTTGACCGCGAGAAGGGTGTAATTCCGCTGGAAAAACTCGAGTTGCCCGTGGAATCGCTGCGTCTACTCAAAATCATGATGGCACGACCCGAGGGAATCATCCTGGTTACCGGTCCGACCGGTAGCGGTAAAACCACGACGCTTTACTCCCTGTTGAATCACCTGAGTAGCGAGCAAATCAACGTGATGACACTGGAAGATCCAGTGGAATATCCCTTCCCGTTAATTCGCCAGACCTCGGTTAATGAAGCCGCCGGCATGGATTTCGCAAGTGGCATCAAGTCGCTGATGCGCCAGGACCCGGATGTTATCCTGGTCGGCGAGGTGCGTGACGCGGAAACCGCCGAAATGGCTTTTCGCGCCGCCATGACCGGTCACCAGGTCTATTCGACGCTACACACCAATTCCGCTATAGGCGCACTGCCGAGGCTTCGAGATATTGGTATCATCCCGGAAATCATGGCGGGTAATATCATCGGCGTAGTCGCCCAACGATTAGTTCGTAAACTTTGCAAGTTTTGCAAGGTCGCGCACACGCCGAACGAGAACGAACTGCGGATGCTGAGTAATGATCGGGGAGAAGTACCGAGCAAGATTTACCGGGCCAAGGGCTGTACCACCTGTGATAACACGGGTTTCAAGGGACGTATGGCTTTACTTGAAATTTTGAAAATGAATTCGGATCTGGATGATTTGCTCGCACATGGAGCGACCACCAAGGAAATCAAGGATGCAGCCCACAAGCAGGGTTTTTTCACACTCGCTGATGACGGAATCCGACACATCATCGAGGGTGTTACCTCGATTAAAGAGGTCGCACGTGTCGCCGACCTGACCGAGCGGATGGACTAGGCATGCCACTTTTCCAGTACAAGGCCATCGACGCCAGCGGAAAATTCATCTCGGGCAGCCTCGATGCCGGTAATATCAGTGATCTCGAGCTACGCCTGGAAAAAATGGACCTGGATCTGGTCAAGTTCAAGCAAAAAGACCTTGGCACCGATCTGTTTGGTCGCAACAAGATCGGGCGTCGGGACTTAATCAACTTTTCGTTTTATCTGGAGCAACTGGTCCGCGCCGGGGTGCCGCTACTCGAGGGACTCGCCGATCTCCGTGATGGTGAAGAAAACCCGACCTTTCGCGATATTGTCACTGGCGTGATCGAAGCGATCGAAGGCGGTAACTCCTTCTCGCAAGCGCTCCAGCTGTACCCCAAGGTTTTCGACCATGTTTTTGTCAACCTGATCCGCGTGGGTGAACGCAGCGGCAAGATGCCCGAGGTGCTGGTCGATATTACGGAAACCCTGAAATGGCAGGATGAGTTGCTCTCAAAGGCCAAGAAAATAATGACCTATCCCGCGGTCATCGGTACCCTGGTGATGTCGGTAATCCTGTTCATGATGATTTTTGTGGTACCGGACATCATGGACGCTATCGTCTCGTTAGGCGGTAAGATCCCGTTTGAAACACGACTGTTGATGGCAACCTCGAGTTTTTTGATCAATTACTGGTACGTGGTAATTGCCGCACCTTTCGTGATTTTCGCTACCCTGAAGTATCTCTACAACTCGAGCAGCAAGGCCCGCTTCAGAATGGACGGAATGGCGCTGAAGGTGTGGGTACTCGGCCCGGTCAATGAAAAGATCAAGATTTCGCGCTTTACACGTTATTTCGCGCTGATGTTTGCCTCCGGTATTACGGTACTGGATGCCATCAACCTCAGCAAAGGCGTGGTTAGTAATGCCGTGCTCGAGGACGGAATCGATCGCGCCTGGCAGCAGATATCAGAGGGTAGCAGCATTAGCGAGGCGTTCAAGAATATCGGGATTTTTCCGCCGCTCGTCGTGCGCATGCTGCGGGTTGGCGAAGCCAGTGGTCAAATGGACAGATCATTGAACAACGTAAGTTACTTTTTTGATCGCGACATCAACGACAGTATCGAGAAAATGGAGCCGGTTCTGCAGACTGCATTGATGGCAACCATCGGTCTCATCGTTATGTGGCTGGCGCTATCGGTACTGGGCCCGATTTACGACACCATCGCAACCATCGATTTTTGACGGTATTGATATGAAAAGACTCCTATATTTTACAGGTTACAGAATGGTCGCGCAGGAATGGGCCGGTCATCAGCTGGCCAGTAGCGTGTACTTCGAACCCGATGATCAGGGTCTCGATCTATTCGCTTCCTACCTGCGTTCCTTCAGGAATGAGCCCGTGCGCCTGATGGTGGATTTAATCGAAGAAGAATTCCGCCAGATAAAAGTCCCGCTGTTACGCGGCTCTGACAGGAAAGCCATTCTCGATCGTAACTTTGCCAAGTATTTTAGAACTTCCGAGTACCGATTTGCGATTTCACAAGCGGTTGAAAAGAAAGCGCGCAAGGAAGAAAAGCTACTGATGATGGGTCTTACCAACCAGTATCTGCTTGAACCCTGGATGAAGATCATCGATGAAACACGGACGCCGCTGTCAGGCATTATCAGTCTACCCCTGCTGTCCGAAGTTTATGTTAAGCACCTCAAGACGGATCACAAAGCATTAATCTTGGTGAGTCAGCAGGTACCCAGCAATTTACGCCAATCGGTCTTCGTCGATGGCAAGCTGGTGTTGAGCCGGCTGGTGCCGATCGCGAGCTTTTACCAGGGCGACTATCCTGCCGATGTGTTGCGCGATATTGAATCGACGCAACGTTACCTGATCAGTCAGCGCATAGTCGAACGTTCAGAAACCGTAGCGGTGCACATTTTCACCAATAAGAGACATTTCGATAAACTGATCATGCGCTGTGAGCAGGAAAGTTATTTCGACTTCACGATACATGAAATCAATCAATTGCTGGAGCGCGAGAAAATTGATGTTGTAGACGAGCAGGATTTTAGCTCTGGTCTCTATTGCTATCTCGCGAGCAAGAAGCTAACGCTCAATCATTACGCGAAATCGACGGAACGTCGCTACTTTCAGCATTATCGTGGAGGAATGGCGTTGCGTGCCGCCAGCATGGCGCTGGTAACATTGGGCCTGGGTATGGCTTTGACCAGCGGGGTCAAAGGTTGGCTTTATCAGGATACCATTACCGAAACCACGCTGATCGAGCAAAAATACCAGGCCAAGTACAATCAACTTAGCCAACAGCGAGTCGATTCGACGACATCGACCGCTAGCATGCAGCATATTGTGCAAACTGTGGCTTCCATCGAGAAACGACACCTGCGTGACCCGGAGGAACTGCTGGCTTTGATCAGTAACGACGTCAGTATTTTTCCTGATATCCGCATCAAGAAGGTCAACTGGTTTGTTTCCAACTACTCGAATAGTACCGGTACTAATGATGTTAACTGGGACAAGCCCAAGAGGCCTTCGCGCAAGAAGAACCAGGACAAGAACGCTCCCAAGCCCAAGAAAGGGTATTTTGAAATTGCCCAGGTTGAGGGCGAATTCCTCAACTTTGACGGCGATTATCGTTATGCACTCAGTGCAGTTGACGATCTCGAAAAGACGATGGCTGAATCGGGTAAATATTATTCGGTGCAAATTACCAAACGCCCGCTAAATATCGAGTCCAACAATCAGCTTAGCGGCGATGCCGGCGCTACTCGCAGTAACAGCCAGCTTACAGCCGTGCTTGGGTTTCGGGTCGTGAGGGAGGTGCCAAAGAGTGATTAAGATTGACTGGTCTTACCTTAGAAAACCACTCATTATGCTGGCTGTGGCAATATTGATTTCGGCAGCGCTGATAGTCGTCGGCCAACATTACGAAAAGGCACAGCATGTTGAATATCAAAAGGCAATTTCCACACTGCGGACAACCCATAAGCGCTACACCAATCTGGTCAAAGACATCGACCTGATTGAACAGTACCGTAAACTTTACAGCGACTACAGGGCATCTGGGCTGGTAGGCGAGGAACGCCGTCTCAGCTGGATCGAAAGTCTCCAGTCAACTAACCGGGTGCTGCGTCTGCCGACCCTGACCTACAACCTGCAACCACAGGAAAACTTCAAGCGTCCGGACTTGAAAGTCAAACGCGATGTGGTGGTGAAGAGTTCAGCCATGGATTTGTCGATCGGTATGCTGCACGAGGAAGACTTATTTGCATTGCTGGAAGTTTTGCGTCAGTCGATAAGAAGCCTCTTCACGGTGGATAGTTGTTTGATGACCCGTAGTACCGGTATCGGTCGCTCGTTGAATACCAAAAAACCGAATCTGCGCACAAGATGCACTATCCGTTGGGTGACAATCGATGCCAAGTAGTCGTGTAACAATCAAGATAGTTTTCGGATTCCTGGTTTTACTATTAACCGGGGGTCATGCGGCGGCAGCCGAGTTATCGACACTTTTCACGACTCCGCAAGAACGTGAACTTATCGATTCGAACCGTTATAAGAGCGGCGACAACAAACGACAACCGGTTGTGGTCGACAAAACGATCGAAACTCCTGTACAGCAGCTGTATCAGGAGGCAATAACCCGCCAATACAAAGTTTCCGGTATCACCATTTCACGAGACGGGCCACATACCGTCTGGATCAACTCGACTGCTTACGAAGATGGCGCAGAACTCGAAGACAAGAGCAAGATCAAGGTCATGGTCGGCGACGAGATCAGGGTCAGGATTACCGCACCGGATGGCAAAAATTACTACGCTACCAGCGGCGAAACCCTTGAACTTACTTACCTGGCATCCGT
>CAXMNA010000189.1:0-9342 GCA_964194715.1 uncultured Gammaproteobacteria bacterium
GAAAAAACTAGCCAACCAGAAGATGCCAATAACAAGATTTTTAGCGAACCCCCAAACAAGCGAGGCACCCATAACAAGAGCGACGATTGTACGTCGTCAAACCCAGTTGGACAGATAGCATCCTGACTTAAGAGACATTCGGCTCATCGGGTTGTATAAATAGTCTGATTATCGTAATGCATTTTTCGCCTTAACGACAAGGTGTTTAATTTTATCTTTTCTCGCTGATCCAATATCGCCTGACCACGCCCATAGAACACATCAGCCGGTGTTAGATTATCTAGCGACTCATGATAGCGTTCATGATTGTAGTAATTTACAAAATGTTGCAACTGTTCCTGCAATTCACCGGGCAGGTAATAATTATTCAGTAAGATCTGGTTTTTCATTGAACGGTGCCATCGCTCGATCTTGCCCTGGGTTTGTGGATGATAGGGCCTGCCTCGAGTATGGGTCATACCATTTTCCTGCAGATACTCGGACAGTTCGCCGGAGATGTAACAAGGTCCGTTGTCACTTAGCAGGCGTGGTTTATGCTTTACTTTAACCTGATCCAATCCGGTAAAGGTCAATGCATCATCCAGTGTATCCGAGACATCACTGGCACTCATCGATGTACATAACCGCCAGGCAACGATAAATCGGGAGTAGTCATCCAGCACCGTAGATAGGTAATACCAGCCCCAACCAACGATCTTGAAATAGGTAAAGTCGGTCTGCCACATTTCATTCACACGTTTACTCGGGTGTTCAAACTTGTCACCGGCTTGCATCAGGATATAAGCAGGGCTGGTGATCAAGTCTTGAGCCTTTAACAGCCGATAAACCGTAGATTCTGAGACAAAGTAAGCCTGGTCATCGGTATAACTCACTGCAATTTCTCGCGGTGAGATGGCTGGTTTATCCAAGGCCAGATCAATAATTGCATCCCGGTGGCCATCAGGGATTTGATTCCAGGTTAAGGTCGGTGTTGGTTTGCGATCCTCCAGGCCGTCAACTCCATGCTCCTGGTAACGGTGTAACCAGTTGTAGAAAGTAGACTTGTGAATGTCCAATTGTCGGAGTGTTTTACGGACAGGCAACCTGGACTCTTCGACCAGGCGGATAATTTCATACTTCTCTGAGGCCGAATATCTCATATATCTTCCTCCCCACCCCCGATCACGCTTTTTTTCAGCACGCGGTTTTCCATTAACAGTTCCGCCAGTGTTTCTTTCAAGGCTGTCGCTTCTGATCGTAATTGCTTTACTTCATCGGAGGTGGCTTCGCGAACCGTATCACCGGATAAACGCTTTTTACCGGCCTCCAGGAATTCCTTTGACCAGCGATAATAAACATTACTATTTATACCTTCGCGACGGCACAGTTCAGCAATACTGTCTTCGCCTCGAAGACCTTCTAGTACAATGCGGATCTTCTCTTCAGCAGAATAATGGCGCCGAGTGGCTCTGCGGATATCTCGAACGGTCTGTTGGGTACTGCGTTTTTTCGTCATCATCGTTTCCTCTACGAGTAAACGATGAATCAAAACTGTCTCTTAGGCAATCACGTCAAACTGTCCAACTTGGGCTGACGGGGTACACGCTTACAAGCGATCAAGATCGCAAGTACAACGTATAGGAGATACCTTATGTTATACAAGCGATCAAACTCGAAGTTCTACTGGTGTCATTTCACGGCACCGGACGGAGCAAGAGTACAGCGATCTACTAAAACGGTAGATAAAAAAGCTGCTCAAGAGTTTGAAGTCAAGCTCAAGAGCGAATGTTGGCGGGTCTATCACCTCGGTGATAAACCCAGATACACCTGGAAGCAAGCGGTGGTGCAGTACTGTAAGGAATCGGCTCATAAGAAAACACTCTCGACCGATAAAAGCTACCTCATTTTTGCCGATCAATTTTTGGGAAATCTCTATTTAAACCAAATTAATCGCCAGATCATGGAGGAAATTATCACCGCAAAACTTGCCACAAATGTTAAACCGGCCACAGTCAATCGGATGATGGAGGTCATCCGGGCCATATTGAACAAATGCGTCAAGGAATGGGAATGGCTCGACAGAGTCCCTTACGTGCGAATACTCAAAGAACCTGACAGTCGTATTCGATGGTTAACCACTGGTGAGGCCGAACGATTATTTCGAGTGTTGCCACCCCACCTCGAGGCGATGGCACGATTCAGTCTCGCAACGGGATTGCGGGAGTCCAATGTGACGGGGCTTGAATGGTCGCAAGTGGACCTATCAAGGCGAGTGGCCTGGATTCATGCCGATCAATCGAAATCGGGCAAGGCCATTGGGGTTCCACTGAACAATGAGGCGATGGTGGTGCTCCGACAGCAATTGGGAAAGCATTCGCTGCGTGTTTTTACCTATCGTAGCAAACTCATTCTGAAGGCCAACACAAGGCATGGCGGCAAGCATTGGTTCGAGCAGGAATAGTCGATTTCCGGTGGCATGATTTGAGACACACCTGGGCGAGTTGGCATGTCCAAAATGGGACGCCGTTACATATCCTGCAGGAGCTCGGAGGCTGGTCAGATGTGCGAATGGTGCAACGATATGCTCACCTGGCACCGGAGCATTTGGCAAGCTACGCGGGCAATATCAGCGATCTCAAAGGAGTGAGTGGTACATTTCTGGCTACACCCGGAAAATTGAAGGCTTAGAGTGAATCTAGATAACCCTCGTAAGTCACTGACCTAGAAGGGTTTAAAGATGGCGCGCCTGGAGAGATTCGAACTCCCGACCGCTCGGTTCGTAGCCGAGTACTCTATCCAGCTGAGCTACAGGCGCATAAATTGAAGGCGCGATTCTACGGATATTTACCCCTGTTTGCCAGCCTAATCTACGTATTCCCGGCGCACGTGGGCACCCACATTGCACAGAATTTCATAGGCAATGGTTTGCGAGCAATCGGCGATATCATTAACGTCCGGCACTATTCCAAACAGAGTAACTTCGTCATCAACTCCGACCTTCTCTAACTGACTGACATCGACCGTGATCATATCCATCGAAACTCGACCTACGATATCGCACAGCTTGCCGTGTATTTCGACTTGTGCGGTATCTACCTTGTGTCGTGGATAGCCATCCGCGTAACCTGCCGCGATTACAGCGATCGTCATATCTTCGGGACAGGAGTAAGTATTGCCATAGCCGATTAGGTCACCCTTATGATGTGTACTGACAGCAAGCACCAATGACTTCATCGTCATCGCTGGACGCAGTTCACGCAGTGCCTCCTTTCGATCGGACATCGGATCAGCACCATAAAGCGCAATTCCGGCGCGCACCCAGGGGCGGTGAGTGTCAGGCCAAGCCAGGATTCCGCCAGAATTGGCGATGCACCACTCATAATCGTCGAGATCCAGGGATTTAACTTGCTCGACCTGGAACTCTGTAAACGGATTATCGACTGCGTCCGCATTCGCCAGGTGCGTCATCAGGCGCAGGCTACCGAGAGTATCCAGGCCAACCAGGAAATCGACTATCTCGCGGGCCCTGCTAAGCGGGAAACCAAGCCTTCCCATGCCGGAGTCAATCTTCAACCAGACATCGAAATCACCGAGATCTGATATATCACGCAAGCAATCGAGATGAAATTGATGATGCAGCACCGGATCGAGTCCATGTTCGATGCAGGTCTGTAACTCCTCGACGCGGACAAATCCGCCCATAACAATGATTTTCTGGGTAATCCCGGCCTCGCGCAGCGCAACTGCCTCACCCACCGTGGCCACTGCAAACGCATCGGCATCGGCAAGCGCGGCGGCAACTTCTAACGCACCATGGCCATAGGCATCGGCCTTGATCACCGCGATAAGCCGATTACCCCCTGCTGCCTCTTTTAAATACCGGTAATTGTGTCTTAACGCTTCGAGGTCGATGATTGCGCGTGAATGCCGGTTCGCCCCATGGCTATTCAAACTCGCCTCCGTATTGATCGAACGCAAGATTTTCGAAACGCGTGTACTGTCCGAGAAATGCCAGTTTAACCATGCCTATGGGCCCATTACGCTGCTTTCGTATCAGCAACTCGGCAATGCCCTTTTCCGCGCTCTCCGGATTGTAAACTTCATCCCGGTAGATAAATAAAATGACGTCGGCATCCTGTTCGATACTGCCTGATTCACGCAAGTCTGACATAACCGGCCGCTTGTCGGGCCGACTCTCGACGCTACGATTAAGCTGCGAAAGCGCTACCACCGGCACATTCAGTTCCTTCGCCAGTGCCTTAAGCGAACGCGAAATCTCGGAAATCTCGGTTGCCCTGTTTTCGGTAGAGCCCGCAACCTGCATCAGCTGCAGGTAATCGATAACCACCAGGTCAAGTCCATGCTCACGTTTAAGGCGCCTGGTACGTGCACGCAACTCGGTTGGTGTCAGGGCCGGGGTATCGTCTATAAAAAGTTTTGCTTTTGAAAGCATGTTGACCGATGAAATAAGCCTCGGCCAGTCATGATCATCAAGCTTGCCGGTACGTAAATTGTGAGAATCGATGCGTCCCAGCGAGGACATCATACGTATTGCAAGCTGCTCGCCCGGCATCTCCATGCTGAACACGGCAACCGATCTTTCATTATTGAGCGCCGCATTTTCGGCAATATTCATCGCCAAACTGGTTTTACCCATCGAGGGGCGACCGGCGACGATAATCAGATCAGAATTTTGCAAACCCGAGGTCTTATCATCAAACAGGTTGAATCCGGTTGCTATCCCGGTTATCGCTTCCTTGGTGCGATACATCTCTTCTACCCGTTTTACGGCACGCCCCAGCAAATCATTGATTGCTTCAAAGCCCTCGCGACTACCGGCACTTTGCTCGGCAATCATGAACACCTTACGCTCGGCCTCGTCCAGTAATTCCTTGCTGGGACGACCATCCGAGTTGTAGGCACTGGCCGAGATTTCGTTACCAATCTGGATCAGGCTACGCAGTATCGAGTATTCACGTACGATATTTGCGTACGCCTTGACATTAACCGCGGTCGGGGTGTCATTGGCGAGAATACTGAGATAGGCAAGGCCGCCGATTGATTCGAGCTCGCCCCTGGATCCCAGCCATTCGGAAACGGTTACGATATCGTAGGGCTTGTCATCCCCGACGAGATCGTTGATCGCCCGGAAAATCAGGGAGTGATCGTGGCGATAGAAGTCCTGCTCATTGACGATGTCCGCGATATAGTCCCAGGACCTGTTATCCAGCATTAATCCCCCGATTACCGACTGCTCTGCCTCCATTGACTGGGGCGGAACCTTGAGGTCATCGACGCGCTGGCTCAGTTCCGCCACGCGGGAGGAAATTTCAGACATATTTGAAGTAACGGAAGATCGACATGAGTCGGTAATGATAAACCTTTTTAGTCGACACAGAAAATAAAAAGGCCACTAAAGTAGCAGCCTTTTATAAATCCTGTCGATTGCGCTCGGTTATTCTTCGCTGACGATATTAATAGTCACCTGGGTGTCAATATCGGTATAAAGATGAATATCGACAATATGCTCACCCATGACTCTCAATGCACCTTCGGGCATACGGATTTCACTTTTTTCCACGGTTTCACCGAGGGTTGCAATCGCATCACAGACATCGGCAACTCCGATCGAACCAAACAATTTGCCCTCAGAGCCGACTAGCGCGGTGACCTCAATAACGCCGAGTGCTTCAATCGCCTGTTTGCGGGATTCGGCGGTTGCTTTCGCCTCGACAGCTGCTTTTTCAAGTTCAGCACGACGCGCTTCAAACTCTGCCAGGTTTTCTGCCGTTGCGATTTTGGCCTTGGCCTGTGGTACCAGGTAATTGCGCGCAAAACCAGATTTGACACTGACTTTGTCACCCACTGACCCCAGGTTTTCAATATTTTCCAAAAGGATTACTTCCATTGGATTACCTCTTACTCAAAGTTCATTTTTATCATTTGGCGTTACAGGATTTTTCCTGAAAACCAACCAATTATCAATCACCCCGGTGATCGCGGTCAACGCCACGACCTGCGGGAAAACCAGCAATAACGTATAAAATAACACCAACAACATACGTGACTGCTTGCGCGGTGCGAGTTTGCTGTGCACCACGGCTATACCCTGAAACATAAAGGCTATCACTACCAGGAACGCCAGGCTGCTCAACCACGGCTGTTCTACCAAAAAACTGAGTAGCATCAATCCGAGGGTCGCTGCCGCTGCAGGTTTTCCAAGAGATAACGCGCGGAACTCCTGGCTAAAACCCTTCGATTGGGCGAGACTCGCCTGCATCCACCTTGCGATCAAAACGATCAGCATGAATACCAGGTAGGCCATCGCCACCATCGCCAATACAAACAGACGCACCAGTTGGATATTCCTTTCCACCTGTTCTTCATCGAACTGGTCGACCTGCTCCATGCGCTGAAGCGCCTGTGAAATCATCTCGGCTTCCAGCGAACCCCAGGCCAGGTACTGAATTGCAATGCCGACCACACCGAGTACCAGGCCGACCAGCATCGTCAGCGCCAGTGACTTGCTACTGCGCAGTGTCTGCGTCAGTAAAATAATCGGTAACCATTGAATCAGTCCGGTCCATAATCCCAGTTCAGGGGCATTGATTAAATACCATGCAACCAGTGTAATCCCGACTATCGCAACGGCTATTGCCTTGAGTCCCGATACCGACCCCTGGGTCAATATAACCAAACCAACCAGCGTGCACGACAGCAACATGCACATTGAACCGGACAGCAAACCGAGAACTGTATTCGGAGACATCGGCGGAATAAACACCGCGAGTACCGCGAGTAAGCCAACAACCGCTGCTGCCTGGTAGGGTCCTTTTAAAGTAAATCTTGCCAGTGCCAACATCGTGACACCCACCAAATTTATCTCAGCTTGTGCTGATCTGTATAAGGCAGCAGTGAAAGAAACCTGGCTCGCTTGATCGCTGTTGCCAACTGACGCTGATACTTTGCCTTGGTACCCGTCACTCGACTAGGTACAATTTTACCGGTTTCGGTGATGTACTCTTTCAATGTTTCCAGGTCCTTATAATCGATCAGCTCGGTACCTTCAGCAGTGAACTTGCAGAAACGCTTGCGACGAAAATAACGTGACATGATTAACTCACCTCTTCTTCAATTTTGCTGGATTCAACTTCACTACCGGCCTCGACATCTGCGATCATCTCGGTCTTCGATTTTAATTCGGCATTGTCGTCATCAGCCGATACTTCGGAAGTTTCATCGCTGGTTTCGGCGACATCGTCGTCATCAGCCGATACTTCAGAAGTTTCATCGCTAGTTTCGGCGGTAGCGTCGTCATCAGCCGATACTTCAGAAGTTTCATCGCTAGTTTCGGCGGCATTATCACTCGTTGCAGCAGGTCTGCGATCGCTCGATTTAGCCGATTCCTCGCGTTCGACTTCCATCATCATCGCCGATTTCTCGGTAATCGCTGCTTTGCAGGTAAGCGTCAGGTGGCGCAACACGGCGTCATTAAAACGAAAAGCCGATTCAAGTTCATTAAGCACTACCTGGTTACACTCGAGGTTCATCAGCACGTAATGTGCCTTGTGGATTTTCTTAATGGGAAATTCAAGCTGGCGGCGACCCCAATCCTCTTCACGATGGACGGTGCCACCTGAACTGGTAATTATATTGCGATAGCGTTCTACCATTGCAGGAACTTGCTCGCTCTGGTCAGGGTGGACCAGAAACACAATTTCGTAATGCCTCATTTGCTCTCCTCGTGGGATAATGCCCCCAGGACCATACCTGTGGAGCAAGGAGTGATTCAGCCCACCCTCTGGGTACTCCGAATCAAGGAGCGCGGATTGTACCCGAGCAGGCACTTGCTAGCAATAGCAGATTAGCTCGTTCTCGAGCGCAAAATTTCGTATAAACAGACGCCGGTCGCAACCGAGACATTGAGGCTTTCAACTCGCCCCTGCATTGGCAGCTTTACCAGGTGGTCACAGGATTCCAGGGTCAGCCGGCGCAACCCCGATCCCTCAGCCCCCATGACCAGTGCTATGGGACCTCCATAGTCATGATCGTAGAGGCTGTCCTCGGCCATATCACTGGTACCGTAAATCCAGACCCCGGCCTGTTTCAGATCTTTCAAACTGCGCGCAATATTGGTTACTTCGATGATCGGCACCGATTCGGCGCCTCCGGCGGCAACCTTGCGCACCGTGGCATTCAGCTTGACCGCCCGATCCCGGGGAATTATGACTGCATCTACGCCGCAGGCATCGGCGGTACGCAAACAGGCACCAAGGTTGTGCGGATCCTGGATTCCATCCAGTATCAGCAACAGGGAGTTTTGATTCACGGCTGCCAGGCATTGCTTGAAATCCATCACGGGTTCCGAGTCTAGTGTTTTTAGTAGACATCCCTGATGCTTGTCGGTACCGCTAAGTTGCGTCAGGGCTGCGCGGGCCTCAATTCGTACCTTAACTCCCGCAGTGCGCGCCTGGTCGACAAGCTGCAGCAACCGGGGATTACGCTTATCGGCGCAAATCAGCTCGATACAGTGCTCCGGCGCCTGTTGCAGGCGACGTGCGACCGCATGAACTCCGTAAACAATGCTACTGCTCATCTGGACCTGGCACGAGTCCTGGTTTTATTTCTGGATTTACTCTTTTTGCCTTTACGTTTTGTTTTGATCGCGGGTTTCTCATCAAGCAGCCCGACCAGGTCAAAATCAATCTTGCGATCCTCCAGGTTTACCCTGACCACTTCGACGTCAAGCCGGTCACCGAGTTGGTAACAGCGACCGGTCCGTTCGCCAACCAGTCGATGATGCGTCGGATCAAACTGATAGTAATCGCGCTTGAGTGCGGTTACATGCACCAGGCCGTCGATTAACAAGTCGTCAAGCTGCACAAATAGCCCAAAATTGGTGACCGCGGTAACGATGCCACTATATTGCTTACCAATATGCTTTTGCAGAAACTCGCATTTGAGCCAGTCTGACGCATCTCGAGTCGCATCGTCAGCGCGACGCTCGTTACGCGAGCAGGATTCTCCAAGCACAGTCATTTGAGCCAGATCGTAACTGAAACCGGCAGCGCCTTGGTGCGTTAACCAGTGCTTGATGGCACGATGTACCAGCAGGTCCGGGTAACGTCGAATCGGCGAAGTGAAATGGGCATAATCATTTAGCGCGAGGCCGAAATGACCGACTTTCGGGTTTGGGCTATAACTCGCCTGCAGCATCGAACGCAACACCACGGTTTGTATCATGTCAGCTTCGGGACGCTCGCGTGACTGTTCGACTATCCTGGCATAGTCCGCCGGGGTCGGATTTTCAGTGCCCAGGGCGATACCGAAACTGGCCAGAAATTCCTGTAAATTAGGCAATTT
>CAXMNA010000190.1:0-41805 GCA_964194715.1 uncultured Gammaproteobacteria bacterium
ATGAAGAAGTTGACGACGAGATGGAAGCCATGGAAAGCCTCGAGGATGATGCGGACGAGCAAGCCGAAATCGTAGCCGACGCAGAACTCGATTCCAAAAACAGACAAGAACCTGGCTGATGAGTAATAACGACGCGCAGAAACAGGCATTGGCGCAGCGAGACGCCTTTCAGATTGAGCCCACCAGCCTGATTTCGTATCAGTCGGCCGGCAAGGTCATCGCCGTGGGTGACGATGATGCGTTAGCAAAATGCATTGAGTTACCAGCGACGCTCGACCTTGGGCTGATTTCGACTGCCAGTGGCAAAATTCAAATCAGCGGCTATCTTGGCGCCTATGTCATCGAGGTTACCGATAAACATGGCAACCAGGTCGTGCACCAGGGTGATGCGATCCTTGATTTGAATGCAACTCCGCTGCTGGGACGTGAGATGCTGCCGCCGGGATATTTCCATGTGCCTCCCGGGGATTGGGGTAATCCTGAATTGGCGACAGAGCTAGCGGACTTGCCGGGCGAGTTTCAAAAGCCAAAGTACTTCGACTACGATGCATCGATTTGCGCCCACGCGGTTAACGGTAAGATCGCGTGCCGACAATGCATCGACGCCTGCCCGGCGGAAGCGATTCAAAGCCTGGGTGATCGTATCGAAGTCAATCCTTACCTGTGCCAGGGCGGGGGTAGTTGCACCACGGTTTGTCCGTCGGGCGCGATCCGCTACCTGTATCCGAGCCTGCGCGATAACGGCAAACGCCTGCGCGACATGCTCACCGTGTATCAGAAGCAGGGCGGTAAACGCCCCATCATTTTGTTCCACAGTGAAAGTTATTCACCGGAACCATACCTGAAAGCCTACGACAACCTATTGCCGCTCGAGGTCGAGGAACTTGGCAGTGTCGGCATGGATTTGTGCCTTTCGGCGTTGGCTTACGGCGCTGCACAGGTGGTATTGCACGTGGATGAACAGGTTCCGAGGAGTTCGCAAGCCAACCTGGGAGCCCAGGTTGAATGGATCCAGGCGTTGCTCGTCGGTCTTGGGATGGATCTATTTAGCGTTTCGCTTTGCCTCACCGACGCGGCATTGCCGGAAGTTGAAATCGCGAGTGATGTCGAAATGGCGATTCATGATATGCCCCCGGGTAAGCGCAACGCGATTTACCAGGCGCTTGATCACCTCGTAGCAAATCTGAAGCCAACCATAGATCGGGTCGAGTTACCTCAAGCGGCGCCCTTTGGCGAGGCCGTTATCGATGCCGAAAAATGTACCCTGTGCATGGCCTGTGTCGGATCATGTCCGGGCAAAGCCTTGCAGGATGGCTCGAATCGCGAAGTTCCCGAGGTTTTTTTCATTGAAAGCAACTGCCTGCAATGTGGCGCCTGCGTGCAAACCTGCCCCGAGGATGCGATAACGCTGCAACCGCGCTTGTTGTTTGATCCCGAGATACGTAATCGCGCACGAGCACTGAACAGCGATACCCCGTTTGCGTGTATTTCCTGTGGCAAGCCTTTTGCACCCACTTCGGTTATCCATAAAATGCAGGAGAAATTGAAGGATCATTACATGTTTGGTAGCGAGCGGGCGCTCGATCGACTGAAGATGTGTGACAATTGCCGCGTGGCCGATATCGTGCAGGATCCTGAAGCAATGGGTGGCCAGTTTGATCCGCAAAAAGGTTTTCGCCAGTAATCCCTCACGATGGACTAGCTATGGCAACTACAGACGAAGAGATCATCGAAGACGAACAACGCTACCGGGCATCGGCCTATGCATTGTTGGCCGCTTTACTGCGAGCTAAGCCGGATCAGGCCTTGCTGGATCACGTGGCGGCTCTGTTACCTGAAAGCGACGCAGAATCTGACGAACTTTCTGAAGCGATGGCGGCACTCGCAGCCGCCGCGCAACAACAAAATACGGCAGATTTGGAAGACGAATATAACAATCTTTTTATCGGCATCGGCAAGGGTGAAGTAGTACCTTACGGGTCCTGGTATCTGACCGGTTTCCTTATGGAACAACCTCTTAGCGATCTGCGCGATGATCTGCGTGCGCTCGGCTTCGAACGCAATCCGGAAATTCACGAACCAGAAGACCATATAGCCGCGATTTTTGAAGTGTTTTCTGTTATGCTTTCCGATGCCGTCGACCTCGCCGAGCAACAAAGCTTCTTTGAAAAACACATGAAGCCCTGGCTGACGCGATTTTATGCCGATCTGGGCGACGCCCGATCTGCCGATTTCTATAGGCATGTTGCGCAATTTGGCGCAGCATTTCTCGAATTGGAGCAAAGATACCTCTTGATGCGCAGTTAATAATTAAACATAACCGAACTTTATCTCCCTGTGGAGGATAAGCACGTGAAAAACAAAAGTCAGCTTAAGGATCAGGAACGCAGAGCATTTATCAAAAAGTCCACGCTAATTGGAGCAGCCGTGGCAGCCACTACAATGGCCAGCACCAACGCCATTGCCCAAGTCAGCGGTGAAACCACCGAAAAACCTGGTCAGAAGGGTTACCAGCTAACCTCGCATGTTCTCGACTATTACAAGTCTGCTGGCATTTAACCTGGGGTAACCAAATGAAAAAATTAATCAAATCATCGTCTAGCGTCGACAAAATCATTGTCGCCAGGCCCTGCAAGTCGGTGCCCGGGGCGATTAGTCGTCGTACCTTTTTAAGAAATTCGAGCCTGATGGCGGGTGGTGCCGCGCTGGCGACCACATTGACACCGGTGATGATGAAAAAAGCAGACGCTGCTATCGTCCCGGGTGGAAAAATCGATCGGGTTAAAACGATTTGTACCCACTGCGCGGTGGGTTGCGGCATTATCGCCGAAGTACAAAACGGTGTCTGGACTGGGCAGGAGCCGGCCTTTGACCACCCCTTCAGCAGGGGTGCGCACTGCGCCAAGGGTGCGTCGATTCGAGAACATGGACATGGCGAGCGACGCCTCAAGTATCCGACCAAGCTGGTTGATGGAAAATGGAAGAAAGTTTCCTGGGAAGAAGCGATCAACGAAATTGGTGACAAGCTGCTCGATATTCGTGAAAAATCGGGTCCCGATTCGGTTTTCTGGTTAGGTTCGGCCAAGCACAGTAACGAGCAAGCCTACCTGTTTCGTAAGATGGCGGGAATGTGGGGTACCAACAATGTCGACCACCAGGCACGAATCTGCCACTCCACCACGGTGGCCGGGGTAGCGAATACCTGGGGTTACGGTGCGATGACCAACTCCATGAACGACATCCATCATGCCAAGGCGATATTGCTGATTGGATCTAATCCGACCGAGGCCCACCCGGTAGCCTTGCAGCACATCTTCAAGGCGAAGGAAGAAAATAATGCACCGATGATTGTGATCGACCCTCGTTATACCCGCACCGCGGCGCATGCGAACCACTACCTCAAGCTACGTCCCGGAACCGATGTCGCGCTCATCTGGGGCATGATGTGGCATATCTTCGAGAATGGCTGGGAAGACAAGGAGTATATCCGTCAGCGGGTCTATGGCATGGACGACGTCATGAAGGAAGTCAAGAAATGGAATCCGGCCGAAGTTGAACGCGTTACCGGCGTTCCAGAAAATCAGGTTTTCGCGGCCACCAAGGCAATGGCGGACAACCGACCGAGCACCTTTATCTGGTGCATGGGCGGTACCCAGCACACGATCGGCAATAACAATACCCGTGCTTACTGCGCGTTCCAGCTTTCGCTCGGTAATATTGGCGTAATGGGTGGCGGTGCGAACATCTTTCGCGGCCATGACAATGTACAGGGCGCGACCGACCTGGGCGTACTTTCCAATACCCTGCCTGGCTACTATGGCCTGTCTAGCGGCGCCTGGAAGCACTGGTCGCGCGTGTGGGATCTGGATTACGAATGGGTCAAGGGACAGTTCGATAGCGGTAGCTACGAGCAGAGCAAGGGTAAGGATGTTCATGTCATGAACACCAAGGGAATTCCGGTATCTCGCTGGATCGACGGTGTGCTCGAGGACAAGGAAAATGTCGCTCAAAAGGACGGTCTCAAGGCGATGATATTCTGGGGGCATGCACCCAACAGTCAGACCCGCGGTGTCGAGCAGAAAAAGGCGATGGAAATGCTCGATCTGCTTGTCGTCGTCGATCCCTATCCAACCGCAACCGCGGTCATGCATGACCGCACCGATGGGGTTTACCTGTTACCGGCGGCCACGCAGATGGAAACCTACGGTTCAGTGACCGCATCTAACCGCTCGTTCCAATGGCGTTCCAAGGTTATCGACCCGCTATTTGAATCGCTGCCCGATCATACCATCATGTACAAACTGGCGAAGAAGCTGGGTATTTCAGACCAATTGTTTAAAAATATCGAGGTTAAGGGTGAAGAGCCTCTGGTCGAGGATATTCTGCGTGAAATCAACCGCGGCATGTGGACCATCGGCTATACCGGACAAAGCCCCGAACGCCTGAAGAAACACCAGGAGAACTGGGGAACTTTCGATTACGATACCCTGAAAGCCGAAGGTGGCCCTGCCGATGGAGATTTCTACGGATTGCCCTGGCCTTCCTGGGGTCCCCCGGAGATGAACCATCCCGGTACGCCTAACCTGTATGACACGTCTAAATCGGTTGCCGAAGGGGGGCTGACATTCAGAGCCCGGTTTGGCGTCGAAAGAAACGGTGTCAACCTGCTCGCCGAGGGCTCTTTTGGTAAAGATTCCGAGATCAGGGATGGCTACCCGGAATTTAGCGATAAGGTGCTCAAGAAGCTCGGTTGGTGGAAGGACTTGACCGCGGCCGAGAAAAAGGCGGCCGAAGGCAAAAACTGGAAAACCGATTTATCCGGCGGCATTCAGCGTGTCGCGATCAAACACGGTTGCTCACCCTTTGGTAATGCCAAGGCCCGAGCGATGGTGTGGACCTTCCCGGATCCGGTGCCCATCCATCGAGAGCCGTTGTACACGTCCAGGCGTGATCTGGTCGACAAGTATCCGACCTACGAAGATCGCAAGTCATTCTGGAGGCTGCCGACACGTTACAAGTCGATCCAGGCGACCGATTACTCCAAGGATTACCCGATTATTCTGACCTCTGGACGACTGGTTGAATACGAAGGCGGCGGCGATGAAACTCGATCCAACGCCTGGCTCGCGGAATTACAGCAAGACATGTTCGTCGAGGTCCACCCGCGTGATGCCAATAATGCCGGCATCAAGGATGGTGACGATGTCTGGGTCGAAAGTCCCGCACCAGCCAAGGTTAAAGTCAAGGCGATGGTGACAAGGCGGGTCGGTTCCGGTGTTGCTTTCATGCCGTTCCACTGGGCCGGGCATTTCCAGGGCAAGGATTTGAGGGATAAATACCCTGAAGGAGCCGATCCCTACATCCTGGGTGAAGCGGCCAATACAGCGATGACATATGGTTATGATTCCGTGACGCAGATGCAGGAATCAAAATGTAGCCTTTGTCGCATTACCAAAGCATAGGGGGGATTGAAAAATGGCTAGAATGAAATTCTACTGTGATGCGGAACGCTGTATCGAATGTAATGCCTGCGTAACCGCCTGTAAAAACGAACACGATATTCCCTGGGGGGTTAATCGTCGACGCGTGGTTACCATCAAGGATGGTGAACAGGGTGAGCGTTCACTGTCGGTAGCCTGTATGCACTGCTCTGACGCGCCTTGTGCCGCGGTCTGTCCGGTGGACTGCTTTTACACCACCGGTGACGGTATTGTGCTGCACGACAAGGACATCTGCATCGGCTGCGGCTACTGCTTTTACGCCTGTCCGTTCGGGGCGCCTCAATTCCCCGAATCGTCAGCCTTCTCGTCGCGCGGCAAGATGGATAAATGTACCTTCTGCGCGGGCGGTCCGGAAGATGACCATAGCTCAGAAGAGTACAAGAAGTACGGCCGCAATCGCGTTTCAGAAGGCAAGTTACCGCTGTGCGCGGAAATGTGTTCGACCAAGGCGTTGCTTGCCGGTGATGCCGACGTGCTTTCGGATATTTACCGTAAGCGGGTCATCAACCGTGGCGCCAGCGCCTTCAACTGGGGCGTGAATTTCAATAGCACCAAGCTGCAAGGATAAGCACTCACGGATAGAAATGAATTCGATACAGGGACGTATCGACCTTTATCCGACGGAGCCAGTTGCTAACTAAGAAAAGAATAGGATGAAAGTCGTGAGAATCCGTACACTGTTAATATTGGTCTGTCTGATATTGTCGGTTTTCCAGGTACAAGCTGCCGATCCTCCTCCGCCACCTCCGGGATTGATATCCACTAACCCGGGCGCTGAGTTATGGCGCGAAGTACGCCAACGCGATGGAGTTGTCACGGGTACCAGCCAGGTCAAATCGCCTGACGCTAACGTACTGGTTAATGTTTCGGGCCAATCCTGGCGCGAGTATCGGATGCAGAAACTGGTACCAACAGCGGGTGCGGCAGTGCTGTTGGTGCTTATCGCGATTGCTATTTTTCGCCTGCTCCGCGGCAAAATTATGCTACAAGGTGGACGTTCCGGCATCAAGATTTTGCGCTTCACGCTGAGTCAGCGGTTTGCTCACTGGACTACAGCCATATTGTTCGTGATCCTGGGTCTAACGGGGCTGACCCTGCTGTTGGGCAGAAAATTCCTGATTCCGCTTTTTGGCGCCGAGGGTTTCGGTAATGTTGCGATCGTTGCGAAATTCCTGCACGACTACCTCGGACCTGTTTTTATATTTACGTTGACTTATTTGTTCGTGTTGTTTGTGCGCGATAACCTGCCCTCCGTAAAAGTGGATCTGCAATGGTTAATGCGTGGCGGCGGCCTGTTTGGCGGGCACGTACATGCCGATCGCTTCAACTTCGGAGAAAAGGCCTGGTTCTGGATTGCCTCGCTGGGTGGTCTCGCGGTGATCATCAGCGGTGTGGTACTCGATTTCCCGATTTTTGGACAGGGCCGTGCCACTATGGAGTTTTATCACCTGGTGCACAGCATTGCGGCAGTCGTCCTGATCGTTGTTTCGTTCGGGCACATCTTCATGGGAACTGCCGCGCTGGAAGGGACCTTTGAAGTCATGAAAACCGGCTATTGCGACGCCAACTGGGCCAAGGACCATCACGATCTGTGGTATGAAAAGGTCAAGAATTCAAGTGAGTCTGCGCCCCAGGATCAAATGCAAGCCAGCAGCGAAAGCGGGCAGCGCGAATCGACGGAGCCAACCGGCTAGCGTCAATACCAACGATAGGTTCTTTTATCCTATCTGCCAAAGGTGGGCGGAAACGGGAATCTAATAAAGGGCGGTAGACGGGCTGTGGTATTATCATCTGTGGCTTAATCCCCGGAAGGTACTGACATGGCGGACGAATCAATTACCGACGATGAACTCGACGAAGTCTACCGTCGTATGGTCGATATGTTTATCGATCGTGCCAATGAACTGGCCGAAACCAATAGCCCGGAAAATGTTGGCATGGCGCTGCTGTATGCGGCCTCGCGTTTTAACGCCCATGTCGTTTCCCACCACGCTCAATCCCTCGAAGATTACGAACGCGACATATCCAAGGCGCGCGAATTTTTCCATACCCAATATCAGCAGATGCTCGATGAGAATTTCGAGGACTACAAGCTGACTTATACCAAGTACTCGGATTTCATCACGAAGCAGTAGCGCTCGCTAACTCGAAGTCGGGACAATCTTCGACTGTTAACCTGGGTTGCTGTTCCCAGGCCGCCAGACAGTTGTCGCGGGCTGGCTTATTGAGTGCGCCCAGGGTTTCGACATATTTGAAGAAAGTCGTGAAATCGAACTTGTGCGCCTGAATCATATTGATAAATGCCGGTACCTCGGAATTATAGGCAACCACTGATCCAATCTTGGCATTGTTGAGTTCGGCTGCGAACCAGCGCGTAAATCCCCCGCTTATCCCATGTTCCGCAGCAATCTCACCATGAGCGTCGCTGGCCTCGATGAATATCCGTGCCTTGCGCTCGCGCTTGTCGGTATCGTTGATATCACTCGCATAGATATCTGCCAGCTCATCACGTGTGGCTTCAATTAGCGCAACGACCCGGTTTCGATACTGCCGCCAGGTCGATAACGCATCGAGGTCTTCAACCCGGTTTTTCGATTTCAACCAGAGTTCGGTGCCGACCTGTTGCACGGCGGAAGCGAGTGATTCGTTGAAAGTCGTGTCGTCTTCGATGTAGACCTGCTGGTGGGTGAGCTCGTGGAACAGCAATCCCGCGAGGCGGTAGTCCGGCCAGTTAATAAAGCTGCTCAGTACCGGATCGTCGAACCAGCCCAGTGTCGAGTAGGCCGCAACCTGGCCTATGTGCACTTCCAGGCCCCTGGATTTCAAATCCTCGGCATAGGCGAGCAAGCGTTCTTCGCTGTAGTAACCGCGGTAGCCGGCACAACCGATAATCGGGTAACACCACTCATAAAGCTGCGTTGAAAATTCGGCTGCGGCAAAAAGATTCTGTATTACGTAGGATCGATCAAGTTCGACATAGCTGCCATAGCTGCCGTTTGCCGGCAACTCGAGGCGCTCGATCGAAAAGCGGCGGATTTCCTGCACCAGCACAAGGCGTTCGCGCAAACGGGGCTCAAGCGTGTCATCGTCGAGTAACTGCTCGATGTCGACGCGCTGGTTCATGACTGCTAGATGCCCTTTCGCGCTATGCCAGTAATAGCCGAGATCAGCACAACCGCAGAGCAACAACAGTAAAGGAATCGAAATTATCCAACGCATACAGTATTCTCTCACACAGTTCTTAACCGGGAAAAACCATGTTGATCTCCAGCCAGTTCGATGGCGGCAATATTGAATGTCTAGATTCTAGTGATCCAGCCAACATCTTGCTCAATATCCGTAATGATAATCAGTCGGATTTTTATCAATGGTTTTATTTTCGTGCAGCGAACGTGAAGGATCTCGATTGCAGATATTTGATTGCCAATGCTACTGGCGCCGCTTACGCAAAAGGCTGGGAAGGCTACCAGGCGGTTGCCAGCTACGACCGCGAATTCTGGTTTCGCGTCGAAACCTCATTCGACGGCGAGAACCTGGTCATCGAGCATAACAGTAGTGAGGACCAGGTTTACTTTGCCTATTTTGCACCTTACTCGATGGAGCGCCATGCCGACCTACTCGCATTTGCCCAGACCAGCGAACGCTGCCAGGTGGAAACCTTGGGCCTGACGCTGGACGGCCAGGCCATGGATTGTCTGCGCTTTGGCGAGATCGAACAGGGACGGAAGAATATATGGATGGTGGCGCGCCAGCACCCGGGTGAAACCATGGCCGAATGGTGGATGGAAGGCCTGGTTAATCGTCTGGTCGATCATAGCGATCCGGTAGTCAACGCAATTCTCGATAAGGCGGTGATTTACCTGGTGCCGAATATGAATCCGGATGGCAGTCGGCGTGGGCATTTACGCACTAACGCAGTGGGATCAAATTTAAATCGTGAATGGGATAACCCCACTCCTGATAAAAGTCCCGAGGTATTGTGCGTGCTCGACAAGATCAAGCAAACCGGTCTGGATTTTGGCTTCGATGTGCATGGTGATGAGGCGCTGCCGTATAATTTTATCGCCGGTACCGAAGGTATTCCTGGTTGGAATCACGAACGGCAACAACAACTCGAGCTATTTAAAATGACACTCGCGAACATCAATCCGGATTTCCAGGTAGAACATGGTTATCCACCGAATTCGAGCGGCAATGCCAACATGAGTTATTGTTCGAACTCGCTTGCAGAACGCTTTGGTGCGCTGGTGATGACACTGGAGATGCCATTCAAAGATGCCACCGCAACCCCCGATCGGATTCAGGGATGGAGTCCGGAACGCTGTAGTCGTCTCGCGCACTCCTGCCTCGATGCCCTGCACCTGTGCTGGGGCCAGGTGGTAAAATAGTCTTTAATCTTGAATTCCAGCGAGCGCATTCAAAATGGCGAAAATAAATATTCAGTTCACCTTGTTTTCAGCGTTTTATTCACCGTTGATTGTGACGATGGCGGGTGGATTTCTTAAACGGGAAGGTCTTGAATATGAATGGTCGGTATCGCCACCCGGCGTACCGGCGGTAGCCGCGATTACAGATGGATCAGCGCATGTTGTGCAGTCGGCACCGAGCCAGGCGTTCAATGCGATCGCGAAAGGCGAGTTGAACTACCCCGTCCATTTTGCCCAGATTAACGAGATGGATGGTTTTTTCCTCACCGGGCGCGAAGCGGATGCTGATTTTTCCTGGCACAAGCTCGAAGGCGCGGAGGTGGTGATGTTCGGGGGTGGCCAACCGAACGCCATGTTTCGTTATGCCTGCCATCGGGCCGGTATCGACTACGACAAGATTATTGCGATTACCCCCGGCGGTGCTGGAGAAATCGATCAGGCATTTCGCGCCGGAGAGGGGCAGTATGTACAACAGCAGGGACCCTACCCGCAGCAACTCGAGAACGACGGTGTCGGCAGAATCGCAGCGCAGGTGGGTCCGTTAATCGGGCCATGCGCGTTTTCGAGTCTGGCCGCCTCACGCGAATGGCTGGGGACTGAAATGGCGCGTGCTTTTACGCGCGCCTACGCCGCCGCCCGACAATATTTGAACGAATCCCCGGCCAACGAAATTGCGGCTATCGAGCAATCCTATTTCCCTGATATCTCTCCCTCTGCGCTGGAGAAATGTATATCGAGTTATCAGCAGTTGGGTTGCTGGACACCACATGTCGAGATAACGAAACCGGCCTTCGAGGTAATACTGGATGTGTTTGAATATTCCAGTAGTATTCCCGAGCGCTATCCTTACGAGCGTGTGTGTGTCACACCACCATTGGCCTAGGGACTAATTTATGCCTATAGATAAACAAGCAGTCAGACGCGATTTGCTATCCGATGAAGGATTTTCTCACCTGGATAATGCGGGTGCCGCGCTAATGCCACGCTGCGTGCTGGAAACTCAGATTGAACATCTTAAACTCGAAGCTGCTGTCGGTGGATACGAAGCGGAGAGGCTCAAGCATGATCAAATCGAAGCGGTTTACGATTCGGTTGCGAGTCTAATCAGATGTCAGCGCGATGAAGTTGCGATCGTAGAAAATGCAACGGTTGGCTGGACGATGGCTTTTTATGCAATCCCTTTTAAGCCTGGTGATCGAATTTTAACCGCCGAGGCCGAATATGCTTCAAACTACCTGGCCTACCTGCAGATCGCCAAAAACAAGGGAGTCGTTGTCGAAACCATACCGTCTACCGCAGACGGCGAAGTATGCGTTGAATCGCTCAAGAAGATGATTGATGAGCGCGTGCGGCTAATATCGATTACCCACGTACCGACCAATGGTGGCCTCGTCAATCCGGTCGAAGCAATCGGAGAGGTGGCAAAGGAGAAAGGTATATTGTATCTCGTGGACGCCTGTCAATCAGCCGGTCAAATCCCGCTCGATGTGAATGCGATACAGTGCGATTTTCTTAGCGCGACCGGGCGCAAGTTTTTGCGCGGACCCAGGGGCGTTGGGTTTCTCTTTGTCAGTAGTCGAGTCCTGGAGTCGTTGCATCCACCGATGATTGATCTTTTTTCGGCGACATGGGTCGATGCAGAGCACTATGAATTACGCGAGGATGCCAGAAGGTTTGAAAACTGGGAGAGCAACTATGCCGCCAAACTGGGTTTTGGCGGTGCAATTGACTACGCACTAAGCATAGGGCTCGATAACATCGAAACTGAAGTCATCAGGTTGGCAGATATGTTGCGCGGAATGCTTGTCGAAATCCCTGGCGTTAGAGTCCATGACATTGGCAAAAGGAAGTGCGGCATCGTGACCTTTTCGGTTGCGGGGATCGCTGCGACCGAGGTCGAAAAGAGGCTCAGAGAAAACAGGGTTCAGGTCAGCGTAAGTTCCCCGGTCAGTACCTTGATTGATGCTACTCGGAGACAGCTGCCCGATTTAATTCGCAGTTCGGTGCATTACTATAATGTCGAATCAGAACTGGATACCCTGGCGAACTGTATCAGGGAGATCTCCAGGCAGGAGAATTAAGGGCAAGGCGCAACAATACTTCCTGTGCCACTTCAGTGACGTAATCCCGGGAACTAATGCTGCGTCTTCGTCATGATGGTGTAGATAGCCCGATCGAATACCGACGACGATTCGATTAGATTGACACGACCGTCTTTCAGTTCTGTTGCAAAGGCGCTCATTGTCATGTTACGTACCTTGTGCCCCTGGCGATTGACGAAAACGAAATTGCCGGTCACGTTACTCTTCCAGGATAGGCGTGCCACCAGGGTTTTTGATTGCGACTCGACAAACTCCACCCAGGAACCTATTTCCAGCGCCTTGGCCTGTGCCAAATAGTTCTCTCCTTCCTCTTCGGCCTGATCAAACAGTTCGTCTTCATCCGAGGTGAGCACAATTTCTTCGTCGAACGCAATTTCACCCAGCTTGACGCCAGCGGCAAACTTGTTGAGGTCGTCGATTACGTCGGTGGTGGAAGCCTCCGAAATAATGGTGATCGAATCATCATCAACTTCGTTTTCAACGACTTCGATTTCACCGGTATCATTGGCGGAAAATTCAAAATCGGGAGCTTCAGCAGTATCAATACCCTGTGATTTGGCGAAGGCGTCGGCACCACCGTCTTCCGGCCACACGGTTTGGTCATCGATACGCGTGACGATGTTCTTAGATGTCTGTTTGACAATCTTGGCATGCTCCTGCGCGAGCATCTGGAAAATTCGGTTTTGCACATCGATGTGTATTTTGACCAGGTCCATGCCCTTGGAAAGCGCGCGTAGCAGGGCGGGAATGGTTTTTATAATCTTGACACGTTCTGCTTCGGTGAATTTCGGGATTAGCGTCCAGACGAAAGTAGTAGAGATCCGTTTCAGGTTTCTCCAGTGATTTGATGATTCACCCAGCGACAGGTAAGCGTTGAACAATACCGAGGTCCAGGTGGTTTCGAGAAAATCGATTACTTCAAAGCTCACTTCCCGATTGTTGATAAGCTTGTGCACCAGCGCCGCCGCTGCGTCCTGCGCCTCCTGAATTTCCAGGTCCCTGTTCTGTTCCTGCTGTTGAATCTCCTTTTCAACCTTTTCAATTTCCTGTTCCTGATCGGTAATGAAGTTTTCGAAATTGATATAAGCTTCTTCGAAGACCGAGATATCTTCATCGAATTCGCTGATCAGAAAGTTGACGATTTCCTCGGTCTTGTCGATGAGCGGTTGTTCGTCGGTATGACCTTCACTCCACCCAAGTGATGCGCGTGAAATGCTGTCGAGCAGCTTTCTAGCCGGGTGTTTTTTGTGGTTGAAAAAATCCTTGTCGATAATGGCGACCTTGAGCATCGGAATTTGCAGCCGTCCAATCAAAACCTTTATCGGATCTGGCAGTGCCTCATCGTCAAAAAAGAAATCAAACAGCATCGAAACCACATCAATGGTTTGGCTGTCACTAGCATTAACATGGTGCTGATTTTCCTGTTTGAAATTAACCAGTTGTTGGTGACTTTGCTCTTTGAGACTTTGCGGATCGATCGCTGTCAAAGGTTGGGTTGGAATGCTCGCTGCCTGCAGATTATTCAATGCGGCAACAAAACTACCACCCTGAGAACTGGGAGCGGCAATTCCGCCTGCACCTGCGACCCCACCTGCACCTGCGACCCCACCTGCACCACCGGCACCTGCGGCACCTGCGATCCCACCAGCACCTGCGACCCCACCAGCACCACCGGCACCTGCGGCACCTGCGATCCCACCAGCACCTGCGACCCCACCAGCACCAGCAACCCCACCAGCACCAGCAACTCCACCGGTTCCCGGCGCTCCAGTGACTGCCTGTTGCAGGGCTGCAAACAGGTTACCATCTGCAACCTGAACGCCGGCGACTCCACCGGCACCTGCGCCGGATCCGGGAGTCAGTAATACCGGCGCGCCGGTTCCATGCTCGCCATTTTTCTTGATTCGGTTTGCCATGTATCGGCTGGTTTTTTTCATACGTTCCTGGTCTGGCTTGAAACCGGGTAACACGCCTTTCTTGACGAACAACTCATTCAATTCCTCGTAGAAATGGCCCAGGTTATTCATCACGTACTTATCGAATAGCTTGTAGAAGATTAACTTTGCCTGAATATCGGTATCGAGCAGTTGGGATGCCTTATCAAAGCTTTCGCAGATTGCCTTGGGATCGAGTGGGTTTTCGTCTTCGTCGATTTCCTTGCATTTCAGGACTAGCTTCAGTCGCTCGCTTAACGCGAATAAATCATCCTCGAAACGTGGGCGCGCCTTTGAAATCATGTTCTCGATCGCGATGTTGTCTTCGAGGTCATCGAGTTCAACCAGGGTCAGTTCCTCTTCGTCATCCAGGTCGGTGATGACAGATTCACCCGTGATAAAGGCGTCGAAGCGGCGCTGCATTTCAAAGCCGAAATTTTTCTTGATGCCGTCACGCTTCAACCTGATTTCGCGCATCGCTTCCATATACATGTTGCGCTCACGGTCATTCTTAACCTTGTCCGACAACTCGTACATTGAGTCGTCTACATTCTCCATCAGTACGCGGATCAGGTCGCTGAGTCCTTCCAGCGAAAAACGTTTAACTGAGTTATACACGGGGTTTTTTCCGCCCTTGGCGCTAACGATTTCGAGTTTTGTTGCCAGCATTATTTACCTGTCTTCCCCGCCAAAATGCCCTGAATCCTATAATTTCACGCTCACAGGAGATAATTGATGACGTTATGAGATTATTTAGTGATAGTGTGATGCGATTCACGTGTTAATAAGGTGCAAACTAAAGCATAGTTGCTATTCGAGGCGCTATATGACCTTCTGTAGCCAAAAAAACACCGTTCGTCGGTAACGTTAAAAATTTAACACCCCCAGAGGAAGGAAAGTCGAGGCTTTACTGTAGGAGCGCAATCCGGAGAATAGCGCTGGTCAACAAAAACATTGTTTCCATGAAACCTTATCGCGCTTGTTTTGCCGCCTTGTTACTGGTTTCGGTGTCCCTTTTCGCCGCCGAAAAACCGCGACGGATCGTCTCTATCGGGCTTTGTACCGACCAGTTACTGTTAATGCTCTCTGAACGTGAACAGATAGCATCATTATCGGTCTGGGCGAAGGATAAGAATATGTCTTACATGATCGATGCGGTCGGGGAAATCCCTCTCAATAATTCGTCAATCGAGGAAATCATCCAGTACCAACCGGACCTTGTGGTGGCGAGTCAGTTTGCCGCCTGGGATACCGCAAAATTCCTGCGCCAACTGGGTTACGAAGTCAGGCAAATCCCAACGGCAAAATCGATTGCAGATATTTATAGTCTACTAAGGCAGTTTGGTGAATGGACAGGTAATCAGCATCGCGCCGAAGCCATGATTGATAAAATGCAGCAGGAACTTGCCGAGATTCGAGATCGTTACGCCGAACGTGCACAAAAATCGGTGATCGTATATTCCCCGAATGGTTTTACGATTGGTGCCAATACGCTTGAAAACGACATATTTGTACATGCTGGTTACATCAACCTGGCAGCAGAAATGGGAATCGATGGATTCAAGCCGATCGCGCTGGAAACGCTGATTGCTGCGGATCCGGATGTGTTGCATATCGATCGTAACCTGTCGCGTACCGACTCTCTCGCAACGGCCTATTTGGGTCACCCGGCACTCGATAAAATGATCGAAAATCGAGAATACCTCGACATACCGACCCGACTGCGAATCTGTGCGGGGCCGATGATCACCGAGGCAATCGAAAGCATGGCGCAGCGTCGGTGAACATCAAGGCGCTCGAGGCTCCGGCACTTTACGGGATACTGCTACCAGTCTTACTGGTTTTGCTGGCGCTGGCCCTCACCGTTGGGCCGGTTGATATCGATCTCGGTAAGGCGACGCAAGACTGGTTCAACGACCAGACCACGATCGAATCACTGATCCTGTTTGATGTCCGTATGCCACGGGCTCTGCTGGCCCTGCTCATTGGCGTGACTCTCGGGTTGGCCGGCGCGTCTTTACAGGGACTGCTGCGTAATCCGCTAGCCGAGCCGGGCATCATCGGTGTTTCCAACGGTGCCGCGCTCGGCGCGGTGATAGTGTTCTACTACGGCTTGGCAGGAATCGGCTGGTTTCTGTTGCCCCTGGGCGGTTTGATCGGGGCCTTGGTTGCAGTGACCATCATCTTTTTACTGGTAGGCCAGAGTCGCTCGATCATTACTCTTATTTTGGCGGGCATCGCAATCAATGCGATTGGCGGTGCCTTTATTGCGCTTGCGTTAAACTTTGCCGAGAGCCCCTATGCAATGCAGGAAATCGTTTTCTGGCTGCTCGGATCGGTTGCCAATCGCAGTGTCAACGAGCTATATATCGCGTTGCCATTCATGCTGGTGGGCTGGGGTATGATGCTTTACTGTGGCCGTTTTCTGAATGCATTGACGCTCGGTGAGGAGACCGCGAAATCGATGGGATTTAACGTGGTCAGATTGCGCCTGGTATTGATACTAGGGGTAACTGCTAGTGTCGGTGCGGCCGTCTCCGTGGCGGGCAATATTGCTTTTGTAGGTCTTGTGGTACCCCATCTGATACGTCCATTTGTCGCCTACGAACCCAGGCGCCTGTTGCTGGCGAGTGGCGTTGCTGGTGGGATTCTGTTGCTTCTCGCCGATATTGCGGTGCAAATAATGTCCGAACATGGAGAAATGAAGCTTGGAGTGATTACCTCGTTGGTCGGCGCTCCGTTCTTTTTGTTCCTGATTCTGAAATCGAGGAATGTGTTGCAATGAGTCTGCTAAGTGGACACGGCATTGATTACCTCATCGATTCGATTCGGATACTCGAAGAAATCGATATTCGGGTCGATGCAGGTGAACTGGTTGGACTAATCGGGCCAAATGGGGCGGGTAAGAGCAGCCTGCTACGGCTACTGACTGGTGTCGAAGCCTGTACTCTAGGTGAGGTTCGGTTTGATGAACAACCTTTGCGGCAGATATCGGCCACGTTGCGCGCGCAGCGCATGGGTTACCTGGTGCAGGGTGCGATGGCTTACTGGCCTTTCAGTGTTGAGAAGGTCGTCGAGCTGGGGCGTATTCCCTACCAGAAGTGGTGGCAGCAGGCTACGGGCGATGATCAAAAAATTGTTGATGAGGCCATGGCAAAAACCGAGACGCTGGCTTATCGCAACCGTATTGTCACCACGCTGTCCGGGGGCGAACAAACACTGGTTATGTTGGCGCGAATTTTTGCTACTCAACCCGACCTGATCTTTGCCGATGAACCGGTGGCCGCACTCGATCCTTATCACCAGCTGCACGTCATGGAGATCCTTAGAAACCATGCAACCGCAACACGCGCCGCAATAGTGGTGTTACATGATTTGAGCCTGGCAGCGCGATTTTGTGATCGTCTCTATTTGCTCAACCATGGCAAGCTGCATTGTAGCGGTAGTGTTAGTGAAGTGTTGACCAAGGAAAATATTGCCGAAGTATATGGCGTTGATAGCCATGTCGAGCGCAACGAGAAAGGGATTAGCGTGGCTTCGCTTTCGCGAATCAGCGATCACCACCCTTGAGTGACCAGGTGCGATTTTATTCAACCTAACCAGGAAAAATTGACGCCAGGTTAAAAATACCAGGCGAGTTCGGCAAATAGAGACGTTCCGACTGCAAGCGGTCGGTCTCCAACCCCGGAGTCGACCCCACCAAATTCGCTGCCATCGCTGCCGGTTGGCAGGTTGAGTGCAAGTAGTAGTTGCAAATCCTGTTGCAAGTCGTGTTGGCTGAATATCTGCAACAGCATCGAATCATCATCGAGGTTTCTGAAAATACTGGTGGTGACTATCCAAAGTGGATTCAGTTCAGCGGTCGCCGCGGCGGCGAGGTAGTTTTCACCGAGAGTAAATAATTCGCCACGCCCAATGCGAGCCGTTAATTCAGAATTGTTGGCAAGTGCCTCCGGACTGTAGTCGCCATCGTCGATGCCAAACCCGTTGTGAAAATACTCGAGCGTCGCGTTCAGGTTTTTTCCCCAGCCTACCCACGAGTAAGACCAGTTCAGGACGGCGCTGGTAAAATGCTCATCCCCCGTATCGGTCAGCATGATATCGCTGCGCCAGATCGCCTCGGCGATATCCAATGCGCCGCCAAGCGCAATAATTTCCGAGTCGTAGTGATCGGCTATCAACAAGTCGAATTCGCTGGTCTCGGAAAAGTGGTGATACTTGACTGCGAGGCTGGACACGTCCGTGCTGACGTGATGATCATCGTCGCGTCGCCCCACCCAGACCGCCTGTAAATCATCCCCGGAATCCAGCAAATATTGCGCGTAGAGCATGTCGTCACCGGTTTTATACTCGGTGTCGATTGCAGCCGGATCGAAAGGATTAAAAAAATCGACCGGGTTGTAGATCATGCCGTTACCCCAGGAAACCGCCTGACGTCCAATATTGAGGACGGTTTTGTCCGAGGTATGGCTCAGGTAAAGCCGATCGAGGCGATGCGTGATTACGCGATCATCCTGGTCGCTGATGCGATGCGATAAATCGAATACGCGTTGCTCATCATCCGCAAGCGTTACGGCATTGAAACCGAGGTCCGGGTTTTGTTGCCGCAGCTCGAGCTGGTCGCCCTGTCCCACAAGCAGTTGATAGTCGCCATGCCAGCTCCAGCCGCCGGTGTTAGCCGCCATGTTGAGGCGTAGATCGAGGTTGATATCGCGCGCGGGGTCGTCGCTGAAATCCTGCAGCAGGCTGTCACCTGGAATGTTCACCACTGTAGTCTGTGGTTTGACATGACCGCGCAATTCAAAGGCAAGCGCGTTAGCGGTATTCAAGGCAATGCAGACTAGAAGCAGGAAAAGGGTGGCAGGCCCCGTTTTTCGAGAAAAACGGGGCCTGCCACCGTCTTTCAAACTATTGCACCTCATCGCTGATGATTTTGCCATCCTGCATCTTGATCAGACGTCTGGCGTAGCTCATCACGCGCTTGTCGTGGGTCGCGATGACGAAAGTAATCCGGTGATGTTCATTGAGCTCTGAAAACAATCCCATCAGGTGAGCGGATGCGACGCTGTCGAGGTTGGCGGTCGGTTCGTCGGCCAATACCAGGTCCGGATGTGAAACAATCGCGCGTGCTACCGCGACGCGTTGTTGTTGGCCACCTGAAAGCTGTGCCGGCCGTCGGTCCTCCATGCCTTCAAGCCCGACCTCTTTGAGTATCTCAAGTGCCTTGCGGGAACGTTCTTCAATGGAAACCCCTTGCACCTGCATGACGAACTCGACATTCTCCTGCGCGCTTAGTACCGGTATCAAATTATAGGCCTGGAAAACGAAGCCGATGTGATGCAGACGCATATCGGCCAGCGGTCCTCGGTCGAGCTGGTCGATGCGTATATCACCCATGCGGATTTCGCCGCTGTCCGGGGTGTCGAGCCCGCCAATTGCGTTCAGCAGGGTGGTCTTGCCGGAACCCGATGGTCCGGACAGACAGACAAATTCACCTGCCTCGATGGTAAGATCGACGTGATCCAGGCCGGTGATGATTGCATCGCCCTGGTTAAAGGTTTTACATAATTGGTGGCAGTGAATTGCGCTCATGCTAGTTAGCTATATTGCCCCTGGGGTCAGGTTGTATTCAGAGCCCGCACGGGGTCCAGTTTGGCCGCGCGCCAGGCGGGTAATATGCTGGTGAGGATGCCCAGAATGATAACCACGGTGTTGGCTAGCACCATATCGTACAGGGTCAGGCTGGGGTACAACACGCTACTGGCGCCCATCATCGCCATGCCGTCCGCAACCGCCGAAATATCGAGTCCACTCTCGAGCGGTTTGACCGTCAAAATCGCGAGGCAGTTACCGATGCCTAGCCCGATCAAAAGTAGCAGTAACGACTCAAGCAATATCTGGTAAACGATTAATGATGGGCGCATACCAAGCGCCTGGATCAGGCCGATTTCACGCACGCGTTCAAATATCGCCATCACCAGCGTATTCACCAGGCCGAACGAAAGTGCCAGGAAAATGATGATCACCCAGACCAGCACAAAACCATCCATCATGTTGAACATTGCCGCGAGGTAGGTGTCGATTTCATACCAGGCCCTGGTATCGAGTGTCGCCGGCGTCGCCTGCTTGATTCTTTGATACAGGATTCCAAGGTCGCGGTAGTCTTCATCGACGAGGATGATTTGTGACACCCGGCCTTCGATATGCAGCAAATTTTGCAGGGTATCGCGTGCCGCGTAAACGTTAAACTCCTCGAGGCCGGGCATTTCCGCCCGGTATATGCCGACGACTCTGAAGCCGCGCTCACTGATATTATTGTCGGGATCCTGGCTCATTATGACGACACGCTTACCTAGCCGGGTTTCGAGACGCTGCGCGAGTTTGGCCCCGATTACGAGGCCCTTGTCCTGGTTCGATTCAAGGAAACGACCCTCAGTTACCTGCGCTGGAATTCCAGTGATGTCTGCTTCCGCATCGGGTTCGACGCCGATCAGGTTGATTCCGCGAGTTTCGCGTTCGCTGGCGATGACTCCAGGTACCTTGATGCGAGTTGCCCAGCGCCTGGCGCCGGAATGATTTAGCGCGACCAGTAATTCACCGCCAGGTTCAGGGATGCTGTTGACGACGCTCGGATCATCGAGAAATCCGGGATGCTGAATCTGGATGTGGCCAGGCAGGTTGCGAATACCCTGGTTGAGCATATCGTCGACCATGCCGCGCATCAGTGCAGTCATAAAAATCATCGCCCATACCCCGACCGAAATTGCGCCGAGCATGATGCCGGTACGTCGCTGGTTGCGCCACAGGTTACGCCAGGAAAGGGTCAACAGCGCACTGAAATGGAGTCTAAATCCCGCCATGTCAGACCGCCCTCATCGCATCGACCGGCAGCAGTAGATTCAGCCGCATGGCTGGGTAGATCGCGGCTAGCATGCTGCCGAGTGCCACGATACCGGGCCCGAGAGTCAGTGAAATCAACGAGATAGCTGGATACATGCGATCTGGTAGGTTGAATTTGACCGCCATTTCCTCCATGCCGGGATAAGAAAATCCGACCACGCTCAAGTACCAGGTGATCAGTATGCCCAGGGTAATGCCCAGCACCAGGCCAAGGCCGCTCATCAGCCCGGTTTCGAGCATGACCAGCCGTGCCAATCGCGATGGTTTTAATCCAAGTGCCATCATGGTGCCGAATTCCCGGGTGCGCTCCAGTACCGACATTAGCTGAGTGTTAAGTACGCTAAAAGCCACCAATACAATCAGCACGATGTACATGAACCAGGCGCTTGTCATGTCCGCCTGGATCGCTTGCTTCAGTCCGGGTTGCAAATCATTCCAGTGTCTCAGCGCGACGGTTTCAGTGTTCTCGGGCAGGGTCGAGATGCTTGCCATGAGTTGATCGACAGTGTCGATATTTGGGGCCCGAATCACGATGCTGTGACCATGCTGCTGCATCGAGAAACTTTCCTGGAAATAGCCCAGGTTGATCTGCGCCATGGAGCGATCGAGGTCCGGTATACCGGATTCGAAGATGCCGACAACCTTGACGATCCCGGCTGCGAAGGAGTTATCGAAGCCACTGCCGAGGAAGGTAAGTTCGTCACCGATTTTGACCTTGAGGTTACGCGCCAGTACCGAGCCGATGACAATTTCTTGGTAAGCCCCAGGTTCGAGGTAGCGCCCCTGCTTGACAAGACCGGGGAGGGTGGAAACCAGCGGCTCATGCCTGGCATCGACACCCAGAATCTGCAACCCGTACGAGCGCTCGTTACTCGAGGCAAGTGCGAATCCCGCGGCGCGCGCACTGACACTCATTAAACCGAGTTCATCACGCAGACGTTGCGCGGTATCGGCGACGTCGGGCAGGGCATAACGCATTTTGGGTTCATCCAGGTAGCGCGAGTGTTGCAGTTGAATATGACCGGAGAAAGCCTGCAAGCTGTTATCGATCATCATGTCGTAGCTTCCAAACTGCAACGAAATCGAAAATACCAGCAGCGTGTTGGAGAAGATCATCGCGCCAACCGTAAGCCAGGTGCGCCGACCGTGTCGCCACAGGTTGCGCCAAGCCATACGCAAGGTGACGTCTTTCACTGACGAGGATTCCTGAGGTTGGAAAGTGTAAACAGGTTGTCGGCCATTGCGACATCGAAATCGATGTCATCGACGATCATTTCGGTCCATTCATCGGGGGCTTCGAGCTTGTGCATGCGCATTCGAGATGCAATGGTACGGCCATCCATAGTCGCAAGCTCGGTCGCGTTCATTTCCTTGACCAGAATGTCATCCTGATCCCAGAACTCCTGACGCAGCATGATGAAGTCGTCGCGGATCACGACGATTTCCTTGCCCCAGACAACCGCGGCCTCCTCGTGCGGGATCGATTCGATCGTGTAAAGAATGTGATCATCCCGGGTTTCGGTGTTGAGCAGGCGATGGTCATACTGATCGATGATATCGGTAGACTTGCTGATGTCCTTGTTGGAAAAATCGCTGCCCATCCAGCCCTGGTTCATCATCGAGGATGGCACCTTGAGAATCCGATTAATCTTCGGCGAAAAAGTCCACATGCTTTGATCCTTGATCAGCGTGCCATTACCCGCATCGCGTTTCGGTTCGGTAACACGTACCAGCGAAAGCTTATCGCCCTCGGTCCAGGCCTGCATCGAAAAGTTGCGCTCCCAGTCGCTGCGATGGATCGTCATCGTCATCTCGGAATACGAGGTCACCCCGCGCCAGTGTTCCATCGCTGCGCGGATCAGCTCGCGTGGGTTCGGGGTATCGACCTCGGCCGAAATGGCGGGCGATGAAACCACCAGTAGACCAAGCAATAGCAATCCGTAAAGACGAAAATCAGTGGTCAGTATTTTAATTCCTGTCTCCATTCCAGGCTAACTCTCCTTATTATGGTTGCAGTCACCAGGCCGATATATTGCCCAATACTATCAGTCTAGCAAGTCGATATTTACCGATGCTGAACAGGGACATTGCCGCAACTGGTACTATGCGTGTTATTAGCATGCGCACATTGAGCCAGATCAATCTGTTTTAGACTATTAACCCGGCGGTAAGCCGCGCCTTGATCTGACGCTTTCTTGAAGCCCTGAATGCGATATATATTGTCGCCGGGTTAATGTGGTTTACTAGATTTTCCGATCGACGGGAGTATATTGGTGGCAAACCATCCGAGGACCAACCATGAGCAATGAAGTCAAAGATAATCTGAAAAGCCAGTCCACCTGGAAACGAGGCTTGTACATGCTGTTGTACCTAATTTTTTCCAGGATCGCCGAGATTGTACTGGGCGTAATCATTTTATTTCAATTTTTACTCAAACTGTTCACAGGTGAGACCAACGAGCGTCTACTTAAACTCGGTCAAGGGCTTAGCACCTATGTATATCAAGTCTTTCAGTTCCTGACATTTAATACGGAATATCATCCGTATCCGTTTGGTGCATGGCCAAAAGGTGAGCCCAAACCGGTAAAAATATCCGATCAGGGTGAAGTTGGGAGCGAGTAACCTTACATGAAGGGTCTGACTAGCTGGTGGTAAGGTTAAATCAACTTGAAAATCCAATGAAGCTATACAACGCCTGGTATTGTCCGTTTGCACAACGTGCCTGGATGGCGCTGGTCTACAAGGGCATCGACTTCGAGTATGTCGAAGTCGATCCTTACGATAAAACCGACTGGTGGGTCAAAGTATCGCGCGGCGCTGAACTCGTGCCGGTGCTGGTACAGCCGAATAGCAATGGCGATGGTGAAACCACCATCGTCGAGTCCAACCGGATCCTGGAATTCCTGGAGGATTATCGGCCGCAGCAAATCCCGATTTTTGCGCACGACCCGCTCGAACGCGCGGAGCAGAAGTACTGGATGGATCATATTGGCAACAAAATTACGCCCTACCTGTACCGCTTCCTGAAAGCGAGCGAGGCCGGTGAATATCGTGACGAGTCGCGTGAAAACCTGGTTGCGGGTCTAACCGAGCTAGTTAATGCAATGCACATTGACGGACCTTACTTCTCCGGCGATATTATCGGCGCGGTCGACATTGCGCTTATCCCTTTTGCCTATCGCATCGACGTGTTACTCGCTGCTTACCGCGATTTTAAGCTGCCTGAAGAGGGTGAGGTCTGGCAACGCTACCAGCGTTGGTACGACGCAATGCTGGAGCATCCTGCCTTCAGGGTGACCGCTTTCGACCAGGGCGATTACGAGCAGCGCCTGGTTGAGCACTACTATCCCTACAGCCTGGGTGAGGGGCAGACCGATGTTACTCGTACAAACTAAGACCTACGGCAACTGGTAGCGGCGATACATACCAGATAATCTCAAGAAAAAGTGTGAAGCAGTTGCGTTTGATTCAGACATGATTCAGGTAACATCACGTATGTTTAAACACCTTTGCTTTTGGGCTATGCGAGCTGATGGGAAACGACACATCATTCGACCTGGATGGAATCCTCGATAGATTGCAGAATCGCCGTGAATTTCTGCAGTTGTTCGGCAAGGGTATAGCGCCTCGGCGGCATCAATGTTGGCACAGTTTTCCCTGGATTTACCGGCCCGACCGACGTGAACGTTTTCCTACCCTGATTTGCGCCAGGTTGCTATAGCGCCTGCTATTACAATCAAAATAATCCCGCTGGTCACTTGCGGTTCGGGTACTTCAGCAAACAGTACAAAACCCCAGATCGCGGCAAGCCCCACGTAAGCAAAATCAAAGGTCGAGATAATCGACGCAGGTCCATTTTGATAGGCAATTGCGGCACCGATACTGCCTACCACAATTGCAATCGCCAAAATCGCCATAATGCGCCATTCCTCCAGCCACATCGGTATCCAACCGCCGAGCAGAAAGGGATTTAATGCAATGGTATCTGCACTGGGATTCCACAGGTAAAGTCCCAACAGCGCCATCGAACCAACCCCGACAAAGCTGACATTCAACCATAACGAGAGCACCGTCGGTTTTTCATTCTGACATTTGCTGCGCGTCAGGATCATCGCGCAGGCATAGCAAAGCGCCGCAACCAGGGGCAGCAATGCGTAGACATTAAAGTCGTCTGCCTGCGGTTGTAGGATTAGCATAGTGCCTATGAAGCCAATTAAAACCGCAAGCCAGCCTCTGAGCGTGATCTTTTCGCCCAGAAAAATAGCCGAGAACAAGCTGATAAAAATGGGCAGTGTGTAGTATGCCGCCGCGGCTATCGCCAGTTCGATATGCGGCAGCGCGGCAAAATAAAATATCCACATCAATACCAGGATCAGGCTGCGGATTAGCGTCCAACCCGGATGGATCGGTCGAATCGCTACCTCACAGCTGCGAATTCGCACGAAGTAAACCAGGAATGGCAGTGCAATCACCGAACGCATGACGAAAATTTGCCAGATCACGAACGAAGCACTTTGTTGCTTGATCAATGCATCACCTAGTGACAGTGCAAAACAGGCTATCAGGATTGCAGCAATTGCGAGTTTCAAATTGTCTCGTAAAACGAGTTCCACGGTGCCTCGGATCGATTTAAACAAGTATGGCCAATAGTCTGTATTAAACCTTGGTCTCAAGCTAGTGGTCTAACATCATTCCTATGTTGTTAGACCACTAGTGTTTGCCTTGTGAATAACGACCGGCATGGCTATGATGCTTGGTCTAAAACATAGGAATTGCGAGGTTTGTCATGAAAGTCTGTGTACTCGGTGCGGCCGGTGGAATCGGCCAACCGCTCTCTCTATTGCTCAAACTACAACTCCCCGCGGGCAGTGAGCTGTCGCTTTACGATGTGGCACCATTTACCCCGGGTGTAGCGGTCGATTTGAGTCATATTCCGACCGATGTCAGCGTCACCGGTTATGTTGGTGATGACCTCGAGGCGGCGATGAAGGACGCTGATATCGTCGTGATCCCGGCCGGTGTACCGCGTAAACCGGGCATGACGCGTGACGACCTGTTCAACGTAAATGCCGGGATCGTCAAGAATCTGATTGGTACCGGCGCGAAAGCTTGCCCAAAAGCCTGCTTTGCAATCGTTACCAACCCGGTTAATTCGACTGTGCCGATTGCGGCCGAAGTACTCGAGGCTGCCGGGGTATACGACAAGCGTAAATTATTTGGAGTCACCACGCTCGACGTTATCCGTTCTAACACCTTTGTCGCGCAAACTGCTGGCAAAAGCGTTGATGAAGTCAACGTTGACGTCATTGGCGGCCACAGTGGGGTTACCATCCTGCCGTTGCTTTCCAGTATTGCCGGCGTGGAGCTGAGCCAGTCGGACATCGAGGCATTAACACCACGCATCCAGGAAGCCGGTACCGAGGTAGTCGAAGCCAAGGCGGGAGCCGGTTCGGCAACCCTGTCAATGGCACAGGCCGCGGCACGTTTCTCGATGTCACTGGTCGCCGCACTGAATGGCGAGGCTGTAACAGAGTGCTGCTATGTGCAGGTTGGTGACGATACCAGCAGTTTCCATGCGCAACCGGTGGTGCTCGGAAGGGACGGGGTTGAATCGATTTCGGAGTTACCCGCGTTGAGTGATTACGAGCAAAAACTGCTCGAAGAAATGCGTGAAACGCTGGATGGAAATATCCGCAAAGGTATCGAGTTCGCTAACGCCTAGCGTCTTGTTGTCGTCCCCGCGAAAGCGGGGACCTTACAATCTGACAATATTTCCGCTCACGCGGGGATGACTCGACAATTTGGGTTGAACTATAATTGTTACCCAGATCTCAAAAAATATAGGCTAGGGGAGGCCGAGTATGCAGGGTTCAGAAGTCAGTTTCGAAACAATCGAGTTCCTTGACCCGACCGGGCTCTTGCTACGTCCCTTGCCAGACGCGCTCGTCTCGCGCGACAAACTAATCCTACTCTATCAAATCATGGTGCAAACGCGGGTATTCGATCAGGCTGCAATTAATTTGCAACGTACCGGTTCGATGGGGACTTATCCATCGGGAGAAGGCCAGGAAGCGATCGGTACCGGAGTCGGTTTCGCTATGCAGGAAGATGATGTGCTGGTGCCTTATTACCGTGATGTTGCGACCCAAATTCAGCGCGGTGTGTTACTCGAGGAGATTCTGCGTTACTGGGGTGGCGATGAATGGGGTATGCACTTCAAGCACCAGGCGCAGGATTTTCCGGTGAACGTGCCGATTGCGACCCAGTCCTGTCATGCAGCCGGCATTGCCTATGCGATCAAGTACCGTCAGCAAGCGCGTGCGGTCGTGACCACTTGCGGCGACGGCGCGACCTCGAAAGGCGATTTCTACGAATCGATCAATGTAGCTGGCGCGATGGGATTACCGGTGGTGTTCGTGGTCAACAATAACCGCTGGGCGATTTCGGTACCATTGGAAAAACAGACCGCGGCACCAACTATCGCTCACAAAGCCCTGGCCGTGGGCATCGCGGGTTACCGAGTCGATGGCAACGATCCGATAGCAGTGTTTCATGTCATGAGCGAAGTACTCGACCTGGCCCGCAGCAAACATCAGGCCAGCATCGTCGAAGCGCTGACATACCGACTGTGCGATCACACCACCGCCGACGATGCGAGTCGTTATCGGCCACAACAGGAACTCGATGAAGCGCGCAAACTGGAACCGTTGATTCGATTCAAAGCTTATTTGCAAAATGAGCATCAGTGGAGCGATGCCGAAGACGAAACTATTTATGCGCATTGCAATGCACAGGTTAAAAAATCGATCGCGGCATACCAGGCATTCCCGGAACAACCACCCGGCGAGTTTTTTGACTACATGTTTGCCAAACCAACTACGGACCTGGAACAGCAAAAACAGGAGTTTCTCGCCGAGGTAAAACGCAATGGCTGAGCAAACGCTACTGGAAGCGGTTAATCAGGCCTTTGCGTCGGAAATGAAACGCGATGAGAATGTTGTCGTGCTGGGGGAGGACGTGGGCGTTAACGGCGGCGTGTTTCGTGCGACTGACGGTTTGCAGGATGAATTTGGTCCAGATCGGGTTGTCGACACCCCGCTTGCCGAATCGGTAATCGTGGGCATGTCGATCGGTATGGCTGCGCAGGGTTTGAAACCCATTGTCGAGTTACAATTCATGGGGTTTATCTACCCCGCTGTAGACCAGATCATCAACCACGCTTCGCGCTTGCGAAATCGTACCCGGGGGCGCATTACCTGTCCGATGGTTATTCGTGCGCCGTTTGGTGGTGGCATTCACGCACCCGAGCATCATTCCGAGAGCACCGAGGCCTTGTTTACGCATATGCCGGGCGTGCGCGTGGTAATTCCATCTTCCCCGGCGCGCGCCTACGGGTTGCTGCTTGCCGCGATTCGTGACCCTGATCCGGTGGTGTTTCTAGAACCAAAACGGATATACCGGCTTGGCAAGCAAGAAGTGGAAGACAATGGTGATGCTTTGCCATTGGACACCTGTTTTGTGTTGCGCGATGGCATCGATATTACCCTGGTCAGTTGGGGTGCTTCGATCAAGGAAACCCTGGAAGCTGCGACCAAGCTCGCGCAGGACGGCATCGACGCCGAAGTTATCGATGTTGCAACCCTGTCCCCACTCGATATGGATACGATCCTCGATTCGGTCGCGCGCACCGGGCGCTGTGTGATCGTGCACGAGGCGGCGCGTAGTTGCGGGGTCGGTGCCGAGATCGCCGCGCGTCTCGCAGGCGAGGGCATTACTTCGCTGATGGCACCGGTTAAACGCGTTAGCGGCTTCGATACCGTAATGCCGCTCTACCGTTATGAAGAGCAATATATGCCTGGCGTAAATCGCATCATCGATGCGGTGCAGGAGGTAATGGTGTACCGATGAATATATTTAAATTACCCGACCTCGGCGAAGGCCTGCCGGATGCCGAGATTGTCGAATGGCATGTAAAACCGGGCGACGAGGTCAGCGAGGGCCAGACCCTGGTTTCGGTAGAAACTGCGAAAGCGATCATCGATATTCCATCACCCCAGGATGGCCGCATCGCCAAGTTGTTTGGTCGCGAAAATGATGTTGTCGATGTTGGCAATCCACTGATTGCTTTCGGCGAAGACGTTGCCGCGCCGGAAGAAAGGGGAACTGATAGTGGCACCGTGGTCGGTGAAATGGAAAGCACCGAGGATCTTATTCCGGAAGCGGCAATCGGGCTGCACCACAGCGCAGCCACTTTCAAGGCGACCCCGGCGGTGCGCGCACTCGCCAATCGCATGGAAGTTGAACTTTCGATGGTGACCCCGAGCGGGCGCGATGGGCTTATTCTCGCAGACGACGTACGTCGCGTGGCGCGTATCCTCGCCGAGCATGGCCCGATGGAGCCCTTACGCGGGGTGCGCCGGGCGATGGCGCGCAACATGGCACAGGCGCACGAAGAGGTTGCACCAGCAAGCCTGGTCGAGGATGCCGATATTACTGATATCAAATCAACTGCCGATATTACGCCGCGACTGATTCGCGCGTTGATCGCGGGATGCAAGGCGGAGCCATCGTTGAACGCCTGGTATGACAGCCATGCCAACGGCCGGCGCGTTCTCGAAAGAATTCACCTGGGACTTGCCGTGGATGCACCGCAGGGACTGTTTGTCGCGGCATTGCTCGATATCCAGGATGAAGATGAAAATGGCATCGTCGCACGACTTGGTGAACTAAAAGAAAAAATCAAAAGTCGCAGCCTCACACCAGCAGAATTGCGCGGCTACAGTATTACTCTTTCAAATTACGGCGCAATAGCCGGGCGCTATGCATCCCCAGTAGTCTTACCACCGACGGTCGCTATCCTTGGCGCCGGTAAATCGCGCGATCAGGTGGTTGCTAGGGGCGGTGAAATAGTAATCAGGCGCATGTTGCCGTTGGCGTTGACTTTCGATCATCGCGCGGTGACTGGCGGTGAAGCGGCAAGATTCATAAAAGCCGTGGTAGATGACCTGGAGACCTAGTTAATGCGTTATTTGATACTGCTTTTAGCTGCTTTCCTGGCTTTTGGTTGCAGCTCTAAAAAACCGCATCAGGACGATGCCGAGATCATTACCAGGATCGGCGTAATTAGCGCTAAGGAAGACGCCAGTCTCAACGAGGTTGAAAAGGACACCGGATCAAGAACCAGCGTTTATGGATCGGTTTCGAGCGGGGGCAGCGTATCGATTGGATTGGGTTTCTTACTCGGGTCATTTTCCTCCAGTGATTCCGATCGGGACCTCGTGCGTTACGAAGTTGATCTGAAGGATGGGGGCCAGTTTACGATTTATCACGACAGCCAGGATTTTGAAGTCGACGATTGCGTCGAGATTACCGTGCATCCGGACGAGGATAAGCATCCACCGACGATGAAACGCAACAAGGACGCCTGCTAGATTGCCTATATGGATCGTCATCTCGGAATTTGCGTAGCACATACCGATGCGTCAACCCCGCGTGCGCGGGGGGGCCGGGATCTTGTAATGGTGCTGTGGTCTCAAGATTCCGATACGTCAACTCCGCGTACGCGGGGGGCGCTTACGCGGGAATGACGGTGGAATTCTGGAATGGATTCCGAAATGACGAAAATGGTATGCTTTGATCATGCCCGATGAGAAAATATCCAACAATGAAGCCATCGATGCGGCGCTGCATCTTGATGGCGATCCGGAACACGTTAAGGAGTTCTACGAGGACTGGGCAAAAAATTACAATATTGATACCACCGGCTCTGAGTACACCGGCCCTGCGATCGCCGCGAACCTGTTACAACAGCATTTGACCGATAACGACAGTCAGCTCCTCGATGCAGGTTGTGGTACCGGACTGGTTGGCATCGAATTACAAGCACTCGGTTACAGTAACATTGATGGCTTTGACCTCTCTGATTCGATGGTAGAGCAGGCCGCTGCGACCGGAGCTTATCGGCAGGTACTGGGTAGTATTGATATGATGCGAGCCGCGGAAAGTTATGCGCCTGCCGGCTACGATGCGATTCTGTCGGTAGGTGTTTTTACCCTCGGTCATGTGCCACCCGAGGCTTTGAAAGTATTACTGAAACTTACCAGAGCAAGTGGGCTGCTGGTAATATCCACGCGCACGCATTACTACGATCAGACCAACTACCAACAGGTGGTAGATGAACTCACCTCCAGTAAACAGGCCAGGTTGATTCAGTTAATCAAGGATGCACCCTATAACAATGATGGTGATGGTCATTACTGGGTCTTCAAAAAATCAGACTAATCTTGTAATCCATTGCGGTTGAAACCGAGGCTGTGATTGAGTTAAATACGTCAGCCCCGAGGATTCCCATTGGGCCAACCGTTATTGGAGAGTTTTTTTAATGTCGTCAAAGCGATTGAATGTCATCAGCCACTGTGAAAAGTCACCGTGGTTTTCCCGCACCTGGAGTGAAAACGCGTTCTATGGCGAATATGCCGACCGGCTGGTGCTGCTGTCACTAGGGAACGATACGGTCGAGGAATACTGGAAACTGCGTAAGTCGGTTGGTTTGTACGACGTACCCGAGCGCCCGGTCGAAATCAAGGGCCGGGATGCAGTAAGGTTTCTCAATCGCGTGTTCACTCGTCCGGTCGATAAACTTCGCGTCGGGCGCGGTAGCTACGGATTCTTGTGCCATCAGGGTGGTGGACTGGTTTGTGATGGCATTTTATTCAAACTCGCCGAAGATCATTTCTGGTATGTACACGCCGATGCCAACGTTTACCTGTGGCTGGTGGCGCATGCGGTCGATTACGTAGTCGAAATCCATGACCCGAAATCCTGGGTGTTACAGGTGCAGGGTCCGAAATCGTTGCAAGTGCTGGAAAACGCCTGCGATAGCGGCGCGCCCACGGAGTTCCGCTATTTCGACTCCTTCCAGGGACACATGGGTGGACAACCGGTGCTCGTGAGCCGCACCGGATGGTCGGCTGAACGGGGGTTTGAAGTTTACAACATGGATCCCAATGTCGATGGCAATGCGCTTTGGGATCACTTGATTGCAGCCGGAGCCGATTACGGCATCACCGGCTGCAGTCAATTATCGATGAATATTCGCCGTATCGAGGGCGGTATTCTCAACTATCGTACCGACATGGACTGGGATACGACGCCCTACGATATGGGCCTGGGTGTGTTTGTCGATCTCGAAGGCCGCAATTTCATTGGTCGTGATGCTTTGCGCAATGCCAATAAGGAGTCACGCTTTACTGGCTTCAAATGCGAGGGCCGACCGCTGCGATACGGTTCTTTGGTAGTGTCCGGGGAACAATCGATGGGTCGCGTTACCGCTTATGAGATTTCGCCTTATCTGGAATGCGGTGTCGGTTTTGTGTTGCTCGACTCTCCCGAATTTATGGGGGCAACTGGGCTCAGTATTACCGACCGGGATGGTGGCGATTGCCCCGTGGAGTTGGTCGAGCTACCCTTTTACGACGCCGAGAAAAACATTCCGCGCGGACTCGAGCCAACCGATGGTGGAATCGATTAGCAGGAGACGGGTAAATGCCGAATTTTGAAGGGAAAGTCGCCTTTGTTACCGGAGCCGGCGGAGGCATGGGTTTCCAGATTGCGAGCGACCTGATTAGCGCCGGCGCCAGCGTGTTGATGTTCGATATCAAACCCAGGCCCGCGGAAATTCCGGGCCGTGCCGAGCAGTCCCTTTACGTGCAGGCCGATTTGACCGACGAAGCCGCCGTTGTTGCATCCGTTGAGAAGGCAGTGGAGCAGTTTGGTGGCATTGACTACCTCGCCAATGTTGCGGGAGCCCTGTGGTTTGATCGTGATCGATCCGCGCTCGAAATCGATCTGGATGTATGGGACCAGGTGATGGCAGTCAACTTGAAAAGCATGGTGCACACGACGAGACAAATTGTGCCTCATATGCGCAAGCGCGGTGGTGGTGCCATGGTGCACTTTTCTTCGACGCAATGTTTGCGTGGTGATTCGGCACCGCAAGATGCCTACCAGGCTGCCAAAGCGGGTGTGGTGGCGTTTTCAAAATCGTTAGCGATCCAGTTGGCGGGTGAGCAGATACGTTCTAACGTGATTTATCCAGGACCGAGTGAATCACCGATGCAGGATCGCTGGAAAGAAAATCCGGAGGCCCGGGCTGCCACGGCCAGTGCGATTCCGCTCGGAAGAGTTGGAACTGTTGAAGATATGTCTAATGCCTGCCTGTTTTTGCTTTCTGACCAGGCCTCTTTTATCACCGGTACCGAGTTACTGGTTGACGGTGGTTTGCAGGCAAAGCCCTGATCGAACTGTTGCAGGCCTGAAGCTTCAAAATCTGGCATAGTATCAGTCCAATTTAATTTTGAGATATTCCAATGGCATCCAGAATTTCGATATTGATTACCGGCGCGTCGGGTGGAATCGGTCGAGCGGCCGCAATCGAATGCGCCAATCGTGGCGCCAGGATCGGTGTTCACTATAACGGCAATCGTGATCGCGCCGAAAAAACCCTGTCGGCACTGGCGGGGGATGACCATCAATTGTTTCAGTGCGACATCACCGATCCGGAAGCAGCCGAACAACTGATTGAAGACGCGGACCAGACATTCGACGGGCTCGACGTGCTGGTCAACAATGCCGGGATTTCACAACGTCACCAGTTCGAAGATATTGACTATGCCACCTGGCAGCAAACCTGGCAGCGCATTGTTAACACCAACCTAACCGCGGCCAGTAATTTGTGCTTTTTAGCCGGCAAGCAAATGATCGCGCACGGCGGTGGCCGCATCGTCAATGTTTCCTCGCGCGGCGCGTTTCGTGGCGAACCGTTGATGCCCTGGTACGGCGCGTCAAAAGCCGGCATGAATGCAATGGGGCAATCACTGGCGCAGGCGCTGGGCCCGAAAGGCGTGTTTATCTACACCGTTGCGCCCGGTTTTGTCGAGACCGAAATGGCGGGGACCATACTCGCCTCACCCGAGGGTGACAACATTCGAAATCAAAGTACTATCGGTCGAGTCGCACAACCCGAGGAACTCGGTAAAACCATCGGTTTTCTCGCGCTAGAGGCGCCTGAATTCATGACGGGCTGCATCGTCGATGTCAACGGCGCGTCCTACCTGCGATCCTGATGAAGTGATCATCGGAGTGGCTAATGTACTGGATCACAATTTCCACCGGGACCGTTTGCCGGCTGGAAACTAGGTGATGGAATACGATTTCATCGTTGTCGGTGGCGGCCTGGTTGGTTCGTCGATAGCATACGGGCTCGCCCGGCAGAAATACAAGGTGGCGGTGCTTGATGGTGGTGACCGGTCGTTTCGCGCATCACGCGGTAACTTCGGCCTGGTATGGGTTCAGGGCAAGGGCTGGGATTTTGCGCCCTACGCGCAGTGGACCGGGCGAGCTGCCGATCTCTGGCCGGAATTCGTAGAACAGCTTGCAAATGAAACCGGGGTAGGGATCGATTATCAACGCTCTGGTGGCATGCATTTTTGTCTCGACGAGGAGGAATGGAACGAACGAGAGCAGGAAATGAAAATGGTTAGTCAGCACACGGACGGGTCATTCGAATATGAAATGCTGAACCATAACCAGGTAAAAGAATATATTCCGCAAATTTCGGACGCGGTTTTGGGTGCGAGTTATTCAGCGCAAGATGGGCACGTTAATCCGCTCTACTTGCTGCAGGCCTTGCAGCAAGGAATGGACTATCACAAGGTGCATTATTTTCCCAATCAATCGATTGATCGAATCGAAGCTAAGCAGGGTGGTTTCTTCGCGCATTCTACCCAGGGTTCCTTGGCCGCTGAAAAAATCGTTATCTGTGCTGGGCTCAACAATCGGCGGCTCGGTGAAATGCTCGGCATGGATATTCCCGTCGTCGTCGACCGCGGCCAGATCATGATTACCGAGCGACTGCAGCCTTTTCTGAATTTTCCAACCTTACATGTTCGTCAGACGGCCGAAGGCACGGTGCAGCTCGGGTTCTCTCATGAGGACGTAGGCCTGGATGACGGCACCAGTCCATCGGTACTGAAAAAGATAGCCAGTCGCGCAGTTTTGATGTTTCCGTTTCTGGCACGTGTGCACTTGGTGCGCGCCTGGGGAGCGTTACGAATCATGACGCCAGACCATAATCCGATTTACCAGCAATCGGTCAACTGTCCTGGCGCGTTTACGGTAACCTGCCATAGCGGTGTGACCCTGGCCGCAATGCACGCCGGTCCGGTTGCCGAGTGGATAGCCGGTAACAGTGAGCTTGATCTTATCAACCAGTTCAGCACCGACAGGTTCGATGTTTCGCCTAATTGAAGACAGCGGGTCCGATACCGTTACGCTGCGTATCGAGGATCGTGAATACCAGGTACCGGTCGGAATTTCGGTAGCCGCGGCGGTTTTGCTCTGTGGATTTAACAAGGTGCGCAATACCCCTGTAACCGACTCGCCACGTCTGCCATATTGCATGATGGGTATTTGTTTTGATTGCCTGATGAGTATTGACGGGGTTCCCAATCAGCAGGCCTGTCAGATCGAGGTGCGTGAAAACATGACGATCCAGTATCAGCAGGGTGCGGCAGAGCTGCTGCAGGAAGGATGAGGAGCCATTACGAGTTACTGGTGATCGGTGCCGGGCCGGCGGGTCTCGCTGCGGCCGCGGATGCCGCGCGTCTCGGTATCGATGTTGCGCTGGTGGATGAGCAAAAGGCACCGGGCGGACAGATCTACCGCAATGTAGGAGCAGCTGGAGACCGCGCTAAAGATTATCTCGGGAAAGACTATCTGCGGGGCAAGCAGCTCGTAGACGAATTTTTGCAAAGTGGTGCGACCTACATTAATAATGCCTCGGTATGGTACCTCGATGAACGGCTCGAGACCGGGTTGCTGGTCGATGGCGCTAGCCATTTCATCACCGCTAATCAATTGATTCTGGCCACAGGTGCCCAGGAAAGGCCTATGCCGCTACCCGGATGGCAGTTGCCCGGCGTAATGGCAGCGGGTGCAGGTCAGATATTACTCAAATCCGCTGCGATGGTACCCGACGGTCGTGTGGTTTTAGCCGGCGGTGGTCCGCTACTGCTCCTGATAGCCTGGCAGTATCTGCAGGCCGGGGTAAAAATTGAGGCAATTATTGATACCACGTCCCGTTCAAACTTGTTTGAGGCGCTGCCCCATTTGCTCCGCGCGCTACCTGCCCTCGATTACCTGCTCAAGGGCCTGTCATTTATACTCGTCATCAAAAAAGCAGGGATACCCATTTATAAATCTGTCGATGATCTTTGCGCCGAAGGCAATGAGTCGCTCGAGTCGGTCAGCTTCAGCACAGCCCGTGGGAAGGATAAAACCGAGATCAGTATTGAGACCGATATCTTGTTACTACATCAGGGGGTGATCCCAAATTTGCGTCTGCCGCTTGCAGCAGGTTGTAACGTAGAATGGGACGGTTCACAGCAAAGTTGGAAGGTCAGTAAAGATATATGGGGACAGAGTAGTATTGGCCAGGTCATTGTGGCAGGAGATTGTGCGGGTGTCGTCGGTGCCCGGGCAGCCGAATTACAGGGCAGGCTATGTGCATTGCAGGTCAGCTACAAACTGAAGAAGCTTGATCTGGGGCAGCGAGATCGAGCGGCGAAGCGGATTAGAAGATCGCTGCAAAGACATCTCTCGATCAGGCCTTTTCTCGATGCACTATATACACCGTCTGTGGCGTATCAATTGCCGCATGATGAAACGCTGGTATGTCGCTGCGAAGAGATTAATGCTGGCCAGATTCGCCAGGCCGCGCGTATGGGATGCATGGGCCCCAACCAGGTCAAGGCTTTCACCCGCTGTGGCATGGGTCCCTGTCAGGGGTACTTATGTGGAAACACGGTATCGGCGCTGGTGGCTGATGAAACAGGTTCCTCCATGGAGCAAGTCGGATTTTTCAGGGTTCGCCCACCGTTTAAGCCGATTACGCTGGGTGAGCTTTCTAATACCTAGCGCGTAATTACCCGGTTCAAACGCCCCTGCATAATACGTGTCAGCACTGCATTAGGTGGATAAAAAAGGCATTAGATCATTTTTTCAGGGTGAGCAATTGGTGAGACCGTTGATCCAGGCAGCCAATAGGTTGACACCTGTGATGTCGATCAGATTAGAACCCAGAGGTGGCATGCCGTGGCTGTCGCGCCGACCGGCTCTGGCGATGATTAATGAGCGTGTCGCATCTCCTGGCGCAATCAGCCGTGCGTTGGTAATGCCGAGATCACCTTCCAGAGGTACTACATCGCAGGTATTGGTATTTGAAGACAGGCTGTGGTAACGCAAGTCCATGGTAGATGGGGTTGGACCGCTGGGGCGATGACATTGCGCGCAATTGGTATGCAGGTAAGCACGGGCCCGATCAGCGATATCGGCTGCGGTATCGGTTGGCGAAGTCAACATGGGTAAATTTTGCACCGGTGCTGACAATGGCGTGGTGAACATCATAATGTGGTCGATTGTTTCCAGTTGATTCGCCGTGCGACCGGTTGCGGGATAGGTGAACACCCGGTTGAGCTGCGCGGTTTCGGGGCCCAGCGCAAATCCTGCACTGCTGGTATGACATTCAAGACACTGACTTTCCGAAGGAAAGATCCAGTCCTGGCCATTGCTAAAGAGAATTTTTCCTCCTTTTACCCGCGTAGCCTCGGTTTGCTGAGTATTCCATTCATAGGTATAACCGGCCCAAATTCCATCAGGGTGCCGCATTAGATGCCGCGTTTCGACCAGGTTGCCGTTGATACGGAAATTTTTGACGAGTACGGTGCCGTTCGGAAATTCCCAGTCGTCTTCGGCGTTACGGGTTATCGTGGTGCCGTTGGGCAAGCCAATGTAGCGCTCCTTTTGCGCGCCCTCGGACCAGAAGGGAGCATTGATGTCGTACGGCAATAAACCTGCGTAAGGCAAAGTAATATCGACTGGGTCGGTACAACCGGAATTTGAAAGCAACGCCGGAATCGTGTCGGGTGTCGGCGGCCCGGCCGGTATCAGCATGCGCAGGCGGCTATTGTTGATGTCGGTGAAATAAAGCTCACCGTTTTGGTCGGCGCCGAAGGATGTCGGCCCAAAATTCGTATCGATGAGTTGGTCGTTGCTGTAACCACCCTGTCCATCCGATTGCAGGGCCCAGATTCGTCCCGAACCATAGTCGGCAAAGATGTAGCGTCCAGCCAGTTCAGGGATTGCCGAACCACGATACACTTGCCCACCGGTAATAGAGTTACCCAGGTTGTGTGAATATTCCGTTACGGGGTCGATCAAGCCGTTGCCGCAGCCCGAGGTATTAAAATCGTGTGCGGCCTCACGACAACGCCATCCATAGTTACCGCCCAGCTCGATTTTATCGACTTCTTCGTATAAACCTTGCCCGACATCGGCAAGCCAGAGCTCGTTAGTAATAGCGTCGAAACTCCAACGCCACGGGTTGCGTAAACCCCAGGCGTAAATCTCGGGGCAAGCGTTTACGTTCAATCCCGGGCCACATTTGGGATTGGCCGCGAAGGGATTGTCGGCTGGAATAGCGTAAGGATTGCCGGGAAACGAAACTCCGGGTCCAAGTACATCGATACGTAGCATCGAGCCGAGTAAATACGATGTATTCTGCGCGCGATTGTTCGGGTCACCGCCACTTCCGCCGTCGCCAAGCCCGAGGTACAGGTAACCGTCGGCACCAAATGCAATGTCGCCACCATTGTGATTGTCAAAATCCTGGTCGACCTGGAGAATGACCTGTTCCACCGTGCCCGGGCCGGGACTAGCCACGCTATCCAGAATAAAACGCGAGATCACCGAGCGCATCGCCGGGCCTGTATGGTCGATGGTATAGGACAGGAAAATTTCCGGTGTCGATGGGTAATCGGGATGAAAAGCCATGCCAAGCAGCCCGCCCTCGGACTGGGTGCGCACTACAGTCGATAAATCGAGGTAAGTTGATATGACCGTTGCTGTGTCCGGGTCAAAGGTAACCAGTTGCCCTGACTTTCGCAATACAAACCAACGTGGATCGGCCATCGGCTCGAGTAACATCTTGGTAGGTTGGGCGATGTTGGGCAGATTTGGAAACGGATCGATCACCGCCACACTGGCATCCGTGTTGGGTCGTGCTGGTGCAATACAGGTCTGATTGTCTGGTCGGTCGTCGATGCCAGGTAACCCGCTGTTGACGTCATCATTGGTTATGGTGCCGATGGCGCTGGCCTGTAAAAGCTCGGCCTTGTCCGGCGATGACAATGTCATAGTCAGGGTTTCACTCGCTTCAACATCGGTATCGCCCTGGATGGTGACGCTTACGGTTTGAAGGGTAGCGCCGGGCGTGAATTGCAGGCGGCCAATCGACGCCTGGTAGTCCGCCCCGGCAGTGGCCGAACCGTCCGAGGACGAGTAGTCAACCCCAACCATATCAGATGAGCTTTTTGAAAGCGTTACCGAAAAAATCATGCTTACCGTGCCCGAGTCACCCTCAGTCGCGCTTGAGTTGGCAATCGATAGCGATGGTAAATCAGCAGTCGAGGATTCGTCGTCAGAGCCACTGTTGCTGTGGCAGGCGCAGATTAATAGAACCGATATCAAAAAGATGCCAATGAATAACGGTTTTTGATTCGAAGCCAAAGACTGTCGATCATGCATGCCTTAAATTATAGACTTGATCGGCCTGGTAGCCTGTTAAATAGTTCGGTTTAAAAAACCACACAATGGAACTTTATGGTAGTTTGAAAGCGAACATACAACACCAATTCGGTATGGGATCCAGTATGCCGGGATTGCAGCAATCGTCAGTTGCTGATGCGGTTCTCGATCGGCGGCAGGGCACGGAGGTAGTCGGTCAGCGCGTCACGGTCCTCCGGCGTCAGGTGCCGTATTCCTTCGATCACCGGGTCCATCGATCCGGCGGTGTACTCGCCGTCGGGAAGCTCGCCGAATTTCAAAAATTCCTGTAGATCAGCCCGACTCCAGTCGCCGATACCGGTACCTTCATGCGGCGTAATATTGGGTACCAGTTCGTCTTCCGGTCCCTCTGCGTTGCCAGCGTAGGCCATGTCTACTTGCAATGCGCCGAAAGGGTTACGTGGTGTATGACATTCGCCACAAAGCCCCAGAGCTTCGGCAATGTAAGCACCGCGGTTCCATTGCGCGCTCTGTCCGCGGCGCTGCTGGAAATCACCGGTGCTGAAGAACAGCCATTTCCAGACCTGTGCAGCAACACGCCAACGCAGAAACCACGCCAGTTCGTGGGCGCGGTTAGCTCGTTCCGAGGCGGGCAGCGACACAATGTAAGCGTGCAATGCGCGTGCGTCGCTGGCGAGCATGCGGGTATAGGACGTGTAAGGAAATGCCGGATAGTAGTCGTTACCATTCGGTGACACTCCGTGATGTAGCGCACGCAGGAAATCGTCAGCACTCCACGCGCCGATGCCAGCGCTCTTGTGCGAGGTTATGTTTGGGGTATAAAAGGTTCCGAAAGGTGTCGCCAGTGCCCGTCCTCCTGCCAAATGTTCGCCGTTTTCAGCAGTATGACAATGGCTGCAGCCACCGATCTTAAAAACGTATTCCCCGCGCGCCAGCAATGTTTCGTCGGCCTGCGTTTGTGCGTTAGCAGATAATGATGATGCCGCTATGAGCACGCACACTGCGGCGAGTAAACGCGGTACCGGTATCATGGTTGCATCATATGCAGCAGTCCATCGAAGCGTCCACGAGCGAGTATCTGATATAAAAATTCCACTGGATCCTGTCGAAGAACATGAACTTGCCGAAAATACGGCCAATGCTGACCGTAAGTACCGGAACCCGGTACCACAGGCGTGTTACCGGGTCCCGAATTTTTCTCGAGTTGAAATCCCTCCAGGCAGGTCTTAGTCGTTATTGCTTCTCGCGGAATTCGTCGTGGCATCCCTTGCAGGATTTGCCAACTGGGCCGATCTTGGATTTGAGTGCATCGCGGCCATCACCGGCTACCGCTGCAAGCTCGTTAACCGCCGCGACGTATTTCTTGCCGTATTTACTGATTTCCGGATAGGTCGTCCAGATTTTTGGCAGCGCGGTGGTTTTACCCTCGTACTTATCGATGGCGGTTCCATCTTTCCACGCGCGGCCGTTATCCAAATCCAGCATTAGTTTGAGGTTTTCCGCTAGTTTGGAAGCCAGAGCAGCATCGTAGTCCATTTTTCCCTTGGCCATTGCGAATAACGGCCCGGCGTTAAACGAGCGAAGTTGCATTTCGCTCTGGCGAGCCTTGATTACTTTCAAATTTGGGTCGTCTGCGGCAAAACTCGGTGCCAGGAACGACATGCCGGCCAGCAATAGGCCGAGTTGTGTTGTGACTTTCATGTTCGACTCCTTGATTAAAATTTTCTGTTGTGACCGGCACATTATAGGCAGTTATAAATTTACATCAAATTGCACATATTTTCGCTATAATGCTGCAATTATGCAGCATATTAACTGGGATAACCTGCGCTACGTACTGATGGTCGCCAACAAGGGATCCATCGCCGCGGCCGCGCGTGAACTTGAAGTTAACCGCACCACGGTGCTGCGCCGTATCAATCTGTTCCAGGAAAAACTCAACTGCCGTATCTTTGAACGCAGCAAGGCGGGTTACGTGTTAACCCCGGAAGCGGAGAAAATGATCAATGCTGCGCGTGAAGTAGAGAACACCCTGTTTACGATGCAACGCCAGATCGCGGGGCATGAACTTAAACTGGAAGGTGAATTGCGAGTTACGACTACCGATTCCTTCATGGTATCGGTACTGGGCCCACACCTGGCAACTTTCAGACAAAAACACCCACACATCGTCGTCGATTTGTTGGTCACCAACAGCATACTGGACTTGAATCGTCGCGATGCCGATATCGCGATCAGACCAACCATGGTTCCTGATTCGAACTTGATCGCGCGGCGGCTTTGCGATGTTAAGTACGGG
>CAXMNA010000191.1:0-2798 GCA_964194715.1 uncultured Gammaproteobacteria bacterium
TAACGTGACTGCTGGTAAACATTTAAAAGAGCCATTGACATTCATGCAGGCGGCAGCATTTCAGTGGCTTAATCCCAAGGCCTGGGTTATTGCGATAGGTGCTATTGCCACGTTTACTACGGTTGGCAATATTGAGATACAGGTCATTATTATTGTTTTCACCTATTTATTCGTGGGTTCCTTTAGCATGGGGCTATGGCTCTTGATGGGGGCTAGCCTGCAGAAAATTCTGCACAGCCAAAAGCAGTTGCAGGTCTTCAATGTCGTCATGGCGATATTACTGGTATTGTCCATTGTCCCAATTGTTGTCATGGAGTTCAGCGGTGGAGTCTAAAAGTAATTGTAGCTTCGGGGATAACGGGGCCTGGGTAATGAGAACAGAGGTATCTATTTTCTGGATTGTACTTGCCCTGTTATTGGTACCGGCTTGTTCAGGCATAAAGGTCAGCCAGGACTACGAACAGGGTTATGATTTTACCAGGTTGAAAACCTATGCCTGGAAATCAAATGACGACAAGGAGTACGGCATTGTAGACAATGATTTGATGGATCAACGCATCAGAACCGCAATAGTTAATAGTTTCTCCGCCAGGCAATATAGACAGGTCGATTCGGGGTCGCCGGATTTTTATATCAGTTATCACATGAGCGTGGAACAGATAGTTCGTAGCAGTAATGTTAGTGGCGGGATTTCAGTTGGCGGATCATCAAGCAGTCGTTATGGCAGGATCGGTATTGGCACGGGAGGACGGGTACAGACTTACGATCAGGGCACACTTTTGATCGATGTGACCGATGGCTCGAGTAATCAATTAATCTGGCGAGGAACCAGCACACAGTCGGTCTCGCAGCATTCGGATCCTGAGAAAATAACCCAGTCGGTTAACGAGACTGTTGAGAAAACATTACTTCAGTTTCCCCCGAAATAGTGTGAACCGGTATTACTGCTGGTGAATGCGGGCTAGAGCCCTAGCTGAGCCTTGATTTCATCCAGCGAGGCCGGGTCTTCTATCGTGGATGGCACTGTATAAGGTTCGCCATCGACGATACATCTCAGTGTCTTTCGCAGTATTTTACCCGATCGGGTTTTCGGCAGACGCGCTACTACCAGGGCCTCTTTAAAAGCTGCCACGGCACCTATTTCCTTTCGTACCATGGTGATCAGTTCCTGCACAATTTGCTCCGGCCTGGCGTCAACTGAATCTTTTAATATTACGAATCCCATCGGCATTTGTCCTTTCAGGTCATCGTGGCGACCAATCACCGCGCATTCGGCCACCATCGGGTGTTTGGCGACTATTTCCTCCATTTCGCCAGTCGAGAGCCGGTGACCGGCGACGTTGATGACATCGTCAACGCGCCCCATGATAAATATGTAACCGTCGTCGTCGATATAGCCGCCGTCACCAGTGACAAAATAACCGGGATAAATTTCCAGATATGCGGCTTTGAATCGCTCGACATCGCCCCAGATTGTAGTCAGGCAACTCGGCGGCAGGGGCAGCTTTACCGAGATATATCCCTGCTCGTTATTGGCCAGTGGATTGCCCTGGTCATCAAGTATTTCGATGTTAAAGCCGGGTACCGGCATGGTCGATGATCCGGGTTTGACCGGCATCGATTCGAGACCGTGCATATTTGCCGCGATTGCCCAGCCGGTTTCGGTCTGCCACCAGTGATCGAGTACCGGCACTTTTATGGTTTTGCAAAGCCAGTCATAAGTGGGCGGGTCGAGTCGCTCGCCGGCGGCGAAAATAGTTTTCAGACAGGATAAATCGTATTGAGCCACCAGTTTGCCTTCGGAATCTTCCTTCTTGATCGCGCGAAAGGCGGTGGGTGCGGTAAACAGGGCCTTGACCCGATAGTCTGATATGACACGCCAGAAAGCACCCGCGTCGGGTGTCATCACCGGTTTGCCCTCGTACAGGACCGTGGTGCAACCATGTAACAGCGGCGCATAGACGATATAGGAGTGGCCCACTATCCAGCCGACATCCGAGGCTGCCCAGTAAACTTCTCCCGGTTGCATGTCGTAGATGGCAGCCATGCTGTACTTGAGTGCGACTGCATGTCCGCCGTTTTCGCGAATGACACCCTTGGGTTTACCAGTGGTGCCGGATGTGTAGAGGATATATAGCAAATCTGTTCCCTTGACCGGTACGCATTCCGCGGGTTTGGCGGATGCCAGGGTTTCTGACCAGTCGATATCGCGACCCGGCTGCATTTCAGCGACTGCCTGTGGGCGTTGCAGGACAATGCAGGTATCGGGTTTATGGCTGGCGATTCGAATCGCTTCGTCGATCAGCGGTTTGTACTCGATGACGCGATTGACTTCGATACCACAGGAAGCCGTTAATACGACTTTTGGTTCGGCATCGTTGAGCCTGACTGCCAGCTCCGGCGCCGCAAATCCGCCAAATACAACCGAGTGAATGGCGCCGAGTCGCGCGCAGGCAAGCATCGAAATGACGGCTTCTGGAATCATCGGCAGGTAAATCACCACGCGGTCGCCCTTAGCGACTCCCTGCATTTGCAACATACCGGCGCAGAGCGCGACCTCGTCGAGCAATTCGTTATAGCTGAATGTATGCTTCTGATCGGTTACCGGGGAATCGTAAATCAACGCCGCCTGATCACCGCGTCCGTTCTCAACATGGTGGTCGAGCGCCATATAGCAGGTGTTCATTTCACCATCGGCAAACCAGCGATGTATACCGTGCTCGTCGGTACTGAGAATATTTTGCGGCTCCTTGAACCAGGGCACCAGTTTGGCCTTTTCGGCCCAGAATGACTCTGGA
>CAXMNA010000192.1:0-1513 GCA_964194715.1 uncultured Gammaproteobacteria bacterium
CGAAGGCTTCTCTGCGGACCTGTTCGGGGTTATTGTCGCCTGCTATTTTTTGGGATTGTTATGCGGCGGGGTTTTTGCCGGAAGAATCGTAGCGCGGGTCGGTCATATTCGATCTTTTGCCGCCTTTGCCTCGTTAATGTCAGTTTCCGCGCTACTCCACCCGATATGGATTTCGGTGGGTGGATGGATGGTCTTGCGCATGCTGTCAGGGTTTTGCATGGCGGGCCTGATTATGGTCACCGAAAGCTGGTTGAACACGCGCGCGAGCAATCAAAATCGTGGCCGGGTATTGTCTTTTTACATGGCCACCAATTATTTTGCCGCCGGTTGTGGGCAATTTTTATTCGCGTTGGGTGATCCCTCACAATACCAGTTATTCAGCCTCGCCTCGGTTATCTTTTCACTGGCGCTAATACCGGTACTGCTGACCAGGGCGAAGGCACCGGTAATGCCTACAACTACTCGCATGCCGTTGATTTCGCTATACCGAATGGCGCCATTGGGTGTGGTCGGGGTGTTTTGTGCTGGCTTAATCAATGCCAGTGTATTTGGCCTGGGACCGGTATTTGCGGTCAATATGGGCCTGTCCGAGACCAGCCTTTCGCTGTTTATGGCGACTATCATCATGAGTGGTATATTGCTCCAGCTGCCGATGGGGCACCTGTCTGATCGAATTGGCCGTGGGCCATTGCTGGTGGTTATTCCGCTGGTCATCGCACTCGCTGCCTTCGCCATGACCCAGGTGGTAGATTTTCGTTTAATGTTGGTGATTGTAGGGGTATTTGGTGCTTTTCTGTTTACCATCTACTCGCTTTCTGCAGCAACTGTGAACGACCTGGCCGACGGCGAACAGAGGGTACAGGTAGCAGGCGGATTGCTGATAACCTACGGTGCGGGCGCCAGTATCGGGCCGATAATCGCGGGTCAGTTTATGGCGTTAATGGGTGCGCAGGGATTATTCGCCTACTATACACTGGTCAGCTTGCTGCTCGCGTTATTCGCAACTGTTAAACGCCGTCGTGACGGTAGTCCGGATAAACGCAAGCCTTTCGTCGCGGTGCCTGCAACCCAGGCAACCTCGAACCAGCTTTACCTGTCAGCACACGCTGAAGCACCCGATAAAGTAGTCCTGGATGATTCCGACAAATCCGATCAGCCATCGTAAAATCTGGGCGCTCGCCGGCCCGATTATCATCTCGAATATTTCGGTGCCGCTGGTTGGCGCGGTCGATACCGCGGTGGTCGGCCACCTACCCGAACCCCAGTCGATAGGTGCGGTAGCGCTTGGTGCGCTGATTTTCAGTTTTCTTTACTGGGGTTTCGGGTTTTTGCGCATGGGCACCACCGGTTTTGTTGCCCGTGCGCATGGGGCAAACCACCAGCAAGCCCTCTCGGATACGCTGTTACGAGTACTTTTACTCGCCTTCGCTTTTGGATTTCTAATCATACTCCTCAGTCAACCAGTGATCAGCTTCTCCCTGCATTTGCTCGAAAGCAGCGCGGAAGTCGAGCA
>CAXMNA010000193.1:0-2174 GCA_964194715.1 uncultured Gammaproteobacteria bacterium
TTGCGCGTAATAGCCATCGTTTGCTTGTTGAAAGGATTTATCGTAATAGCTGAAATAGCTTAGATTTTCATCCTGATTGTCCGGTTGGCGGTAAACTTCCTTTTCCTTGATACCCGCCAGGCGCGTGACCAGTACCGCACCGATGTCTTGCCCCTTGATAGCATTTTCGACAACCGCTCGCGACAGGAACAGCGAAGATTCAATCAGCTCGTAGCTGGGGGTCGCGTTAACCATCAATGCCGCGAGCCCGTCAACAAACTTATCCTCGAATACCCGTCGCCGCGTCGAGCGCGAGGTGACGCCGATAATCAGAATATTGTTCAACTTGCCCGTAAATTGTTCGTTACGCCACTCTCCGACTGGCCTGGTGTTGGCGCAGGCCGATATCATTAGCGCAGTTAGGGTCAGAGTGATTGTTTTTAACAATTTGGTTTGGTTCATGGGTAATTTCATTGCCGGTTTATTGATCGGACTGATTTTTTTGCGGCGCGGTCTCGCCTTCGCCTTCCTGGTCGAGGACGGCTGCTGCTCCTTTTATTGCTTCTTGCGGTGTCGTCGCCTCAACCAGTACTCGGCGCGGCGCAAACTGGATGCCTTTCTCTTCAAACACCCGCTGGATGCGGGTAAACGCTTCGCGCCGGATCAGGTATTGCTGACCCGGGATCGCGGTAAATTTGCAGCGGATGATCAGCGCCGAATCGTCCATCCGGTTGACGCCCTGGGATTTTAACGGTTGCAATATGATAGGCCCGAAAAGCGGGTCCTCCTTCATATCCAGTCCCACCTGTTTAATAATTCTACGCACCATATCGATGTCGGTCTCGAAGGGTATGCGCAGCTCGAACTTCATGATCGCCCAATCACGGCTCCAGTTGGTCAGGCTGCGGATTTCGCCGTAGGGAATGGTATGCACCGGGCCATTGTGGTGGCGCAACTGAAACGAACGCACCGATATTTTTTCCACCGTACCCCGAATCTGGTCGATAACGACGTACTCGCCGATGCGAAACGCGTCATCGATTAGGTAAAAAAATCCCGAGACGATATCGCGCACCAGTGTCTGCGCGCCGAAACCGATCGCGATACCAACGACACCCGCGCCCGCGATTAGTGGTCCGATATTGACGCCCAGTGCGGACAGCGAGATCAGCACCGCCATCACGATCAACGTAATCTTGATGAAAACACGAATCAACGGCAGGATGGTTTCGACCCGGGTACCACCGAGCCCACCGGCGTCGGACTCTCCTTCCTCTTCTTCTGCTGCCCCCTTGCCATCGTCGAGTTTGCGTTCGATCGAGATGCGGATCACGCCCCATAAAGCCCAGGTCAGTAAGACAGTGATGCCGATATCAAACAATGCACTCGCGAAACGCTGGCCAAGAAGCTGTGCACTGATGGCCCTGAGATCGATGTCCCAAAGGCGCAGGAATATTGCCAGGATCGCCAGCACCATTAAGACCCTGGCGTAGCGCAGCGCGGTGGTGATATAACCGGGTTCGTAAGCCTGCGCGCTGGTCTCGATGTCCGGCGCGGTTGCCTCCAGGTCTGTATGTGTATCTGGCTCGACCAGGGCTGCGGCGGGTGGGTTCGCTTCACCCGTCTCATCTGCAGCAGGCGCTTCCCCGGGTGGTGTCTCTTCCTCTTTATATTCGAAGTAACGGGTGATCAGCCATTGCAGGCCCATATCGAGATAGGGGATCAATACGAACAGCAACATGCTGCCCAGACCGAGGACCAGCGACGATTCACCGGTCGCCGCCAGCTTGCCGACGGCCATGAACCAGATCAGCAGGATGTAAATAATCGTCAGCATCCACCAGATACGCGCCAGCCCCTGGCGGATACTGCCGCTTTCGGTCTCCGCGCCTGCGATCAATTCTGCGCCATAATGACGCAGGCGAATTACGAGCACGATCAGCAAGGCAACAAATGCCCCGCCAAAGATTACGCGCAGCAACAGATTGGTTTCGGCATCCGCACCAAAATCGACCGCAACTTTGATCATCGGCTGCGGCAGTACCAGGGATGCCGCCAGGATCACGGTCCAGGCCAATATCTGTTTCGCCACGGCATCGGTTACCGAAACCAGGTGAGTGTCCGACTGGTCGGGTGAGACAACTTGTTGCACCGCCAGCAAGACAAGCCTTATTAACACGAGGCACCAGACGACC
>CAXMNA010000194.1:0-9001 GCA_964194715.1 uncultured Gammaproteobacteria bacterium
CATGTTGGACTTGGCGATGATAATGGCATCTGCCTGCCGCAGTTTTTTAACCATATAGGCATCATCTGGAGGAATAGACCCAAACAAAGCGATGGAGCCGGCTTCGGTTGGCATATCGGCGGTATCAAAGTTATCTTTCAAAATGATGGGGACACAGTGCAAACTCTGCATCGTTTTCGTCTTTCGGTAATTTATGTCTAAGGCTTTGGCTTTTTTGATCGCATTGGGATTAATATAAATGATGGAATTTAGATTACTGATTTCATCGTACTTTTTAATGCGATTGAGGAACCCATTAGTAATTGCCTCACAGTCGATGGTTTGATCTTTTATTGCGGCGTGAATGTCATCAATGGTGGTTTCTGTATAGGAAAATCCAGCCGGTTTCTGTGATGGAATTGATGTGGCACATGCGGAAAGCAATAAACCAATTGAGGTTAGCAGTAACCAGTAGATCGTAATACGACTGACTATAACCACGGGCGGGATAGAATTCATATAGTGTTTTCCTCTAATGCAGTAAGACCTTCAGAAATCGCATAACGCTTCGCATCAGTGGTCGACGAACCGCATAGCGGTTTGGCGATCCGTCTGCATGCGCTTGTTATGTGTTCGTGTCTGTTGAAGTAAAATACTCCTTGAAGGAAGCCCATCAGTTAAAGTTGTCTTTTCCTCGATTTTATCGAACCCTCGACTTATAAAAAATTTGCTTGCGGTAATACTCGACTCAACTTGGATGGTTTTAATTCTTAAACTATCGGCTTCTTCGGAAATGGTTTCTAGCAACGCGCTACCTATACCTTTATTTTGCCAAAGGTGGTGGCTATAGAACGCACTAATATTTCCTTTTATAGTAAGTTCGGCAAATCCAACTATTTCTCCATCAATCTCGGCAACAAATGGGTTTTTGTATTTGACGCGTTCTTTCCAATCGACTCTGTTGTCTAGTCTCGAAGCCCATTTCTCAACAAGTGATTTTCCATATTCATTAACATTTACCAGACAAGTAGTGTCCCGACATAGCTGCCGAAGACTTTCTTCCTCACCTTCTCTGTATCTACGTATCTGAATCATAAGAACACATAACGCACGCGTTCAGCGGTCGACAAACCGCGTAGCGGTTTGGCGATCCGTCTGCAACGCCTTGTTATGAGGCATTTTATTGTTTGTTTGGAAAGACAACCTTTTCATTAAACAACACAACCACACTTACATGAGGATTTCCCGTAATAACAACTTTAAAATACCAACGATCTTTATAGTCCCAGCTTGGAAAGTGGTTTAGAGATACGGATGCAATCCCCCATGGTTCGGATTTATAGTTTTCTTTGTATTTAGACATTGCAAGATTTATTGCTTTGCTTATTGACATTGGGAGCTCGTCTATAGCGGGATCAAGCTTCGGTGTCATTATTATATCTTCGACATCTACTTCCAACACATAATGGCTGGTTACTCCGTCAATCGTGTGAGATCGTTTCTCAATCGTTAGCACTTCGGCAAATGCTTCGACGGAAAGCAAAGCGATAAGTGATAGAGCGAAATTTCTCAGCATTGCTTATGCCTCATAACGCCTCGCATCAGCGGCTTGCAAAGCGCACAGCGGTTTGCAAATCCGACTGCATGCGCTTGTTATGTGCGGTCGACATAATTCTATTTGCTCTTATTTTGACTGAACACTTTATCCAGAATTCGGCACAATTCAGCGCGGTCATCTAAATTCAATTTGGCACCGAAACAGTCCTGTATGGATCTGCTATATACAGGCCACATTTCGTTTAGCATCTTTTCTCCCTCGGCAGTGATAACGATTTGGTTACCTCGCCCATCTTCCGCACATGAGTTACGGCTAACGAGCCGTTTATTCTCCAACCGGTCAATTAATCGCGATAGATTGTGTTTATTTAACAGTACTTTTTCACCAATTTCGTATTGGCGTAGTCCCGTGCCTTTATCTCGATGTAGCTCAAGCAGAACATCATACCAATCTAATGGCGGTAGCCCGCTGTTTTTAAGCGAAGCCTCTACAATCTCTAGTAGAATTCGATGCGATCGATGTATTTGTATCCAGGCGCGAATCGCAGTTTCTGTGGGCTCCGAATTCATATTGGAAAAGATTAAAAGATTATAGTTGTAATTGCAACCATTTAGATTTATACTTTTAAAGGTTGCATTTGCAACTATTTTTCCAGTGAGAATCTAAGATGACCAATACAATTACTCGTGAACAAATAAAAGACAAGCTCGATAAACAAAAGAATATGACATTAGTCGAGGCACTACCAAAGAAATACTTTGAAACTGAACACTTACCGGGTGCCATAAATATTCCGCACGATGAGATAAGCAGCAAGGCTCCCAATATGCTTCCTGACAAAGACGCCTTGATTGTTGTGTATTGCGCCAGCAGCGAGTGCCAAAACTCGAAAATTGCTACAGACGAATTGCAACAAATGGGTTTTACGAATGTCTTTAAGTACGTGGAAGGCAAGCAACATTGGCTCGAGGAAAATCTACCAGTTGAATCGTCATATTGAAGCGCGAAAATAGATTCTATTAGTCAACCGTATCGCGCATAACAGCCTATTTAGAAGGCCGAAGGCCTTCTAATATATTAGAGGGCGCGCCTTTTTAAATTTTTTGGTGATTTGTGGTTGGTGCAAGTGTTTGAATATCCTCATTGAATTTCCGCTTTGGTTTATTTGTATTTGTTAGAGTGGAAAAGGACATCATAACAGCAGGACAGGAGTAATCGTTGGCCGGGATTAATCCTGGAGTTTTTGCAGGGCTTCTTCGGTGAACAGTTGCAAGCCGATTTCGGGTTCGTAACCGTGGATTTCCTTGACGTCGAGCGCACGGATGAAAGCAAGAATCTGCTCGCTGATAACCTGCCCCGGCACCAGTACCGGAAAACCCGGCGGATAAGGCGTTACGAAACTGGCGGATACCAATTCACGACCGGACTTAATTGCGACGCCAATGGTTTCCTCGTCGATGGTCATGTACTCGCAGTTTTCATCGTCATAGGCTAAAAAGAAGGCGCTGCGAATATCACCTTCGCTGGTCTTGATTTTTTTCGTGGCCCCCGGGCTAAACGCGGCATGAAAGTAACTGAAGTCGGGCAGTGGTGGCAGATCCTTGGATAATGACTTTATTTTTTTATCGATTAACTTGCGCTCAACCCGGCTCGCGTCTTCACGATCCTGCTCCAGTTCGGTCGCAATTTTAACCAGCACCTCGATCAGAAAAGCGACCGAGCTTCGAGTGGTGCCGATATTGGTCATGAACAGCACGGTGTTGCGCGAGGTTTTGTTGATCTGGATACCGTACTTGTCCATCAGGTATTCGTTCTTGAAGGTGTCGCCGTCAACCCCGGTGAGCCCGATGTAAAGTGTCAGGCGTGACAAATCGATAACAAAGTCGTCGGTCGCCCAGGCCTCTTCCATACTCGTGTTGCGCCAGCCCTTTTCCGGATCAAAATAACTGCCGATGCCCGACGGTCGATATTCTTCCGGAATCATGTCTTTGGCCGACAGGAACCGAAAATAGCGATTGAGCAACGGATGCGACGCGACCCGTTCGCGAATCGCCATCGCCAGCTCGATTTGCTTTTGCACCATTTCAAAACCTTCCAGTTCAACCTGGCGACGGCCGATATCGAGCGACGCCAGAATCTGGTAATTGGGCGAAGTTGATGTATGCGTCATGAAAGCTTCAACAAACGGTTCCTGTACCTTGTAGTTGAAGTCCTGATCATAGACATGAATCATCGAGCCCTGGCGCAGCGACGTCAGCGACTTGTGGGTCGACTGTGTTGCATAGGCGCGCACACGAACCTTGTCCGGGTCTGGCAGCAAACGCTCATCGACGAGGTCGGCATCCTTTAATTTGGCGATGCGTTTAATGTAGTCGGCGTACTCCAAAGCGTACTCTTCACTGCGATAGCGTGCCTTGAGTCGTTTCGCAGTCGCCATCGCGGTACGACGACGATAGGTCGGAGTAAAGCCCGCGAATGCAAACCAGGCTTCGTCCCAGAGGAAGATCAGATCGGGTTTGATCGCAAGACACTCTTCCATGACTCGCTCCACGTTATAGACAACGCCGTCAAAGGTGCAGTTAGTCAACAATAGCATCTTGACCTTTTGCAACAGACCAGCCTTTTTATACAACAACAGTTGTTGCTTGATTTCCTTGAGCGGCACTGCACCATACATCGAATAGTCATTCAATGGATAGGAGTCGAGATAGCAGACGTGGGCGCCCGCAAGCACCATGCCGTAGTGATGCGATTTATGGCAGTCGCGATCGACCAGGATGATATCACCCGGTCTGACCAGCGCCTGCACCACGATTTTGTTCGCGGTCGAGGTGCCATTGGTGACAAAATAGGTGCGCTTGGCGCCAAACGCACGTGCCGCCAATTCCTGGGCTTTCTTGATCGGTCCGTGCGGCTGCAGCAACGAATCGAGTCCACCCGAGGTTGCCGAGGTTTCAGCGAGAAAAATGTTCATGCCGTAAAACTGCACCATGTCCTTGATCCAGTGTGACTTGGTCACCGATTTGCCGCGTGAAATCGGCATCGCATGAAAAACCCCGGTTGGCTGCCGGCTGTATTTTCGCAACGCGGTAAAAAAAGGCGTCTGGTAACGCGTCTGGATGCCCCGCAGAATATTCAGGTGCAGGTCCAGATAGTCTTCCTGCTGGTAAAAAATGCGCGAGAATTTTTGCGTCACATTACCGGCGATATCCTCAACCGCGGCATCGGTAACCAGGTATAGGTCGAGCTCCGGGCGCAGCTCGGCTAACCAGTGACCCAGCAACGGACCGCGTTCGCTATCGAGTGCATCTTCATATTCAGACTCATCGATTCGGGCGAGGTAGCGCTGCAGGATTTCGAGGTGATTGACCGAGCGTAAAGGAAATCCGTAACGGATCACCGCGACCTGGATATTGTAATTGAACAGTACCGCAATCAAGGCATCCTCGAAACTCGGAACCACGACAATATCGTAGATGAACTGATCTTCCGGTCGCCTCAGATCATGTAAGCTTTCACGCAAGCGCTTGACATCTTCCGGTCCGCTTTCGTCGACAAACAGCACCTCGAAATAAGGTCGCTGCTGATGACGCTCTTCATCAAAATACTGGGCGGCCTCGTCCTTATCTTCGAGTTCGGTCGGCACGCGCAGATTGATATGACGTGAACGATAAGTACCACCGGTAAGCGCGCGTACGATCCGGGTGACAATGCGTGAAAGCAGATCAAAGTCCTGCTGCTCGAATAGTTGCCACAGCAACTTGACGTCTTCCTGTGAGGGAAATGCAGTGTAGTCTTCGATGGTTTCCAGCAGGGTTATCTCTTCTCTGATTTTTTTGACGAGTGCGGCAACATCGGCCTTGCGCATGTGTTTTTCACGCAAGCGGCTGGCGTGCTCTTCGAGGCGATTCCAGGTATCGAAACGTAGCTGGGTGGGACTGTGATAAAAATCCAGGTTAGTGCGCGATTTCCTGTTGGGGGGGGCTCCAGTGTCAGGCATATCAGATCCTATCGTTTACGCCCGTGACATTCTAACAGAGGAATCCCGGGAATGAAGGAAAGTTTCACCGCTACTAATCTAAATTCGTTGTCGCCTACAGGCGAAATCGTTATGCTTCTCGCCTTTCCGGAAAATTTCTTGGGATCAAGCACATGAGTATTCAAATATCCGACCAGTCCCTGCTCAGAACCCAGGCCTACATCAATGGGCAATGGGTAGATGCAGACAGCGGCGCAACCGTGCCGGTAACTAATCCAGCCAATGGCGAGGTGATCGCCGAAGTCGCCAAGTGCGGTACCGCCGAAACCCGACGCGCGATTGAAGCTGCCGCGGCCGCCTTCCCCGAATGGCGTAACAGAACCGCAAAAGAGCGTGCGGCATGCATGCGCAAGTGGTTCAACCTGATGATGGAAGCGCAGGAAGACCTGGCAATGATTATGACCCTGGAACAGGGTAAGCCGCTGGCCGAGGCCCGTGGTGAAATCGCCTACGGCGCCAACTACATAGAGTGGTTTGCAGAGGAAGCCAAGCGCATGTATGGAGATACCATCCCGCAACCTTCCAACGACAAGCGCATCATCTGTATCAAGCAGCCGGTCGGTGTGGTTGCCTGCATCACCCCGTGGAATTTTCCCAATGCGATGTTGACCCGGAAAATTGCACCGGCGCTTGCTGCGGGCTGTACCGTGGTCTGCAAGCCGGCCAATGCAACCCCGTTATCTGCCTACGCGTTTGTCGAGCTGGCCGAGCGTGCCGGGATTCCAAAAGGCGTTATCAACATGGTAACCGGTGAAACCGCAGCAATCGGCAAAGAACTCACCTCGAATCCGATCGTCCGCAAGCTGACCTTTACTGGATCGACCCCGGTTGGCAAACAATTGATGGCCGAGTGCGCACAGACCGTAAAACGAACTTCAATGGAACTGGGTGGCAATGCACCTTTCATCGTCTTCGACGACGCCGATCTTGATGCAGCCGTCGCGGGCGCACTAATCAGCAAATATCGAAATGCCGGCCAGACCTGCGTTTGTGCGAATCGAATCCTGGTTCAGGCAGGCTGCTACGATGCCTTTGCCGATAAACTGGCGACCGCCGTTAGTGGTCTTAAAATGGGTGATGGCACGCAGGAGGGTGTTACCGTCGGACCCTTGATCACCGAGCAGGCTGCCAACGATATGGAAGCCTTCGTCGCCGACGCACTTAGCAAGGGTGCAAATATGGTCGTCGGGGGTAACCGCTCCGAGCTTGGAACCAATTTCTTTGAGCCCACCATCCTGACCAACGTCAATGGCGAAATGCGCGTATTTCGTGAAGAGATCTTCGGGCCGATCGCACCCTTGTTCAAGTTCGATACCGAGGACGAAGCCATTCAGATGGCGAACGATACCGAGTTTGGCCTCGCCTGCTATTTCTATTCGCGTGACATTGGGCGCATCTGGCGGGTCGCCGAGAGCCTCGAATATGGCATCGTCGGCATCAACGAAGGCATAATCTCCAACGAAATGGCGCCCTTTGGTGGTGTCAAGGAATCTGGGCAGGGCCGCGAAGGTTCGAAGTACGGCCTCGATGATTACACTGAAATTAAATACATGTGCATGGGTGGGATTGACAAATGAGTAACGCAAAATTAAAAGTGACCGAATTTGCAGGACTCTCCAATAAAGAGTGGCAAGCACGCAAGGAAGATGCCGTACCCCGTGGCCAGGGGAATATCGCGCCGGTATATGTCGAGCGTGCGCTCGGTTCCGAATTGTGGGACGTGGAAGGTAACCGTTATATCGATTTCGGCACCGGCATCGCCGTTTGTTCGGCTGGCCATTGCCATCCGAAAATAACCGCAGCGGTAGCCGAACAGCTTGAGAAATTCAGCCATACCTGTGTCATGGTAACTCCATACGACAGCTCGGTACGGCTGGCCGAAAAGCTAAACGAACTGGCACCCGGGCCTAGCAAGAAAAAATCAATATTCGTCACCACAGGCGCCGAAGCGATCGAAAACGCAGTCAAGATTGCACGCGCCCACACCGGGCGGCGTGGCGTTATCGCCTTTAACGGTGGTTTTCACGGCAGAACCATGCTCGCTATGGGCCTGACCGGCAAGATTACCCCTTACAAGAACCTGTTCGGCCCATTCCCGGCCGAGATTTACCACGCACCTTTCCCGATCGAATATCACGGTGTATCAGTTGAAGACGCACTCAAAGGACTGGATAACCTGTTCAAGGCCGATATCGCGCCTGTCGATGTCGCCGCAATTATCGTCGAACCGGTACAGGGTGAAGGCGGCTTTTACCCTGCCCCGATTGAATTCATGCAGGCCCTGCGCGCGCTTTGCGATGACCATGGAATCGTTTTGGTCGTTGACGAAATCCAGACCGGATTTGCGCGCACCGGAAAAATGTTCTGCAGCGAATATGCCGGCATCGAAGCCGACCTGATGACGGTGGCCAAGGGTATGGCCAATGGCTTCCCGATCGCCGCGGTGGTGGGTAAGGCCGACATCATGGATGCACCGCTAGCCGGTGGGCTCGGCGGCACCTATGCCGGTTCACCGCTCGGCTGCGTTGCCGGGTTGGCGATGATCGATGTAATCGACGAAGAAAACCTGGCCGCGGCGGCTAATCACGTTGGCGAGGTATTTCAAAAGCGCCTGGAAGCGTTGCAGGCGAAATTCCCGGCGAACATCGGCCACCTGCGCACCAGCCATGGCGCGATGATGGCGATGGAGCTGGTTAAAAACGGGGATGCCGAGCAACCGGACGCAGACCTGACCAAAGCGTTAATTGGACGTGCCTACGAAAATGGCCTGGCGCTGCTCAGCTGCGGCATGCGCGGTAATGTTATTCGCTTCCTGCCCGCGCTGAATATCAGCGATGCGCTGGTCAATGAAGGGATGGATATCCTCGAGCAATGCTTGCAGGATCTGATATAAATCAGTAACCAGTATACCTGCAGCGAAGTGGGTCTGCTCTTTACGATCGCCGTCATTTCAAGATCCCCGCTAAGTGTTCCGCACCCGGCGGGGATGACAATTTACCCTGTCATCCCGGGCAAGCGCAGCGCGACCCGGTATCTTGCAGGAGTGGCGCTTTATAAGATTCCCGCTTTCTCGAGAATGAATTTTTAAATAAATGCAGCCAGGTCTGCGTTGAGTTTTTAGTAGCAGCTAATTATTGATTTCTGAGTTTTTGTTTTCCCAAAAGCAGACGCTGCTGTCATGTTTTCTGGTGTCGCGGAACGGCCATATGCGGATACTCGGTTATTCGTAAAGTAATAGAATTGCACGGGCGGTTTGATTCTTTATAACCGATATTCGCTGGCTACCATTTGGTGCACGCGATAGTATCTCGGAGCACCGTTCCAGAATCCGAGAGACGAGGCTCTTCTGCAGTGACACAAACGCCTGTGCGCAAGTTAGCCGTTTTGCTCCATGCCGATGTGGTCGGGTCGACCTCTCTCGTCCA
>CAXMNA010000195.1:0-12410 GCA_964194715.1 uncultured Gammaproteobacteria bacterium
CGACGTTTTGCTGGTGCCCGCGAAGTCCGAGATCCTGCCAAACGACGCAGTGCTGAAGACTCGCCTGACCCGGGATATTGATCTCAATATTCCGTTAGTTTCTGCCGCAATGGATACGGTAACCGAATCGCGGTTAGCAATAGCCATTGCGCAGGAAGGCGGCATCGGTATCGTTCACAAAAACCTTTCGATCGAACAACAGGCCGCCGAGGTCGCCGGCGTGAAAAAGTATGAAAGCGGCGTCATCAAGGATCCGATTACAATCAGCCCGGACACCCCGGTGCGCGATGTCATCAAGCTAACCCAGGAGCGCAAAATCTCAGGCTTGCCAGTGATCGGCAGCGATGGATTGATCGGTATCGTCACAAAGCGTGATCTGCGTTTCGAAACACAGCTCGATCAGCCGGTTTCATCGATCATGACGACCCGCGATAACCTTGTCACAGTCGGCGAAGGTGCTGAAAAATCCGAAGTAATCGAACTGTTGCACCGTCATCGCATCGAGCGTGTTCTCGTAGTGAATGAAAAAGGCCAGATGAAGGGCATGATTACGGTTAAGGATATTACCAAGTCAAGCGTTCATCCACTTGCCTGCACCGACGAGTGGGACCGTTTGCGTGTTGGCGCGGCTGTCGGTACCGGTTCTGATACAGACGATCGAGTGCATGCTCTGGTCGAAGCCGAGGCGGATGTCATCGTGGTCGATACCGCGCATGGCCATTCCCGGGGCGTACTCGAACGGGTTGCCTGGATAAAACAGGGCTTCCCTGAAGTCCAGGTGATCGGTGGCAATATTGCGACCGCGGCGGCGGCACGGGACCTGGTCGAAGCGGGTGCTGATGCAGTTAAGGTTGGCATCGGTCCCGGATCGATTTGCACCACGCGTATCGTCGCAGGCGTCGGCGTTCCGCAGATTTCGGCAATCAGCAACGTTTCCGAAGCACTGGAAGGAACCGGGGTGCCGGTCATTGCCGACGGTGGTATCCGTTTCTCTGGAGACGTGGCCAAGGCAATGGTCGCCGGTGCCCATACGGTCATGATTGGCAGCATGTTTGCCGGGACCGAGGAGGCGCCGGGCGAGGTCGAACTGTTCCAGGGACGTTCCTACAAATCCTACCGCGGCATGGGTTCGATTTCGGCGATGCAAAAAGGCTCTAGCGATCGCTATTTCCAGGCCGACAGCGCCGACGAGAAACTCGTGCCTGAGGGTGTCGAGGGCCGTGTGCCTTTCAAGGGACCCCTGACAAATACCATCCACCAGTTACTGGGCGGAGTGCGTTCAAGCATGGGCTACGTCGGCTGCGGCACCATCGAGGAATTGCGTACTCGTCCTGAATTCGTGCAGGTCACCAATGCCGGAATGCGTGAGTCACATGTGCACGACGTGACGATCACCAAGGAAGCACCTAACTACCAGGTGTAAATCCTATGTCAGATCTGCACGACGATAGAATCCTGATCCTGGATTTCGGATCTCAATACACCCAGTTAATTGCCCGCCGGGTACGTGAAGCCGGTGTTTACTGCGAGATTTTCCCCTGGGATGCCGATTTCGAGCATATCGGTGATTTTGGTGCTCATGGATTTATCCTTTCTGGGGGCCCCGAATCGACACTCGAAAGCGTCAAACCCGAAGTCCCGTTTGAATTGTTCGAGCTCGGGGTACCGATCCTGGGTATTTGTTATGGCATGCAGGCCATGGCTCAGCAGCTCGGTGGGAAAATGGAAAATGTCGGCAAGGCCGAGTTTGGTTACGCTAGTGTTCGTGCCCGCGGACACACCGAATTGTTGCGCGATATCCAAGATCACGTAACCGAGGAAGGTCACGGCATGCTGGATGTGTGGATGTCGCACGGTGACCGGGTTGCCGAATTACCGCCTGGTTTCAAGCTGATGGCGAGTACCGACAGCGCGCCAATCGCCGGTATGGCGGATGAACACCGTCATATATATGGATTGCAGTTTCATCCCGAAGTCACGCATACGCGGCAGGGGGCTGCGATCTATGCACGCTTCTTGCACCAGATTTGCGGCTGCGCATCCGAGTGGACCTCGGCCAATATTATCGATGCCTCTATTGCCGATGTTCGCGCCCGGGTAGGGCAGGACGAAGTTGTGCTCGGGCTTTCAGGTGGTGTCGATTCATCAGTCGTGGCGGCGTTGTTGCATAAGGCGATCGGTGATCAGCTCACCTGTATTTTCGTCGATACCGGATTGCTGCGTTACTGCGAAGGTGACCATGTAATGGAACAGTTTGCCGACCACATGGGGGTGCATGTGATTCGCGTCGATGCCGAGGAGCGTTTTCTGGCGAGCCTCACCGGTTTGAGTGATCCGGAACACAAACGCAAGGCTATCGGCAACCTCTTTATCGAGATTTTCGAAGAGGAAGCCGAAAAACTGGACAACGCGAAATGGCTCGCACAGGGCACCATCTACCCTGATGTCATTGAATCCGCAGGCGCGTCGACCGGCAAGGCGCATTTGATCAAATCGCATCATAACGTCGGTGGCTTGCCGGAAGACATGAAGCTTGGCCTGGTTGAACCGCTGCGTGAACTGTTCAAGGACGAAGTCCGTCAAATCGGGGTCAAACTCGGAATCCCGCGTGATATGGTGTATCGCCATCCATTTCCAGGGCCTGGGCTTGGAGTCCGGATTTTGGGTGAAGTGACCAAGGAGTTTGCCGATACGCTGCGTCTTGCCGATCATATTTTTATCGAAGAATTGCGTAACCACGATTTGTACGACAAGGTTTCACAGGCTTTTGTAGTATTCCTTCCGGTCAAGTCGGTTGGCGTTACCGGTGACGGACGACGCTATAACTACGTGGTGAGCTTGCGCGCAGTTGAGACCATCGATTTTATGACGGCCCGCTGGGCGGACCTGCCATACCATTTCCTCGATCATGTATCGCGGCGCATCATGAATGAGATCGAGGACATCTCGCGCGTGGTTTACGACATTTCAGGTAAACCGCCAGGTACGATCGAGTGGGAGTAAGCGATGCAGCCTGGATGGAGCAGGCGCTCGTGCAGGCTCAGATCGCAGCCGAGATGGAGGAAGTTCCGGTAGGTGCGGTACTGGTGGATGCCGCTGGTGAACTAATCGCCGCAGGCCATAATCAGCCAATCAGCGCTCGTGATCCGAGCGCGCACGCCGAGATCGTAGTGCTGCGTGCGGCGGCGCAAAAACTGGGCAATTATCGACTTCCTGAAACCACGCTGTATGTCACGCTGGAACCCTGCACTATGTGCGTCGGTGCGCTAGTTCATGCGAGAGTAGGGCGCCTGGTTTATGGCGCTGTCGAGCCAAAAACCGGTGCGATCGAAAGTGCACAGCGCCTGTTCGAAACCGGGAAATTCAATCACCAGCCACACGTCGAGTCAGGCATTTTGGCGAATGAGTGCTCGGCGCTGCTAACTCAATTTTTTGAACACAAACGCGCCGCGAAGAAATAGCTAGTCATTCCCGCAAGTCTATTACGTCACCCCCGCGTACGCGGGGATGACGTTATATATCCGCAATTAATGATGGAAAATATCTACAGGCTCGGGGCGAGTGGCGCAACTTCCTTCGGCGGTTTCATTTCGCCATTTTCGCGGAGTGCCCGGGTTTCGAATCCGATCAGGTATTCGTAATACTGGCGGATGTTTTCGACGTACTTAACCGGCTCCCAGCCGCGCGCGTAGCCGTACCTGGTTTTTTTGTACCACTTCTTGCGAGCCAGCAACGGCAGGTTTTCCTTGACGTCGATCCAGCGATTTTGATCGCCTCCGCGTTTCTCGGTGATGATGCGGGCATCCTCGACGTGACCGGGACCGACGTTGTATGCGGCTAGCGCAAACCAGGTACGATCGGGCTCGGGAATCTGCTCAGGAATTCCTTTCAATACTTTGGCGATATATTTTGCGCCACCGCGAATGCTCTCGGCCGCATCAAGCCGGTTCGTGACTTTCATCTGTTTCGCCGTGTCTTGCGTCAACATCATCAATCCGCGTACCCCGGTTGGTGATTTGGCCCGCTCGATCCAAAGCGATTCCTGATAACCGATTGCGGCCAGGAGGCGCCAGTCCAGGCCCACGACTGCTGCCTCCCTTTTGAAAAGCGCTTCGTATCGTGGTAAATGGCTTTCGATACGCTGCGCAAAAGTGCGAATGTCCGAATAATTGAAATGGGCGACGTGACTGTAATGTCGGTGTATCAATTGTTCGAGGCGACCATCTTTTTCTATGGTCGTGAAAAAAGCCTCGATCACGTTTTTCAGGCTGTCGTCTTCGGTTAGATTGTATGCCCAACGCAACTGACGCGGATCTCCGAGTTCAAACGCAATGCGTAGTTCCGGAAAGTAGCGACGCTGCAGAGCAATTTCGTGTGAATCGGCAAGGATGAAGTCGGTATTTCCAGACTCCACCTGTTCGATCAATTCTTCGGTCGCGATATCATCAACTTCGCTCCAGGTCAGCTTGGGGTATTGAATCAGAAGATCGTTTAAAAGTTTGACGTGGGCGGTGCCGCTGACGACTTTAAGTGAACCACCAATCAGGTCACGCACCTTTTTAGGTCGATCAGCGCGAAACTTGCGATACAGGACCTGGTTGGAGACTTCGAAATAACGTGGTCCATAGGCAACAGAACGACTGAAGTCTGATTCGTTCTCGGATAAACCGGCTGCGACAATGTCACCCGTACCATACAGAAGTTCCGGGTAGAGTTCGGCGAAATTCGGAACCGTGATGAAGCGGGCTTTGACGCCGATAGATTCAGCGAACCAATTGGCGAGTTGATATTCAAAGCCGTTCGGACCGCTGATGTCCTGGTAATAGGTAGTGGCGCTATTTAGCGTGAGGATGTTGATGTAGCCACGTTTCTGAATCTTTTCAAGAGTGGTTCGGGCCTGTCTATCGATGCCCGGTGAAACAATCAGAATCGCCAGCACAGCTAAAGCCGCAATAAGTCCTGAAATCAACTGGACTCGATGGCCAAATGGGGTAAGTTCAACCATGGGCTAGCGCCGAATCAACCGCAGACTACTGTCTACGGGTAAAAACCCAGTCATGCGAACTAGACAAGTTCGGGTTAAAGGCATAACCGTCTCGATCGAATTCCTTGAGTGCCTCGGGATTGTCGATTTGGTGGTCGATCAAGTAGCGCGCCATCATGCCGCGGGCCTTCTTGGCAAAAAATCCAATCATTTGATAACCACCCTTGAGGTAATCTTTGAAAACCGGGGTGACTACCTTCGCTTTGAGCGATTTAGGTTTTATCGATTTGAAATACTCTTTTGATGCGAGGTTAATCAGCGTACCCGAAGCCGACTGTTTCAATTCCTGGTTCAGCGTCCTGGTAATGCGTCCATCCCAGAACTGGTACAGGTTTTTTCCCTGGTCCGTATCGAGCCGGGTGCCCATCTCGAGCCGGTAGGCTTGCATCAAGTCGAGTGGACGTAACACACCATACAGGCCCGACAGGATGCGCAAATGATCCTGGGCAAAATCGACATTGTCTGGCGTCATGCTGTAAGCGTCCAGGCCGATATACACATCTCCCTTGAACGCAAACAATGCCTGGCGGGCTGTTTCTGGCTTGAACGGCGTTTTCCAGCTTTTGAAGCGTTGTTGATTGAGTTCGCCGATATTGTTGCTTACCCGCATCAGCTTCGACAGATCGGTCGCGGACAGCTGACGCAGGCGGCGCACCAGCTTACGCGACTGGGTCAAATGCGATGGTTGGGTAAACGCATCCGTTACGGTCGGCGTGTCAAAATCCAGGGTTTTAGCGGGTGAGATAACAGTTAACATATCGCCTGATTCAAAAATCTAAAGAATATATGTTAGCAAAAATGCAATACGAATTTAGTGATTTTCGTAACATCTCGTTAAAACCTCGATATGCCCTCGATTTTTTTGCAATCGGGCTGAATCTGGCACAAAATTCGCCTCAAAATGCTAGTAAAACAAAGCGTCTTCGCAGGAAAACAGTTGAAAAGATGACCGATTTAAAGCAGGTGACACAGGATTTCCTCGATTCATCGCAGTACCTTAAAACCTCGATACTTCAGTATGAGCGAGTTTATGGTGAGGATTTCGTCAGTCCGGGCGGCCGGGAAATGGCGCGCGAAATGATCAACCGTATGGCGCTCTTGCCGGGTGCACGCGTGCTTGATGTTGGTTGCGGTCTTGGTGGCAGCGCCTTTGTCATGGCAAGTGAATTTGAACTACAGGTAGACGGTATCGATCTATCTCGAAACATGCTCGCTCTGGCAAATGAGAAGTTGGCGGCAAACGGCCTGTCTGCGGCAGTGGACCTGCAATGGGGTGATTGCCTGGAGTTGGAGCGCAGCGATTTCTACGATGCAATATACAGCCGAGACGTGTTTTTGCATATCGCCGATAAGGCACGGCTGTTTTCAGTTCTTGAGGCTGCGCTACGCCAGGGTGGCAAACTGTTGTTCACAGATTATTGCTGCGGCCCTAAGCCCTGGGATGCCGAATTCAGTGCTTATGTCGAGGATCGAGGGTACAGCCTGCACACGGTCGAAGAGTATTCCGGGTTGATCTCAAACGCTGGATTCTCGCAGGTGATCGGCGCAGATATCACGCCGAGATTTATCGAGATTCTACGTGCCGATCTGCTGCGCATCGAGCAAGCGGGGCTGGATGATGCAACAGTCGGTAAACTGCAACAAAGCTGGCAGCAGAAACTGGAACGCTCGGCAGCGGGGCATCATCGCTGGGGCTTGTTTACCGCGGTGAAAGAAAACTAATAATACGAATTTTTCTATTATGGGGACGAGAAAATGAGTGACCATGTGCAACAGGTCCACGAGGTTCTGACGGCAATTCCCGGCCTAGAGGGCCTGGCAGCTGGCGGTTATACCATCGAACGCCTGGGTGGGTTAACCAATCTTGTGTTTTTTATCGATACCGGTTCGGATCGATATGCGTTGCGAATCCCTGGCAAGGGAACTGAGGAATATATTGACCGCGTGGTGGAAATTCATAATGCCCGGGTAGCGGCGCGGGCCGGGGTTTCGGCAGAGGTAATTTATGCTGATACCGCAACCGGCGTCATGTTGGCCCGATACATCGATGATTGTGTAACCATGACTCCGACGGAATTCGCACAGCGGGAAGGGGCCGCAGCGCGCGCGGGCAGGGCATTAAAACAAATGCATGACTGGTCGGAGCCGTTCGAGTTTCGATTTGAACTGTTCTCAATGATAGATGACTACCTTGCGATTCTTGATGAGCGCAAGGCCGAACTACCCGAAGGATATGCCGATGTTGTTGAGTCAGCACAGCCGGTGCGTGCAGCGCTGGAACGGAACTCGGTCGAGTTGGCGCCCTGCCACTGTGACCCACTGTGTGAAAACTTTCTGGATTCCGGGGAACGCATGTGGATCGTCGACTGGGAGTACTCCGGCATGAACGACCCGCTCTGGGACCTCGGAGATCTTTCCGTAGAAGCCGGTTTTACGCCGGCACAGGATATGGAATTAATGCGCGCTTACTGTGGTGGTGAGCCGAGTAAGGCCGAAGTCGGCCGTATGGTCATATACAAAGCGATGTGCGATCTGTTGTGGACCCTGTGGGGATTGATCCAGCACAGCGACGCTAACCCGGCTGAAGATTTCTGGGCCTATTCGACAGGGCGCTTCGAACGCTGCAAATCATTGATGACTTCCGCGGATTTTGTGCAGCATGTGAACGCTATCGACGGCGAATAGGCTGCCCGGAGATACGCGGTTTTCGAATGCCAAGCATCGATGATGTCGATTCCGGCTTCGTTGGTTAATATCCGCAAATGGGTGTAATGTCTGATTGCGGGCCAAATGCCGTTGACATGGTGTGGGAAATTTGCGAAAAAGATTCGCACGTACTGTTCGCAAGGCCCCGGTACGTGCAACCAAAAGGAGCGATAATAATGATGAAAAAGAAATCAAATTACTTACTAGTAAGAACCCTGTTGGTCGGTTTATTCCTGTCCCTGACGCTGCCGGCAAGCGCTGCCGAGTCCAAGGACCCGATTAAACTGACACTTCACGACTGGACCGGACAATATCTCACCACCAAGATCATGGGAGAGGTACTTAAGAAAGCCGGTTACAACATCGAATATGTGCAGGCGGATTATATTGCCCAGTTTGCCGGGCTCGAATCCGGTGACCTGCATGTTGCCATGGAAATGTGGGAAACCACCGGTAAACAAGCGATGGACGCATCCTTGGCTACGGGAAATACTGTTGATCTTGGCGAAACCGGGATGGACGCCAAGGAGGAGTGGTGGTACCCGATGTACATGAAGGAACTTTGTCCCGGATTGCCCGACTGGAAGGCATTAAACAAATGCGCTAAGGCCTTCTCGACCGCTGAAACCGCACCCAAGGGACGCTATCTGGGTGGCCCCGTTACCTGGGCAGGTTTCGACGACGAGCGCGTCGAAGCGTGGGGTCTGGATTATGAGGTGGTTCATGCAGGTACCGATGCGGCCTTGTTCTCGGAACTGGAGTCGGCGGTGCAACGCAAGGCGCCAGTTTTGTTATGGGTTTATGCGCCACACTGGGCGGTCGCCAAGTATGACGGAGAATGGGTCGAATTTCCCGAGTATACCGATGCCTGCTACGAAGATCCGAGCTGGGGTATGAACAAGGACATGGCCTATGACTGCGGCAAACCTTTCGGCTGGATCAAGAAGGTCGGCTGGAAGGCTGGTGAAAAGAAATGGCCGGGCGCTTACAAAGCGGTACGCAATTTCAAAATCGACAATGCAGCGATGAGCCAGATGATCGTCGAAGTGGATCTGGATGGTAAGTCTGTCGATGATACTGTAGCCAAGTGGATGGGTGACAATAAATCAACCTGGCTGGCCTGGATCAAGTAGCTTCTGTTAGCGACGGAGGGCAGGGATTACCCCCGTCCTCTGTCGCTGTCTATGCCAAAGGCGAAGTTCTTGCCAAATCCCGGTAACGTGCAAATGTCAGATACGCAGGCACCATCTGCCAGCCAATCACCCTCAATCGACCCCGCGGTCAAGCTCAGCTGCAAACACGTCTGGAAAGTGTTTGGCGATAAGGTCGAAGCCCTCTTTGCCGATGATGACTCTGTGGACCAGGGCGCGCTCGATAATGGCAACTACATCAGTGCCGTGAGCGATGCCAGCTTCGATGTTTTTGACGGTGAGACTTTTGTCATCATGGGTTTGTCGGGGTCAGGTAAATCGACCTTGCTGCGCTGTATGACGCGCTTGATCGAACCCAGCGCCGGCGAGATTTACTTCGAAAAGCAGGATTTGATGAAGGCCAACGAGGCCGAACTGATTGATCTGCGACGTCACAAGATGGGCATGGTATTTCAACATTTCGCGTTACTGCCGAACCGCAACGTGCTGGGCAATGTTGCATTGCCGCTGGAGGTGCAGGGTATCGGCAAGGCCGCGCGCGAGCAGCGTGCGCTTGAAGTCATCAAGCTGGTCGGTCTGGATGGACGCGAACGTTACTACCCGTGGGAACTCTCGGGTGGTCAACAACAACGTGTCGGCATTGCGCGTTCGTTGGCAGCCGAACCCGATATCTGGTTTCTGGATGAGCCGTTCTCGGCGTTGGATCCGCTGATTCGACGCGAGATGCAGGATGAATTTATGCGCCTGCAGAACGTGTTACACAAAACCATCGTCTTCATCACCCACGATTTTGAAGAAGCGATCCGGCTCGCGGACCGCATCGCGATTATGAAAGACGGTGCCATCATCCAGATTGGCACCCCTGAACAGCTGGTGCTGAACCCGGCTACCGAATACGTCGAGGAATTCACCCAGGGTATCCCTCGAGCCAAGGTATTAAGTGCGAAATCGCTAATGTGTGAAGTCGATGCGGATGATTTTGCTGGCGTTGTCGAGGCGAGCGCAGCGATTGAAACCCAGCTCGAAAGCATCCTCAACGCCGATCGCGGTGCCGTTTTCGCCGTGCAAAATGAACGCGGTGAAACCATCGGCGCGTTGGCGCGTAAGGTGGTGGTAGACCTGTTGGTAGCGCCACAGCGTAAAACCTGATGAACGCCGTAGTATCGGCCTTCAAAGCATCGACCCCGTCGGTCAATCGCTGGCATTTGCTATGGCTGGCAGCCATTGTCGTCACCATCTTGTTGGTGATAGCAGAGGAATGGATACCGTGGGCGTTCAACTATCCCCGTGCCTGGCAGATACCCCTGGCCGGCTGGATTACCAGCTTCATGAAATGGCTGATCAACAGCTTCGACCTGGGTCTGTTTACCTTCAAGGAATTTACCCGCTGGATCGCGTGGCTGGTCGAACAACCCTATTGGCTGGTCAAAAGTATGCTCTCGACCGGTTTCCTGAGAGGTGTCGGCAGCGATGCCGTGCACGTGTTCCCTCGGATTTCGTGGGTCGCGCTGATTGCCGGGGTAATGCTGCTCGGGCACTATGCGCGCGACTGGAAACTGGCGCTGCTGGTTGGGGGCTGCTTTGCTTACCTGGTAGTGTTCGGCCAATGGGACAGCGCGATGGTAACACTCAGTTCAATCGTCATCGCGGTACCAATCGGGGTGATTGGCGGTGTGCTACTGGGTACCCAGGGCTACCGTTCAAGACGGTTTCGGCTTGCCCTGATTCCGGTTCTCGACCTGATGCAAACCGTGCCGGTATTCGCCTACCTGGTGCCGGTGTTATTGCTGTTTGGATTCAGTCCGGTATCGGCCATGATAGCGACGATTATCTACGCCATGCCCCCGATGGTGCGGGTCACTTTGCTGGCGCTTGATCAGGTTAGTGCGGAAGTGGTCGAGGCAGGGTCCATGTCCGGTTGTTCGCGCCGCCAGCTGTTATTGAAAGTGTTATTGCCGTCAGCCAAGCGCTCGCTAATGGTGGGGGTAAACCAGGTCGTTATGCTGTCGCTGAACATGGTCATCATTGCCTCGATGATTGGTGCTGGCGGCCTCGGTTTCGATGTGCTGACCGCGCTGCGGCGCCTTAAAATCGGCGAGGGTGTCGAGGCCGGGGTCGCCATTACGCTGCTCGCCATTGCGCTCGATCGGCTCAGCCAGGCTTACGCGAATCGGCCCCCACCGATGCACAGCATGCAAAAACAGAGTTTATGGGTGCGGCATCCCCACGCGATTCTGTTTGCCGTCTTGGTCGGCCTTACCTGGCTGATAGGAAATTATCTCCCATTGCTGCAAACCTACCCGGAGAACTGGCAAATCACGACCGGGGCTTTCTGGGATGACCTGGTGCGTTATATTAATGTTAATTTTTTCGAAGTGTTGGAAAGCTTCAAGAATTTCCTGTTGCTGAACATCATGGTGCCGTTCAAGCGGTTTCTGTTGTCGCTACCCTGGGTTGCGGTGGTCGCAATAGTAGGACTCGGTGGCTGGCAACTGGGTGGACCGCGGTTAGGGTTGCTGACGGCAAGCCTGGCAAGCTTCATCGCCGTGGTGGGCCTGTGGACCAAGGCCATGGTAACGCTTTATCTGTGTGGCCTATCGGTAGTCATCGCCTGTATCATCGGCATTCCAATCGGTATCCTGGCGGCGAGAAACGATCGTGTGCATCGCGTTGTCAGCGTCATCATCGATACCCTGCAAACGCTGCCAAGTTTCGTTTACCTGATGCCAGTGGTGATGCTGTTTCGGGTCGGCGACTTTGCCGCGATGCTGGCGGTAATCGCCTACGCGATAACACCGATAATCCGCTACACGGATCACGGCATTCGCCAGGTTCCGGATTACTTGATCGAGGCCTCGCGGCAAGCCGGTTGCACGCGTAACCAGTTGCTGCGCAAGGTACAGATTCCCCTCGCGTTGCCGCACATCATGCTTGGCGTAAACCAAACCATCATGATGGCGTTGTCAATGCTGGTGATTACAGCGCTGGTGGGTACGCGCGAGCTCGGCCAGGAGGTCTACATAGCGCTGACCAAGGCCGATACCGGCAGGGGCATCATCGCTGGCGTTTGCGTTGCTTTCATCGCGATAATTGCAGATCGTATGATTAATGCCTGGGCCGCGAAACGTAAACGTGAATTTGGTCTCGAATAGCATAGGCGACGGAGTCAAAATCTTAAAGATTATGACCTGATCAAATTATTGCGAGCCCTACCATGATCATGTAGTCTTCGCGCCCTGCCGGGATAGATGTTCGACGCAGGATTAATTGTGAATCAGGAGAGGTGTCCGAGTGGTCGAAGGAGCACGCCTGGAAAGTGTGTATACGGCAACGTATCGAGGGTTCGAATCCCTCTCTCTCCGCCAGACAAAGCCTTAACTAATTGATAGTTAGGAATTTTTTTTGAATTTAAATTAACAGGTGTACGGAATAGTGTACGGACTTGCATCTAAATACATGAATATTCAGCGCCCTCGAAGAGCCAGGACGAAAGATATAACCGAAACCAA
>CAXMNA010000196.1:0-4058 GCA_964194715.1 uncultured Gammaproteobacteria bacterium
CTCGAATACGCCCATTCGTCCATGATACCCGGTGGTTCCGCATTGCTTGCAGCCGCGTCCTATCTTGTACTGATGTACAGATACATCTATGCCCAGCGCCTTTTCCAGCCAAACCGCCTCGAAACTGTCCGGGGTATAGTCCTCGGCACAGCTGGTGCAGACCTTTCGTACCAGGCGTTGCGCGATAATGGTGCGCAGGGTTGTTGCCAGCAGGTAACCTTCGATTCCCATATCGATGAGTCGGGTCGCGGTAGAAACAGTATCATTGGTGTGCAGGGTGGATAATACCAGGTGACCAGTCATCGCCGCACTGATGCCTATATCTACTGTCTCGGCGTCGCGCATCTCACCGACCATGATGATATCAGGGTCCTGGCGTAGTGCTGTTCTTAAGATTTTGGCAAAATTAAGTCCGATGCGGGGATTAACCTGCACCTGGTTGATGCGTTCGAGCCGATATTCCACCGGGTCTTCAACCGTAATGATTTTAGACTCGGCCTTGTTGAGTTCCTTTAATGCAGCATAGAGTGACGTGGTTTTGCCACTACCGGTAGGTCCGGTCACCAGGATCATGCCATTGGGCAGATGGAGGTTTTTGCGAAAGCGCCGCAATAAGTTTGCCGGCATACCGAGCCCCTTAATGTCCAGTGCGCCCCTGGTCTGGTCGAGCAAGCGCATCACCACCGATTCGCCGTACTGTACCGGCATGGTCGATAAACGAACGTCGATATCACGTTTGTTCACTATCATGTTAAATCGCCCATCCTGGGGCAGGCGCTTTTCCGAGATATTCAGGTTCGACATCAGCTTCAGGCGCACCACCACGGCTGGTGCAATCTGTTTTTCTTTCATCACCTGTTCGTAGAGCACACCATCGATACGCTGGCGCACACGAATAACGTCCTTGCCAGGTTCAATATGAATGTCCGAGGCACCAATTTGAACCGCGTCTTCGAAGATTGACTGCAACAACTTCGCAACCGGGGCATCGGTCATCTCGGCCTGTAATAAATCGCTGAGATCGATACCGCCCTTTGCCAGGTCCTGACCCAGCTCTTCGGCCAGCGCACTAATCTCTTCGGTGCGCCGATAAATCAGGTCAAAATTTTCCAGTAGTACCGCCTCGTGCACGATAGCGAGACTAACCGGTTTGCTCAGTTTGCCCTGAATTTCATCCAGTGCGTAAATGTCGGCAGGATCGGCCATGCCAACCAGGTAATCGTCGGCTCGATCCTCGAGCACGATGGCTCGATAACGCCGTGCCACGGTCTCGGGCAATAACTTGGCGGCGGCATCGCTATAGTTGTAGTTACTCAGATCTATCAGGGGAATGCCAAGTTGCGTTGCCAGCGATTCGAGTAAACTGTCCTGGCCGATCATGCCGAGTTCGACCAGGGTAGCACCGATTTTGCGTCCCAGCTTTTTCTGTTCGCTCAATGCCAATTGCAATTGATCGTCTGTGATCAGGCCTTTTTCGATGAGCAGGGCGCCGAGACGAACCTTCTTAGCAAATGCCATCTGGGCACCCCGAAAAATCGATATTTTTTCGCGAGGGCGGTGCTTTTTTAGAGGCAACCATCAGTTCAGGGTCCGCTTAAGCTGCCTGGTCCGCTCCCTGACAAAAGTCTCTAGCCGGGTGTTTATATCGCCAAGCATGGTCGCCATTTGATAGGATTGTAATGCATCCTTCAATCGCGCCATTTGCTCCTGTGATATACCAAGACCAATCCAGGCTCTTGCCTGTTTTCCGTTCTTGTCGAGCGATTGTTGGTAATACCGGATCGCCTGTTGGTGTTGATCGAGCCGCTGGTAACTCGCCGCAAGCAAGGCCAATTGAGTCGCATCGGCATTGCCGATGTTTTGCAGTAACCTGATAGCGGATTGATAGGCTTCACGTTTAAAAAGAGAGCGCGCGTATTCCGTCTTGAATAACGATTGTTGCGGGTAGCGTTGTATCGACTCACGCGCCATTGCTGAATATCGGCCTGTTTGTCCTTGTTGACCATAAATGCCGAGTAACTGTGTTCTTGCAGCCATATCCTGTGGACCATCTATCAATCCCTGTAACAGGGTTTCTGCTTCCCGCCAGCGGCGTTTTTTAATCAGATTAACGGCCCGCTGTAGTTGTTCCTCTGCGCCTGGTACTGGCTGTGATGATTTTATATCAAGCTTTACGATCCGGGCTTCAACCTTCGGTTTGGCCGATGTCTCGGGTTTGACCTTGTTATGAGTATGGGTAGCTATAGGCTGTACCGATTTATCAATCGGTGGCACCACTTTTACTTTGGGCGGGGTCTCAACCGGCCGGGCCATAGCAATGGGCTGCGGTGCTTTCATCAACTTTATGGACCAGATCGGATCACCATTCTGGCGCTGCTCACGGGTTTCAACCAGCACGCCGGGGGTGGTACGAAAGATAATATCGACACCCTGATCACGTGGCGTAATTGATAGTTGATCAATCCAGCGGTTATTCCTGATTTTTGGTGCAATAATTTCACTTTGAACATCTTTCAGGTGGTAGACAAATTTATTTTTACTTCGCTCTTTCAGGTAAGAAATTACTTTTCCTCGCAACGAAAACTGAAGGCTCAAATTATCGGCTGTCTCCCTGATCTGGAGCCCAATGATCTGATTAACAGGGGTTAGCAATGGTTCAGCTGGTGGCTTCACAGGAACCGGAACAACGGGTACTGCAACCACTTCCGCAATTGTTTTGGCTGGAATTACCGGGTTCCCACCGTAATACGGGAATTGAAAATAAAGAAACGTCAGACCCACTGCCAGCAAAAGCATTATCAGCGTGACCGTCATGGAATTGGTACGCCCCGGCTTATGCGTTACCGCCGGTCCGACCGTCGCGATCTCGATCGGCGTAAACTGACTAGACCTGATCTCCAGGTCTTTCAACATATTGTTGATCACGCTCACTGGGTCAGGCCCACCATCAATACGGCAACCAGCAATATTCCCAGCATCGTATATTGAAACCCGAAGTTGCCCCTGTTTAGACGTAATCGAGCAGGTACACTAGCCTTGCTGTCGAGTGCCGCAGCTTCAATATGCTTTTTCTGGACATGGAATTCACCGCTCGCGTAGGACAGCATCATTGCCTTGTTGCACAGCACATTAATCACTCGCGGTACGCCCTGGCTTATCTTGAACAAGAGTTTTCGAGATTCCTGATCGAATAGTTCCGGTCCAATATATCCCGCTGACCTAATTCGATGCTGAATGTAGGGACGAATTGAAGGTTGATTTAGAGGCTTCAATTGGTAGGCGTGCATGATTCGTTGCTGTAATTGCCGAATAGAGCTTTTTGCGAGCTTCGCATCCAGTTCGGGTTGGCCGAAAAGAACTATTTGCACGAGCTTATTTTTCTCAGTTTCCAGATTGCTAAGCAGGCGAATTGCCTCCAGGCTTTCTTCGGGTAAAGATTGCGCCTCATCCAGAATAATGACGGTACTTTTTTCCTGTTGGGCCGATTCGATCAGATATTGATCGATGCAGGCGAGATAGTTTTCACCTTCCAGATTATCGGCTATGCCCATTTCTACTATTACTGCATTCAATAAGGAATCGCAGCTCATATAGGGGTTGGGGATGTAAACTGTATTGTATTGGTCATCCAGCGCATCGAGTAACTTGCGGCATACCAGTGTTTTACCGGTACCCACCTCGCCGGTAACCTTGATGAAACCATCACCTGCCTTAATCGCAACCAGCAGGACATTGAGCGCCTCCCGGTGGGTGAAACTCTGGTAAAAAAATTCAGTGTCGGGTGTCAGGCTAAAGGGTTTCTCAGACAAACCATAGTATTGCTCGTACATTATCCACCTTCAGAATCGACGTATCTGAGCTTCTTCATTCTACCGGCGCTTTCCTTGATATAATTTGACCAGGTATTGTTGCTACCGACCACTATTGGTCTCAGTAGAATGACAAGCTCACTACGATTGTTGCGGTTACTTTGCTGCTTGAACAGCGCGCCTAGTGCCGGAACATCACTCACCCCCGGCAGACCGGCATCATCCTTGCTGCTGATGTTTTGCATTAGC
>CAXMNA010000197.1:0-6983 GCA_964194715.1 uncultured Gammaproteobacteria bacterium
TGCGATCTCAACCGGTCGATGCAACATCTAAACTCTAACACTATAGAGGAGGATGTTGAAAATGAAGCAGCGAGCGAGAATCTATTACACCGAAACCGACAAGGCCTTGATGTGGGATCGTTGGCAGCACTGTATAAAAACTGCGATTATCGCCCGGCAACTTGCGATGCAAAATGCACGTGTTATCGATCACGAGGCTTTTTTCACGGCCGGACTATTACACGACATCGGATGGTTGGTAATTGCGAAAGTGAATCCGGGCTCCTACCTGCAAATTACCGAAATTGCGAGAGCCGAAAGCAAGGATGTGATCCAGGTCGAAAGCGAAAAACTAGGCGTCACACATATCGATGTCGGTGTTGCATTATTAGATAAATGGGGCATTCCCGGTTTGATTACCGAATGTGTTAGAAAGCATCACGATATAGATCACATTGGACCTGTTGCCATTGAAACCAGCATTGTATATTTAGCGAATCAATTAAGCCGTCTCGACCTGAGTACTGAAGAAGACGAGGAAGAGGAAGAGGGAATGATATCGGATATCTTGTCATCAATACCGAATTGGGAAAATTCGAAATGTACATCGAAGCAAATCACCATTGCCTGTCGGCTGGCCGACGAGCAATGGCTTGAGGTAATGGAGACGCTTGGAATGGTTGACCTGGATATCGACGATAGTCTAGAGGAAACTTTCTTGTTCAACACGTATTTGGACAGACACTAAATAAATTTATATAACTGCTTGTCATCAAAGTTCGTTTAGGGTCGTTATCCAATCCTTAAACCTTATTTCAGTATCCGCTATCTACTGAACTCCATCGGATCCCGATGCTTCCACCATTTTCTAGTTAATCGCTGGAATTGCGGGCTAGGTAAGCGTTACAGTGCCGTTCGGTGTATCGATTGTTGCAGAGAGATAGGGTGTTTCATTATCCGGCAGCGTTTCAACATGCACCAGATGATTGGCGTCAATTGCGTCGAGCCGGTCTTCTATCCAGCGGGGCCGGTTGTGATGAATCTCCAGCGACTGTAGCAGGCAATTCAGATCGGCCATGTCGCGTGACGGGTGGGGCTCGCTGTGCCATTGAATGCAATAGGGCAGCATACCGTCGGCGAGCAAGCGACCATCTCCTGTCAACGCGATTTCCCACTCGAGATTATCGCGGCTTAGTGCGGTTGGAGTGCCAAGATCGAAGCTTACGCCTTCAACCAGCTGGTGAATATCAGTGGTATTCATAACCCAGGTAACCAGTTGTGGCTGTCGCTGAATGGCGTCGCGCATCCTGGCTGAATCGAGTCCGAACCAGCGCGGGTGCGATGGCGCTTCAGCGTCGGGATTGATCGCGATAACCTCTAGATAAGCGTCGTTGCCGAGTTGCATCAAGTGATTGTGGGTGCCCATGGTTTGGTGAACTCCGCCTTGCGGAATTTCGACACCAAGCATCGAATGAACATAGTCGACGCCTTGCTCCAGCCTGGCGGCGGCGATTACGATATGGTCGAGATGGTTCATTCCGATATGTTAGATCACAATGCTACCTGTTAATAGTTTTACGGGTTAGAATTTCAATTTCTTATTCTGTAGCGAGTCAAGCTAATGAACATTCTAACTAATCGAATCGAATACGCGGTAGGTGATGCCACCCACCAGGGCTACCTGGCATACGACGATGAAATTGCAGGCGCTCGACCCGGTATCATAGTCGTGCATGAATGGTGGGGGCTGAACGACTACATCGCGCGGCGCGCGCATATGCTTGCCGAGCTTGGTTATATCGCACTTGCAGTCGATATGTATGGTGGCGGGTCGATTGCACAGGACACCGATCAGGCCGGGGTGCTGATGACCGGGGTGTTGAATGATATGGATACCGGCACCGCCGCACTCAAGGCAGGTTACGAGTTACTGCTAAGTCAACCCGGCGTTGATCCACAGCGCACCGCGGCAATCGGTTACTGCTTTGGCGGTGCGATGGTGTTGCACATGGCGCGAATCGGCATGCCGCTAGCGGCGATCGCTAGTTTTCATGGTGCATTGGGGTCTTTTCACACCGCAGAGCCCGGCAGTATCAAGCCCAAAATCCTGGTCAACCACGGTGCCGCCGATTCAATGGTGACGATGGACGACCTCGAGGGTTTCAAACAGGAAATGGAGGCTGCACAGGCTGACTTCGAAGTGCTGTTGCTGGCGGATGCGAAGCACGGCTTCAGCAACCCAGAAGCTGATGTTAAGGCTGAAAAATATGGCATCGACGTCGGCTATCAACAGCAGGCGGACGAAAAATCCTGGGAAGCGCTACAGGCCTTGTTTAACAAGGTATTTTAATGGCAATAGAAATAGACCTGACCGATGTGCGCCGTGATTACGAAGCGCACGGGATTTCCAGGAAGGACATGGATCCCGATCCATTTGTACAATTCGAGCGTTGGTTACAGCGCGCGCGCGATTTAGAACTGATCGATGCCACGGCGATGACGCTGGCGACGGCGGATACAGTCGGTAAGCCATCGGCCCGGATTGTTCTGCTAAAGCACGTCGATGCCGAGGGGTTTTGCTGGTATACCGATTCGCGTAGCCAGAAGGGTCAGGAGATCGACGCCAATCCGCAGGGCGCGTTGTTGTTTCACTGGCGCGATTTAAGCCGCCAGGTTCGCGTGCATGGCAAGGTCAGCGCGCTGCCTGTCGATGACGCCGAGAAATATTTCCTGATGCGCCCGGAGGGAAGTCGTTTCAGCGCTGCCGCGTCATTGCAATCTGCCGAGGTCGAAAGTCGATCGAGTCTTGAGGATGAAGTGTTACGCCTGCAAGCGGCGTATCCAGACGGTGATGTGCCACGCCCCGACGCCTGGCTTGGCTACCGATTGTCGCCTGAGTATTTTGAATTCTGGCAAGGGCAGGATAACCGGCTCCACGATCGTATCGTCTATACCCCGGCCGAGAGCGGTTGGGTCATGAAACGGATTTCACCGTAATGATTGCGGCCGCGCTCATCTCCTTCGGCCATTTCCTGGCCTTTTTTGCGCTGGCTGCTGCCCTGGTGCTTGAGCTCGCGCTCATTGCCGAATCGATGAGTGTTGAAACCGCAAAAAGAATTCAACGCGCTGACCGGGCAATCGGCATCTCCGCGGTGCTGGTGCTGGTATTCGGATTTCTACGCGTGGTCTATTTTGAAAAGGGAGCCGATTATTATTTCTCGAATACGTTTTTCCTGATCAAGCTCGGGCTGTTTATTGCTGCCGCAGTCATTTCGCTTTACCCAACGATTCAGTTTATCCGCTGGAACAGTGAACTCAGCCAGGGCATTGCTCCCGATTTGACTACGGCAGCGGTGAAGCGCCTGAAAAGCATCATTCACTGGGAGCTCGTGTTAATCGGTGGCATCATGCTGTGTGCTTCATTAATGGCGAAGGGTTTTGGAGCTTAATCCTGGAACTATCCGGGCTAACCTGATTCGAGGATATGAACTTTACTGAGCGCTTAAGAAATAATGATTTACTGCTCGGCACGATGCTGACGATTTCCGCGCCTGAGGTTGCGGAAATGGTGGCCAAATGTGGTTTCGACTGGTTGTTCATGGATGGCGAGCACAGCCCGTTATCAACTCTCGAGTGGCAACGCATGCTGCAGGCGGTTGCAGGGCGCAGCGCGGGTATTATCAGGGTGGCTGCCAAAACCGAGCAGGATATCAAGAAGGTCCTCGATATCGGTGCCGATGGTATTATCGCACCGCAGGTTAACAGTGCCGAAGAGGCGCGACGCATCGTCGAATGGTGCAAATACCCGCCTCAAGGCGTGCGCGGTGTCGGCCTGGCGCGCGCTCAAGGATACGGGCTCGATTTTGCCGGTTACGTGGAATCAGCAAACGATAGCGTCGCGGTGATCATCCAGGCTGAGCATATTGATGCGATCAACAATATCGAAGAAATCGCAAAGGTCGAGGGTATCGATGCGGTATTCATTGGCCCTTACGATCTTTCTGCCAGCATGAATAAAATGGGTGAAGTCAATGATCCCGAGGTTGTCGCTGCGATTGGCAGGGTTACCCGGGCATGCCAACAGAACAATGTCGCGTTGGGCTATTTCGGGGTGAATGCGGAAAGTGTCCAACCTTACATCGACCAGGGTTACAAACTCATTTGTGCGGGGGTAGACGCGGGGTTCGTCACGCAGGGCGCGCAGGAAGTTTTGCAGCAACTAACGCCGTAAGGCGTTATCCCGGCCCTGAGCCGGGATCTTGCAAAGGAGTCGCCTATAAGATTCCCGCTTGCGCGTAACCCCGCGTACACGGGGTTAACCATAGAGGAGCATGATATGTCTGAGCAAAGTAAAGTTCTGACCCTGGTCGAAGTGGATGATCTGGCGCGTCGGGCACTTGCGAACTGCGGCGCTCACGGGCGGCAACTGGAGCTTGCGGTGCAATCGGTGGTGGACGCCGAATGTGACGGTATTCGCACCGTGGGGCTTGGCTACCTGCCGCTTTACTGTGGTCATTTGCAGGTCGGCAAGATCAACCACGATGCTAAACCCACGCATGCACAGGTCGCACCCTCGGCACTGCGTTCGCTTGCCGATAGTGGTTTTGCGCATGCGGCTTTTGCCGAAGCCGAAGCCGACTTTTGTGCCCTTACCCGCACCCAGGGTATCGCCGCGTTGTCGATTGTCGATTCTTATTCGGCCGGTGTGGTGGGCTGGTTCGTGCAGCGCCTGGCTACAGCCGGATTAATCGGGCTCGGGTTTGCAAACTCGCCCTCGGCAGTCGCACCGGCTCCTGGTGCTAGTCCTTTTTTCGGCACCAACCCGATGGCATTTGCGATTCCGCGTGCCGACAAAGATCCGATAATTGCCGATATGGCCACCAGCCAGGTTGCATTGGTAACGATCAAAAAAGCCGCTGCCGAAGGCAAGGCGATTCCGATCGGATGGGGCTATGACAAGGATGGTAACGATACCACCAACGCCGCTGCAGTGATCGACGGTGGTGCACTCGCACCTGCAGGAGGATACAAGGGCATGCTCCTGGGATTACTGGTCGATATATTAGGCGGTGTATTAAGCGGGCCCAATTGCTCCTTTCAGGCACCCGTTTTTAAGAATAATACCGGTGGCGAGCCGAAGGTTGGGCAGTTTTTCATCGCGATTTCCCCGGGCGGATTTACACTTGGTGGGGATAACGCCTATAGCGAACGACTCGAAACCATGCTGAGTGCACTCGCGGCTGAGCCGGGAGTACGATTACCGGGCGCGCGCCGTCACGAGTCCAGGCTGCGGGCCGAAACCGAGGGTGTGGAAGTGCCATTTGAGCTGCTTGAAAAACTCGAGGGTTTCGCTGCCTCCGCATAACTGGAATCCGAGTTATTCCGCCCGGCAGTACTGGCCTGGATATTTTTGAGGTTAAAATTCGATTTCAAACCAGCGAGGCCCGCGCGTAGTCGATATAAATTTCGCGTAGGCGACGGCTTAGTTCCCCCGGAGTGCCCGCACCGATTTCCTGATCATCGATCTTTACCACCGGCAAAACATAAGTAGACGCCCCACTGATGAAAGCTTCATCGGCGCTGATGGCTTCGTCTAGAGTGAACTTCGTTTCTACCAGCCTGAGTCCGTGCGTATTGCACAGCGCTACCACGGCGCGACGCGTCACACCTGGCAGGATATCGTTGTTCAGAAGGCGCGTCAGGACCAGGTCGCCCTTGACGATGAAAAAACTGGTACTGCCGCATTCGGTAACATAGCCCTCGGCATCGATCATCAAGGCTTCGTAGGCGCCGGCGTCATGCGCGGCTTTTTTGGCCAACACCTGTGCTAACAGGTTCACCGACTTGATATCGCGGCGCGCCCAGCGAATATCGGGCGTACTGGCCAGTGTAATTCCAGTTTCCGCCGCCGTATTTTCGATCGATGCCTTCGGCTGGGTAAACATAAACACGTTGGGCTTGATGTCCTTTGGCCAGACGAAATCGCGTTCGGCAACGCCGCGGGTAACCTGCATGTAGACCAGGCCTTCATCGAGTTGATTGAGTTCGACCAGTTGACGAAATGCATCCAGGATCGCCTCTTGCTCGAGTGGCGACTCGATGGCCAATTTTTCGAGCGAGTTGGAGTAACGCTGCATGTGATGTTCAAAATCGACCAGTTTGCCGTCGAGTACTCCGGCAACTTCGTAGATAGCGTCGCCGAAGTTGACCGCGCGATCGAAAATCGAAATTTTCGCCTCGTGTTCGGGCATATAGTCGCCATTCAAGAAAACCATGCGGGTCATTTGTCGTATTGTTTTTTAAAACCAGGCCAAAATGCTAGCATAGATTCCATGTCACAGACTCACCGGGAAAAACTAGCAGCCACATTCAGGGAATTTCTTGCCACTGAGAATGTGGTCGATCAACCAACTTCGCTTGCCGCCTACGAGTGTGACGGCTTGAGTGCGTATCGACAGCTACCGCTGCTGGTGCTGCTGCCCGAGAACATTGAACAGGTTCAGCAGGTGATGCGGGTTTGCCATCAACAGCGCCTACCAGTGGTCAGCCGTGGGGCAGGTACCAGCTTATCCGGTGGTGCACTGCCGCATGCTGACGGCGTGGTGCTTAGCCTGGCTAAAATGAATCGAATATTAGAGGTGGACCCGTTGTCGCGCCTGGCCGTGGTCGAACCGGGCGTACGTAACCTGGCGATTTCGGAGGCGGTCGCATCGCTCGGCCTCTACTATGCACCAGACCCTTCCTCGCAAATCGCGTGTTCAATCGGCGGTAATGTCGCGGAAAATGCCGGCGGGGTTCACTGCCTGAAGTACGGATTAACGCTGCATAATATTCTGGCGCTCAAACTGGTCAGTGCCGAAGGCGAAATTTTTGAGATTGATCAACGCTCGCTGCAAAGCGACGGCTACGATTTGCTGCCGCTGCTGGTGGGCTCCGAGGGTATGCTCGGCATCGTCGTCGAAGTGACGGTCAAGCTGCTGCCTATCCCGCGCTGCGCTCGGGTC
>CAXMNA010000198.1:0-7257 GCA_964194715.1 uncultured Gammaproteobacteria bacterium
GTCGGGTTGGGTTAACTAGCTGGCCTGAAATACCAGTGTGTCGGGATGAAACGCAAACCAGGCAAACCAGAACCCCTGGATTCCGGCGATTCTGGCACCTTCACTGTTTGACAGGGTTACCGACTGGTTTGTGCTGTCCCATTCAATGGTAATAGTAACGTCATTGACGGTATCCTGGAATTGGGGGCGACCGTGTTTTTCCAGTTCGACAAAAGGATAAGCCTTGTATACCCCGTTGAATTCGAGCCCGATCACCTGTTCCTTAGGGTGGTAATTTTCCGGTGCTCTATTATTGACGCCGAAATATAACTGCCTCGATTGCTCGTATCCCCGATACGGATTTCGACTGTAATCACGGGAGTAACCGGTGTTGGTTGATATTACCCTGGTGTCTGGATGCCGTGCCAGCCAGTCGCGCCAGGTGGTGTGGCTAATCGGAATGGCCTTCAGTTTTTCACCAACCAGCTTACCCGAAACAGCCTCTCCCATAATTTGAGACCACAGGGATTCGGTATTTCGGTCATACAGCAATACATCACTGTTATAGAGTAAACCGGAAACGCCAAAATCGGTTACCTGACCAGCCACGTCAGCATTAAACACGACACCGGTACCACACAGGGGGCAATAGGTGACAGCATAGCGTTGATCATTAATCTGGTCGTTGACAATTTCATGCCAGTTTAATATGGATATCGGATAGGCCCGTGCAATACCATCAAGCTCGATACCTATGACTCGATCATTGGGTCGCATATAGGTGGCGTCGGCAGCAGAGAGCAGTTCCGGGTCGGACAGGGCGGGTATGCCGTCTTTGGGCGGCCCACCGGCCAGAATTTCATCGACCGGAATTGATGCGTTGGAAACGTCGAAACCGTTTTTAGAACCAGCAGAGGCAGTGAAATAGATGGCCAGGAAGCCTAGCAACAAACCCGACACGATTAGAATTCGATTTTCTTTAGCCCAGTTGAGTCTCATCAGCAACTCCACGCGTTGATTAAACGGATGACATGCATTTGAGTGTAAAACTACCAAGTAATTCAATAATTGCCACTCTAAATTGCAAAATCATCAGTATCGGCTCTTTCTTGACTGTATGAATCATTCAAATTAGTCTGCACGCCACAATCCAGCCAATAACAATCTCGTAGAGGTCGATCAATGAAATGTAAAGCAGCAGTAGCCTGGGAACCGAAAAAACCCTTACAGATTGAAGAGGTAGAAGTCGAGGGCCCCCGGGAGGGAGAAGTGCTGCTAAAGGTGATAGCTTCTGGCGTTTGCCACACCGATGCCTTCACCCTGTCGGGTAACGACCCGGAGGGCGCATTTCCGGCAATACTGGGACACGAGGGGGGTTGCGAGGTAGTCGAATGCGGTTCGGGAGTGACGGATTTGAAACCCGGAGATCATGTGATTCCGCTTTATATTCCCGAGTGTGGTGAATGCGAATTTTGCCAGTCGAAAAAATCGAATCTGTGCCAGTCGATCGCGGGTACCGTATGGACAGGCTATATGCCTGACGGTACGCGTCGATTCTCCCAGAATGGCAAGGACATCTTCCACTACATGGGCTGTTCTACTTTTTCCGAATATACAGTGGTGCCTGAAATAGCACTGGCTAAGATCAATCCGGCAGCACCATTGGAAAAGGTCTGCTTACTGGGTTGTGGCGTCACAACCGGAATCGGTGCCGTATTGAATACTGCCAAAGTCGAACCCGGTTCAACTGTCGCGATATTCGGACTGGGCGGCATCGGATTGTCGGTCATCCAGGGCGCGGTAATGGCAAAGGCAGGACGAATTCTGGCGATCGATATTAACCCGGCCAAGTGGGAAATTGCAAAATCACTCGGTGCCACCGATTTTGTCAATCCAGAAGAGGTTGACGGTTCGCTGAGCGAGGCTATCCAGGAAATGACCGGTGGCGGTGTCGATTATTCGTTCGAGTGTATCGGCAATGTACATGTAATGCGTGATGCGCTTGAATGCACGCACATGGGCTGGGGCGTATCGACTGTCATCGGTGTCGCCGGTGCCGGGGAGGAGATCAGGACACGACCCTTTAACCTGGTGGTCGGGCGTCGATGGCAGGGTACCGCGTTTGGTGGTGTTAAAGGGCGCACCGAGTTGCCGGGCTATGTCGAGCGCTACATGAGTGGAGAAATCGAACTCGACAAAATGGTCACCCATACCATGCCCCTGGAAGATATCAATCGTGCATTCGACCTGATGCATAGCGGTGAAAGTATTCGATCAGTGATTATCTATTAGGGTTTTCCGGGCCAATGAAAGCAATCGAAAGCGTCAAGGAAAGCGGGGGTTATTTAAACCGCTACATTCACGACTCGAAAACCTGTCAATGCGAAATGACCTTTTCGGTCTACCTGCCGCCACAGGCCGACACCGAAAAGGTGCCCGCCCTATACTGGTTGTCGGGGCTTACCTGTACCGATGACAATGCACGCACCAAGGCCGGCGCGCAACGTTTCGCCGCGAAACAGGGTATCGCTGTCGTATTTCCGGATACCAGTCCGCGCGGTGACCAGGTAGCCGATCAGCCCGATCGTTACGATCTGGGCCAGGGTGCCGGGTTTTATGTCAATGCGACCCAACAACCCTGGGCCAGTCACTACCAGATGTACGATTATGTCAACAACGAGCTGCCCCGATTGATCGAACAAAACCTGCCCTTGATTGCAGGTGTTAAGTCCGTCAGTGGACATTCCATGGGTGGGCACGGGGCGTTGATCTGTGCGCTCAAAAATCCAGGCGCGTATCGTTCAGTATCGGCTTTTGCGCCGATTACTAATCCACTCGTCAGTGGCTGGGGGCAGGACTGTTTCGGCCTCTACCTTGGGAAGGACACATCTGCCTGGGCAGCCTATGACGCCACCAGCCTGGTTGAATCGGGTGCCCGGGTCGAAGATATCTTTATAGATCAGGGTGACGCCGATGAATTTTTACACGATGGCCAGTTGTTACCGGGTAATCTACAAGCCGCCTGCGATGCCCGGGGTCAACCCTGTACCATCCGAATGCAACCCGGATATGATCACAGCTACCATTTTATCGCTAGCTTCATCGGTGATCATATCGAGTACCACGCCAGATATTTAAAGCCTTAAATAGTTTTCCCAGGCTGCAGTTACCTTCGATTTCGCCCTATTAGCCCTATTCGCCCTATTCGCAAGATACAGGGATTCAGATTTGGCTCTCAATCAGGTATATGGCATATCCGGAGACCGGGACGCTGGTATCGAAAAGCCGAATGTAACAGGCACCAGCTCTAAAGATCCGTATGTTCTTTTTGGCATAGATTATGGTCGGCGAGCGACCTGATTACGTAGCAGTTTTCTACCTGGTGGTCGGCGTCGCAGCCAGAAACTATTCGTTCCAGTTCCGCTTCCAGGTTTTTTAGCAGGCTAATTCGTTGTTTTACCTGACCAAGGTGTTGCCGCGCAATTCGATCAGCATCAGTACAGGGCCTTTCCGGGTAATTGCCCAGTTCGATAAGCTCTCGAATTGACAGAATCGGCAATCCAAGATCACGCGCGTGCCTGATAAAACTTAATCGCTCCAGTTCCCGTTTAGCATAACGACGTTGATTACCTTCTGATCTCAGTGGCTCCGATAACAGGCCTATTTTCTCATAATAGCGAATAGTCGGTATTTTTACGGCTGTTAGCCGGGAAAGCTCTCCAATAGATAACATTTTAAAAATTCTGCTTGAACCTCTAGTCACTTTATATATTAGGTTAGCGATTTCTATATTTCAAGAGTGATATTCAATGAGTTTGTGCTGTGGTCAGAATAATCAGGCCTTTGATGGAATGTCTGCCGATTATAAGCGCCGGTTGTGGCTGGTTATTGGCATTAATGCGGCGATGTTTTTTTTCGAGATGAGCGCCGGTTATTTTGCCAAATCGCAGGCGCTGCAGGCCGATGCGCTTGACTTTCTTGGCGATACCCTGACCTACGGACTATCGCTGGCGGTCATAGGAAAATCGGTACAGATACGAACCAATGCTGCGCTGGTTAAAGGACTCAGTCTCCTGCTAATGGGGATCTGGGTGTTCGGTTCCACGCTGTACCAGGCTATTATTCTGGAGCTTCCACGGGCTGAGGTAATGGGGGCAGTAGGTTTGATCGCGCTAACCGCCAATCTTGCCAGTGTGCTTATACTCGTAGCCTATAAAGACGGGGACGCCAATGTTCGATCGGCGTGGCTTTGCTCGCGCAATGATGCGATTGGCAATGTTGCCGTAATGATTGCAGCTTTAAGTGTCTGGGGTACTGCTTCAGCCTGGCCGGATCTTATTGTGGCGGCAATAATGGCAGGTCTTTTTTTGTATTCTTCTTTTATGATAATTCGGCAGGCGATCGAAGAAAAACCAGTGGTGACTGCCGAAAACCTGTAATTCAGAGGTTGTGCGAATGCTTAACTCGCAAAGCGCGTATCGCGGCCGCGAGTGAGCAAACGAAGAGCAGGGAAAATGTCGTGATTGCCATTACTAGGTGATCATCCATAAATCTCTCAACCTCGAACAACAACGTTCTTACATTTAAATTAAATAATCTGGTTTCGCTCTAAGTATATATTCCGTACCATAGTACGGAGTCAAGCTCATCCAGTTAAAATGATGGCTTAAGTGTTTACGAACCTGTGACAGGCTGAATCATATAAAGTTTGGTCAACAATAAAGGGAGGTAAAGTATGAATAATTCCAGGACCACGATCAGCAGGGCGGCACAACGTGCCGGGGTTGGCATTGAAACTATCCGCTATTATCAGCGGCGTGGGTTGATTGAAGAACCTGTTAAGCCAGTCGAAGGCTATCGTCTTTATCCGGAACAGACCATCGCGCAGGTGCGTTTCATCAAACGTGCCCAGGAACTGGGTTTTTCCTTAAATGAAGTAAAAACCCTGGTTGAACTGGGTGACGAGAAATGTCTCGAAACCCGCGATCTGGCGGTGCTGAAACTCGAACTGGTGCAAACCAAGATTCGGGATTTACGATTGATTGAAAACAACCTCAAGGACTTGATCTGCTACTGTGATAAACGCCAGGAGGATGAAGCCTGCCCAATCTACTATTCGATATCGCAACAGTGATTAAATTAGCTGTTGACTCTGTACCATAATACGGAGTTTAACATTCCGAGCCTCATCAAAATTCACTTGGATCGGAAAACATGCACAAGCTAGCACTAAGCATCAGCGGTATGGCCTGTAATCATTGTGCAAGCAGCGCCGAGCAGGCGCTGAATCAACTGGCCGGTGTTCAGGCAACGGTGTCTTATGAGGACCGGCAGGCAGATATAACATCGGATGGTCAAACCAGCACCACTGCCATGCTCAGGGCGATAGAGGATAAAGGCTATACTGCCAGAGTTGTCGATAGCGATGAATCGGTCCGACCTGAAAAGTCTGGAGGCAGTCTCCATATAGCGATCATCGGTACCGGATCGGGCGCGTTCGCGGCCGCTATCAAGGCAGCCGACAATGGTGCGCAGGTGACACTGATAGAACGCCAGGACATCATCGGCGGTTGCTGCGTTAATGTCGGCTGTGTTCCTTCCAAAATCATGATCCGCGCTGCAGAACTGGCACAACAGCAAAGGTCGAATCCTTTCAATGGACTGGCAGATCATGAACCGGGCATAGATCGAGCGGCATTACTGCAGCAGCAGATTTCCCGGGTGGAAGAACTACGCGGCGCCAAATATGAAAACATCCTCGAAAACAACCCATCGATCAATCTTGTCAAGGGTCAGGCCCGCTTTGGCAGTCCCGATACCTTGATTATTAACAAGGCCGATGGCAGCGAGCAGACTATGAAGACCGACCGTATTTTGATAGCGAGCGGCGCGTCTGCCGCCATACCACCGGTGCCCGGTCTAGATGAAACACCCTACTGGACATCCACCGAAGCGCTATTCGCCGGGGATATACCCGGCCACCTGATCGTGATTGGTTCCTCGGCGGTCGCGGTAGAAATCGCACAGGCCTATCGACGCCTTGGTGCTGAGGTCACGATACTCGCGAGAAACAAGTTACTCTTCAACGAGGACCCGGTATTGGGCGACAGGCTCACAGAATCATTCCAGCACGAGGGTATCAAGGTTTATAATCAGACGCAGGCGTCAAAGGTCGCATTTGATGACGATAGCTTTACCGTGGAAACTGACCACGGCACCTTCAAAGCCGACAAACTGTTAGTTGCCACGGGACGCGTTCCAAATACCGCCGAACTCGGCCTGGAGGCGATCGGCGTAGAAACCCTGGGCAATGGTGCAATAGTAGTGGACGGCCATATGCGTACCTCGGTTGAACATATATACGCAGCGGGCGACTGCAGCAACCAGCCAAAGTTTGTCTACGTCGCCGCGGCCGCGGGTAACCGGGCAGCGATCAACATGACTGGTGGTGAGGCTGTACTGGATTTGTCCAGCATGCCCGCTGTCATCTTTACAGATCCCCAGGTCGCGACAGTCGGGCTTAGCGAAGAACAGGCGCGCGCTAATGGCATCGATGCCGATAGCCGAACCCTGGAACTGGAAAATATTCCACGCGCACTGGCAAATTTCGATACCGATGGATTCGTCAAACTGGTCATCGAGGAGGATTCCGGACGACTGATTGGCGCCCAGATCCTGGCCTCGAATGGCGGTGAAGTGATCCAGGCCGCGGTACTCGCTATCCACAACAAGATGACGGTCGACCAGCTTGCTAACCAATTATTCCCGTACCTGACGATGGTCGAAGGATTGAAAATCTGCGCCCAGACGTTCCGCAAAGATGTTTCCGAGTTGTCCTGTTGTGCTGGATGATTGATAGTGTCGAAATTTTTTGCAGATCGTATACAGTCGCCGTGGGATGCTCCGGTGGCGATCCGTAATCCAATCAAATTTTTCCATGGGAAATATAATGAATGATAAAAATTTACTTCGTGGTGGCATTGTCGGCACGGTGATTGCCATGTTGTGTTGCTTTACGCCCGTTCTGGTGATTTTGTTAGGATTCATCGGCTTGTCGGCGATTATTGGTGGCCTCGACTATGCCCTTTTTCCAATCCTGTTTGCATCGCTGGGTCTGATCGGTTACGCACTTTATCTGCGTTCCGACAACAAGGGCCCGTCGCCGAAGGTGATTATCATAGTGCTGGTTATTGCACTCTCCACTATTCTATTCTGGCTCGAATTCAGATATGCACTGAGAATCTCAATCGCCGCAACCGCGCTAGTTGCCGTCTACGG
>CAXMNA010000199.1:0-58517 GCA_964194715.1 uncultured Gammaproteobacteria bacterium
CCACCGTACTTCAAGATTGCCTCGAACTCGCTGTTCGAAGTGTCGTCTTCGGGGCGTAATTGCAGAATCAGTATTGGTTTCGAAACAGCCATGACATATCTAATGTGGTTCGGTATGACTTTATACCACTTATATTGGAACGGGAGGGAATCGAATGGCTTGTGAATTAATACTCAGCGCAGGTAATTCATTAGCCAGTCGATAACGACGACTTGCGGCACGGTCAACACCGGCAGTAATAGCGCAATTTTCTATGAAACTAATCTTGCCTACGGCGCAGAGTTAGGTATTGATTTAGATCAAACGGGCATTTCACGCCTGGTTATGGGTTATGGTGATGAAACTCGGCTCGTCATGCAACCAACGATCGAGCACATCTTGCAGTTCATGCTTGCGATACGGTTTGGTGATGACTTCATCCATACCGGATTGCCGGCATTTCTGGCGGTCTGTTTCCGACGCGTTGGCAGTTAGCGCGATGATCGGTATCCTGGCATTTGCCTTTTCTTCCTGACGGATTTTGACGGTTGCCTCATAACCATCCATGCTCGGCATCAGGCAATCCATCAGAATCAGGTGGTAGCTTTTCTCGCGCCACAAACGAATTGCTTCGAGCCCATCTTCGGCAATATCCGCGTTGTAACCCATTTTGGAAAGCAATAACGAGGCAAATTTCTGGTTAGCCACGTTGTCTTCCACCAGTAAAACCTCACCCTTCGATACCACGGACAGGGTGAAATCGGTAGCATCTTCTTCGTATACCGGTGCAATCCGGGTTGTAGTGCCGGAATCAGGCTGGCTGATCGACGTATTCAGCGCGTAGTAAAACTGGTAATTGGTGAAGGGTTTCTGCATGTAAGTGGTATAGCCTCGAAGATGCCTGGTAATTTTGCTCAATTTCGCGGAATTATCGGCGCTGTCACCGAGTACGATCCATGAAACCGGATTACGCAACGAGCCGTCACTAAATTCCCGCCATTTGTTCTTTCGATCGAGCAGCGCTTCCTGGCTGACAATCACGAGTTGCTTGGCGCCACCGTGTTGCTCGCAGACCAGCAACCTTCTCTTGATTTCCCGGACATTGCCGATCACGGCAACCTCGACATTTATCCTCGCCAGGCGGTCGATGATGAGTTCGCGATAAATCGGGTTCGGCTCAAGTAGCATGACATGTTTAAGCGCCTCGTGAGGGGCGGGAATTTGATCGCTTTGATCGGCGAGTTTAAGCGGGAAATCCACCGTGAACACGGAACCCTTGTTGGGCGATGAATCAACCTCGATACGACCACCCATCAGCGTCACCAGCTCGCGCGTAATGGTTAAACCGAGGCCGGTGCCACCGTACTTGCGCGTGGTCGAACTGTCGGCCTGAGTGAAAGAGTGGAACAGGCGATCCATCTTTTCGGGTGCTATACCGATGCCGGTGTCTTCGACATGAATCGAAATATTACCGATCTGATTCTCGTCAACTTCGACCGAGATCGACACCTGGATGTAACCTTGTTCGGTAAACTTGCTTGCATTCCCAATCAGGTTGAAAAAGATCTGGCGTATTCGGGCAGAGTCACCGATAAATTGACGCGGCAGGTTGGGGGCGTAATCGAGTATCAATTGTAAATGTTTGCTTTGACTACGCGGTGCCAGCAAGGCCATTACGTCGTAGGCTGATTGTTCGAGGTTAAACGGAATTTCTTCGAGTCCCACCTTGCCTGCTTCGAGCCGGGAGAAATCAAGAATATCATTGATTATGATCAATAGTGATTCACTCGAGTCAACGATGATTTGCACGTATTCATGCTGCTTTTCGCTCAGCTTGGTGCCTGAGAGTAGTTCGCTCATGCCAAGCACACCGTTCATCGGGGTACGTAATTCATGTGTCATGGTTGCCAGGAATTGGCTTTTGGCTTCGCTCGAGGATTCGGCTTTTTCGCGGGCGGCGGCAAATTGCTCACGGGTCGATTCCAGTTCGGTGACGGTGCTTTGTAGTTTACCAATCGATTCACGAATCCTGTTTTCCAGCGGCTTGAAAATTAGCAGGGCTTCAAGCAGGAGCACAATAAGCGTTCCCGCCCAGATGAGTTGATCGAGGTTCTGGATGAGCAACATCGAATCGCGACCGATTCGTCCATACTCCTCGGCCGCGCTTGCAAGCATTGGTTCTAGTTCCTGGGGTCCGTAGTTTGTCAGGTAAGAATATTCGTAGGAGTCGAACCCGAGCGAGGCCTGACTGCTAGCGTAGACTGCACGGGCATTTTCCAGAAAGCGTTTAATCGAGATATTGAGCCCGACCGAATCGTCATAATAGAGGGCGTGCAAGTTTGTGTTATTAATCGGCGTGATGCCTTTTTCTGCAGAGCCGAGCAGCAATATTTGTTGCACCCGTTCCATTTTCTGAATGGCTTGCCCCAGCTGTGATTTTGCGCTTGCGATGTTCGCGTCTTTGTCGGTGGTCAACATAACCAGGCTTAAGTAGGCAATACGATTTACCAGCCCGGACTGCTGTTCCGCCAGGTTGATGAGTTCGGCAAAATTGCGTTGGGCGGAAATGACGTGCTGCTTGGCCAGGTATGAACCCGTTACCACAAACGCAAGCAGTCCAAGCCCGACGATGTATCGGACTCTCAAATGCCTTACCGCTTTAATATTTGCCATATAACCTTGAGCAGTGTCTGAAATAGTAAAACCGGCACCCAAGCGTGTTAAGTCCCGATATATCTGACTATTGTCGGCAGATAGGGGCAAATATTGACTATTAAAATGATATTTCTGAACGCCTGAAGCGTATATAAAGGACGGTGCGCAATCATTCTGCTAAGGTGCGCAGCTTAATACCGAGAGGGCCCTGGAAATCGCCACGCATCCCGCCTTCGGGCGTACTGAAAAAGAGCATTCGAACCGCCAGGATTGGCACAACATTCGCGCCATGATGCCTTATATCTGGGACTACCATGGGCGGGTGCTGTTTTCGCTCGCTTGCCTGGTGGTCTCGAAGCTGGCGATGGTCGGAGTGCCGGTGGTGCTTAAATACATCGTGGATGGACTCAATCGCGACACCGGGCAAATGGTCGTGCTACCGCTTGCACTGTTGCTTGCCTACGGTGTGCTGCGTTTTATCAATTCCGGGTTTAACGAGTTACGCGACGCTATTTTTGCGCGCGTACGCTTCCACGCGATGAATGCACTGTCGGTATCGGTACTGAGTCACTTGCATGATTTATCGCTGCGTTACCACCTGGAGCGAAATACCGGTGCGATTTCACGCGATATGGAACGCGGCACGCAAAGCATCAGTTCGATTATGAATTACCTGGTGTTCAATATCGTACCGACTGCCGCAGAATTCCTGCTGGTGGCGCTGATACTGTTTAGCCAGTACGACAGCCTGTTTGCCGGTGTCATTTTCGTCACGGTTTTTATCTATATCGGATTCACATTGGCGGTGACCGAGTGGCGCATGCATTTTCGACACGAAATGAACGCCCTCGACTCCAGCGCCAACGGGCGCGCCATGGACAGTCTGATGAACTACGAAACGGTCAAGTATTTCAATAATGACAGCCATGAAATTACACGTTACCGGAACACCATGGGGAAGTGGGAAGAAGCTGCCGTGAAAAGCCAGGGCACGATGTCAATGCTCAATTTCGGGCAGGCCGCGATTATTGCCATCGGCGTTACCGGCATCATGATATTGGCGGCCCAGGGCGTCGTCGACCAGCAACTGTCGCTTGGCGACCTGGTGTTGATCAATACGATGATGTTACAGCTTTTCCTGCCGCTCAGTTTTCTGGGCATTATTTATCGTTCGCTCAAGTACGCACTCGCTGACATGGATATGGTCATCAAGTTACTTCAACATCCAGTCGAAATTACCGACCACGATGATGCAAAGGCGCTCGAGATCAAGCAGGCCAGCATCGAATTTCGTAACGTCAGCTTTCACTACAACGAGGATCGACGCATTCTCGATGATGTCAGCTTCGAGCTGAAAGACGGTGAAAAGCTCGCAATCGTAGGTCCGTCGGGGGCGGGAAAGTCGACAATTGCGCGCTTGCTATTTCGCTTCTACGATGTAAGCAGTGGACAGATTCTGATCAGTGGTCAGAATATTGCCGGCGTTACCCAGCAGAGCCTGCGTGAGACTATCGGCATCGTGCCGCAGGATACCGTGCTGTTTAATGATTCGATTTTGTACAATATTCAGTATGCACGTCCGAGTGCGTCGTTTGAGGATGTCAGGGAAGTCGCCAGGCATGCCGATATCGATCAATTTATCAAGGCGCTACCGCAAGGTTACGACACGATTGTTGGGGAACGCGGTTTGAAATTGTCGGGTGGCGAAAAGCAACGTGTCGCAATTGCCAGGGTTCTGCTGAAGGATCCCGCTATCCTGGTATTCGACGAGGCGACCTCGAGTCTCGATAGCCAGTCCGAGAAAAATATACTGGGTGCGTTAACCCGCATTTCACGCAATAAAACAACGCTGGTCATTGCGCACAGGCTATCGACCGTGATCGATGCCGATCGCATTATCGTGCTCGACCAGGGGCAGGTGAAAGAGCAGGGCGACCACGAAGCCTTGATCGACGCCGACGGTCTCTATGCACACCTATGGCGGATGCAGCAAAAGAAAGCGCAGCAAGTGCAATGAGTGACATGAGCAATTGCAGCGCCAGTGAACCGTTTGCGTTGCGGGTTATCGGTGATGACATGGCGCCGGAATTCGTCGACGGACATGTCATCATTGTTGACCCTGGTGGCAAGGCAAGCTCTGGATGTTACGTGGTTGCTAACTACCAGGGGGAAATGATATTCCGGCAATTGCTAATCAAAGACAACGCCTTTCTATTGCGGGCCCTCGATACCAGCTTGCCCGAGATCGCGCTTGTCAACGGATTTGACGATATCGTCGGCGTCATTAGCCAACGTTCAGGCAAGCGACGTAGCGAGCACAAGCGCTACGACGTTTAATCTTCGATCATCCCGACCAGTTTACGTCTTGTCAGTTAACAACGTCATCCCCGCGTACGCGAGGGTGACGGTAACCTTCGCGCGAATTCTGGCGAATAATTCTGCTTGATAAAATGACGATTAATATAAAATGTGAATTCGATTCACCGTATACTGCGAGAATATTTCAGGGAGCCCCTAATGTCAGACGATAACAAAGAAAAAGCACTTAACTATCACCGCTTTCCGACCCCTGGAAAACTCCGCATCGAAGCCACCACGCCACTGACCTCACAGCATGATCTGACCCTGGCTTACTCCCCCGGGGTCGCGTATCCCTGCCTCGAAATTGAAAAAGATCCGCTGGCGGCGCGAGAATATACCTCGCGTGCGAACCTGATCGGGGTAGTCACCAATGGAACCGCGGTGCTCGGGCTCGGTGATATTGGCGCGATGGCCGCAAAGCCGGTCATGGAAGGGAAAGCAGTACTATTCAAACGGTTTGCCGGTATCGACGTATTCGATATCGAAATCGGCGAGAAAGATCCGCATAAACTGGCCGAAACCATCGAACGCCTCGAACCTACCTTCTGCGGGATCAATCTGGAAGACATCAAGGCACCGGATTGTTTCTACGTCGAAAAATATTTACACGAACGTATGTCGATCCCGGTTTTCCATGATGACCAGCACGGCACCGCAATCGTCGTCGCCGCGGCAATGAAGTCTGCACTGGAAGTAGTCGGGAAGGATATCGGCAAGGTCAAGCTGGTGGCTTCCGGCGCAGGTGCCGCAGCCCTGTCTTGCCTGAATTTGTTGGTCTCGATGGGGCTCGACAAGAACAACGTACTGGTTTGCGATTCGAAAGGTGTCATTTTTGAAGGTCGTCAGGAATCCATGGACGAATACAAGGCGGCCTATGCGGTTAACACCCAGTTGCGCACCCTTGAAGATGCCATGGCCGGTGCCGATGTTTTCCTTGGACTGTCTGCAGGTAACTTGCTAAAGCCTGAAATGGTTGCGTCGATGACGGATAAACCGATTGTGTTTGCGCTTGCAAACCCGACTCCGGAGATCGATCCCGCCGAAGCCAAACGTGTCTGTCCCGACGTTGTCATTGCAACCGGGCGTACCGATTACCCAAACCAGGTTAATAATGTGCTGTGCTTTCCGTTTCTGTTTCGCGGAGCCCTCGACGCGGGGGCCACGCAAATTAATCAGGAAATGAAAATCGCCTGTGTCGATGCATTGTCGAAACTTGCGCGTGCCGGAACCAGCGATATTGTGGCCAGCGCTTACCGAGGTGAGTCGCTTACCTTTGGGCCCGAGTACCTGATCCCCAAACCCTTTGATCAGCGTCTTATTCTTGAAATCGCGCCGGCGGTGGCACAGGCCGCGATGGATTCGGGGGTGGCTGAACGACCGATCGAGGATATGGAGGCCTATCGACAAAAATTAAACGCTTTCGTATTTCGTTCGGGGCTGTTTATGAAGCCGGTATTCGACATGGCACGAGCTTCCCAGCGACGCGTGGTTTTCACAGAAGGTGAAAATCCCAAGGTACTGCAAGCGGTCGATAATATCGTCAAAGATCAACTCTGTTTTCCGATCGTGCTGGGTCGTGAGGATGTGGTGAAATCGATCATCAGCGAGTACGGTCTAATCGCTCAGCCCGGCACGGATTACGAAATAGTCGATTACGATGAAAACGAAGATTGGGCCCTCAAGTTTCACGGCCTCACCGAACGGCGTGGTAAAACGATATCCGAAGCACGCGAAATATTACGCAACAGCAAAACCACGCAGGCGGCAATGATGGTCAAACTGGGTCTTGCCGATACCATGATAACCGGCACCATTGGCAGATTTCATCGCCACCTTGGCCGCGTCCTGAGCGTTTCCCAACAGGACAACGGCTTCGAAGAGGTTTCGGCGTTAAGTGCCATCATTACTACCAAATTTACGTTGTTCATCTGTGATACTCATGTGACCGCAGACCCGACAGCAGAGGCGATTGCCGATATGACGCTGCTGGCAGCTAAGGAGGTAGCCCGTTTCGGGCTGAAGCCCAAGGCGGCCTTGTTATCTCATTCGAGCTTCGGTGCTCGTGAAACGCAAACCTCATGCAAAATGCGTGATGCATTGTCCCTGATAAATAAGATCGAGCCTGAGTTGATGGTCGAGGGCGAGATGCAGGCCAACCTGGCATTGTCTCCCAAGGCCATGGCAAAGCAGTTTCCCAATTCAAATCTCGACGGCGTTGCCAATTTACTGATTATGCCGAACCTCGATGCCGCACATATTGCGATGAACCTGGTCAAAATGGGTGCCGATGGCATTGCGATTGGCCCCATTCTGCTTGGCTGCGATATCGCGGCGCATATCGTGACCCCCGGTACCACGGTGCGGGGTCTTGTTAACATGACTGCCATCGCGGCGGCCCGTATTGGGGCCGAGGAAAAATAGGCACATGCACCTGGTAATCCTGTTACTCGCCGCATTGGCATTTTTTATTTACCTGACTCTCGGGGTTCGTGGCGATCCTGAGAGACGCAAATTGTTTTTCCTCTATGTGGTGATTGATCTATGGCTTAGCGCTGTATTTCTCTACCTGCTGGTCACCGCAATACTGCATTGAACCCGTAGTTGCGGGTTGGACCGTCGTTCTTGAAAATCAGCATGTCGGCTGAATGATAGTCCTGAAGTCATATGCAGACTTATACTCGTCTTATAAATCAATAATATATGAGCTTTTATCGGTGTCTCGACAACGATTGATCAACTTTACGGGGTAGGTTTCATGAGTCATACGCAATATGCACCAGCACGAGCGCGTTTACAGCGCAGCGAACTGGCCGTGCCAGGGTCCAACCCGGGAATGTTCGAAAAGGCGGCCGATAGTGCAGCGGATTATGTATTCCTGGATCTGGAGGATGCGGTGTCTCCCGGAGATAAAGTGCAGGCGCGCAAGAATGTGATCGAGGCGCTCAACGATATCGATTGGCGGGGTAAGGGGAAAACGGTTTCGGTACGCATCAACAGTCTCGACACGCACTACATGTACCGCGATGTCATCGATGTCGTGGAGCAGGCCGGCGATCGGCTCGATACTATCCTGATTCCGAAGGTCGGAGTGGCAGCAGATGTTTACATGGTAGATGCGATGTTGACCCAGATCGAAACTGCAAATGGTTTCGATAACAGGATCGGGATCGAAGCGCTGATCGAAATAACCCTCGGCATGGCGAACGTCGATGCGATCGCCACCTCCAGTCCGCGTATGGAGGCGATGCATTTCGGGGTTGCCGATTACGCCGCGAGCTGTCGTGCGCGCACCACCAACATAGGCGGCCTGAATCCGGATTATCCGGGTGACCAATGGCATCATGGCCTGTCACGAATGCTGGTGGCCTGTCGCGCCTATGGATTACGCGCTATCGATGGTCCTTTCGGCGATTTTAACGATCCCGACGGTTACCTTGACGCTGCGCGGCGGGGTGCGGCGATGGGTTACGAGGGTAAATGGGCGATTCATCCATCACAAATTGAACTGGCCAACCAAACCTTCTCCCCCCCGGAAGCCGAGGTCGATCGGGCGCGACGCATTTTGGTCGCTCTCGAAGAAGCGGCCGCGCAAGGCAAGGGTGCAGCCCAACTTGATGGGCGTATGATTGATGCAGCGTCTGCGCGCATGGCTGAAAATGTGGTAAATACCGACGCTGCCATTCAGGCTAAACAGTAACGTTTTCGAAGCGGGAGAAGATCGATGGATATTCATGAGTATCAGGCGAAGGTGCTATTGGCCGATTTTGGCATGCCAATCGCCAGGGGTGGCATCGCTTACAGCCCTGAGCAGGCTGCTTATCGGGCCATGGAACTCGGCGGTGAGAAGTGGGTCGTCAAGGCCCAGATTCATTCCGGGGCGCGGGGCAAGGCGGGCGGTATCAAGGTTTGCGCCACTGAAAACGAAGTCATGGATGCGGCCAATGAATTACTGGGCCGACGCCTGGTAACCAATCAAACCGGCTCACAGGGAAAGTTGGTAGGGCGCTTGTATATCGAAGAGGCGACCGATATCGACCGCGAGATATACCTGGCCTTCGTGCTCGACCGCAGCTCGGAGCGGATCATGTGTGTTGCATCATCAGCGGGTGGCATGGACATCGAAGAGATTGTCGAAACCGATCCCGACGCGATCGTGCGCGTACCGATCGAACCGGCAGTGGGGATGCAGGATTTTCAGGCCCGCGAAGTTGCATTTGCGCTGGGTATGGAATCCGCGCAAATCGCCGAAGCGGTGAAGGCGCTGAAAGCCTGTTATCGTGCGTTTCGTGATCTGGACGCGACCATGGTCGAAGTCAATCCGTTAGTGGTGACCACCGATGGCCGCATCATCGCGCTCGACGCCAAGATGGGCTTCGACGACAACGCGTTGTTCCGTCGTCCGCAAATTTCCGAATTGCGTGACAAGTCACAGGAAGATGCGCGCGAAATGAATGCCGCGGATCGGGGCCTGAGCTATGTCGGCCTGGATGGCAATATTGGCTGCATCATCAATGGTGCCGGGCTCGCCATGGCGACCATGGACATGATCAAGCATGTCGGCGGTGAGCCCGCCAACTTCCTTGATATCGGTGGTGGTGCGTCACCCGAGCGAGTTGCCAAAGCGTTTAACCTGGTATTGTCGGATGAAGGGGTGGATGCGATCCTGGTCAATATTTTCGCGGGAATCAACCGCTGTGATTGGGTGGCTGAGGGTGTGATCCAGGCAATGCAGAAACTCGATGTGCCGGTACCGGTGGTGGTGCGCCTTTCCGGCACCAATGTCGAACTTGGGCGCCAGATTCTGGCCGACAGCGATATCGACCTGATCACCGCAGATACCCTGGCCGAAGCAGCCGAAAAGGCAGTGGCCGCTGCACAATTTCACCAAGCGGCTAGCGCCGATTCTAAGGAGAGCCGAAAATGAGCATCTTCCTGGATGAAAAAACGCCTGTTATTGTGCAGGGATTTACCGGTCGTATCGGTACTTTCCATGCGCAGGAAATGATTGATTACGGAACTAATGTTGTCGGTGGCGTTACGCCCGGCAAGGGTGGTGAAAGGCACCTCGAACGCCCGGTTTTTAACACCGTCAAGGATGCAGTACGTGACACCGGCGCAGAGGCAAGTGTGGTATTCGTACCGCCTCCGTTTGCGGCCGACGCGATCATGGAAGCGGCGGATGCCGGCATTCGTTTTTGCGTGTGCGTAACCGATGGCATCCCGGCGCAGGACATGATGCGCGTCAAGCGCTACATGCGTCGCTATAAAAAAGAGGAGCGAATGACTTTAACCGGCCCCAATTGTGCGGGCACGATAAGTCCTGGTAAGGCAATGATGGGAATCATGCCGGGCCATATTTACATGCAGGGCAATGTCGGTCTCATAGGACGTTCCGGAACGCTTGGTTATGAAGCCGCTTCGCAGATGAAAGCCATGGGCATCGGAGTATCGACCGGTGTCGGCATCGGTGGCGACCCGATCAACGGCAGCGCATTTCGTGATCACCTCGAGCGCTTTGAGCAGGATCCCGAAACTGACATCGTGGTCATGATCGGTGAGATCGGCGGCCCCCAGGAGGCCGAGGCCGCGGCTTATGCACGCGACCATATGAAAAAGCCGGTGCTCGCTTACATCGCCGGCCTGACTGCGCCCAAAGGCCGTACCATGGGACACGCTGGTGCGATTGTAACCAGCGTCGGAGAGTCGGCCGCCGAGAAAGTTGAAATTCTGCGCGCGGCCGGAGTCGGGATCATCGTCAGACCCTCCGAGTTTGGTAACGCCGTTGCAGCGGCGCTGGCGAAGCTTTAATTGTCACCCCCCCGCGTACGCGGGGGTGCGCTTATGCGGGGGTGCGCGCGCGGGTATTCAGTGTCACTCCCCAGCCTCGCATCGATTTAGTGAACTTTGATCTCAAATCCAGCGGTTGAGCTCAGATTCGAATTCATCGCGGCTGACCTCGATCGCGCCGAGCGAATGCAAATGCTCAGTTGGCAACTGACAGTCGATCATGTCGTAGTTGCCCGAATCGACCAGGTACTTGAGGCAGAGTTTCGAGGCATTGGCCGCGTGGCTAAACATGGATTCACCGAAGAAAACCCGGCCGAGTGCGATGCCGTAGAGTCCCCCGACAAGCTTGCCCTGGTCGCGACATTCGATCGAATGCGCAAACCCGGCACAGTGCAACTCGATATAGGCATCGATCATTTGGGAATTGATCCAGGTGCCGCTCTGACCTTTACGATCCTCGGCACAGGCTTCGATAACGGCTTCGAAATCCTGATCCACGGTGAGCTCGTAACGTTGCTTGCGCACGAGCTTTTGCAGGCTCTTGCTTTGATAAAACCGCTTCGGGTATAGCACCGTGCGGGGAGCCGGGCACCACCACAGGATCGGCTCATTCTCGCTAAACCACGGAAATATCCCCTGTCGATAGGCAACCAACAGCCATTCGACGCTCAGTTTGCCCCCGGCAGCCAGTAAACCGGCAGGCTCGGTGAGCACTGACGCAGTGTCTGGAAAATTCGGATTTGCCTTTGAATCTAACCAGGGAATCATATAAAAATCAATAATTTATATAAAGAACTTAAAGTAAAAAGTCTTCATTCTGACGTCTTGTATGGCGAATGATCGAGTAAATCGTTACGGTAACTCTCAATATAGCGTCGCTCCTGTCGCAGAAACTGATCGATCGCTTCCCGAAACTGCGGGTGAGCGATCCAGTGACCGGACCAGGTCAACGTCGGTAGAAAGCCCCTGGCCAATTTATGCTCGCCCTGGGCACCGGGATCAAAACACTGTAGTTTTTCAGCAATGCAGTAATCGATACCCTGGTAATAACAACATTCGAAATGCAGGTGGCGAAAGTATTGATCGCAGCCCCAGACGCGTCCATAGAGGTGGGTATTGCTGCGAAAAAATAACGAGGCAGCGGCGATTTGACCCTGGTCGCGGGTAATCGAAGCGAGTACCTGCTCGGGCATATGTTGCCCCAGGTGTTGAAAGAAAGCTGAAGTCAGCGTTGCGGTACCGTATTTCCGGTGGTATATGCTGGCGTACAAATTGTAGATTTGTCGCCACTCACTCGCATCGATGCTGCCGCCAGGCTGCATTGTTATGTCAAGATTTTGCGCAACGACGCCGCTGCGTTCCTTTTTGATATTTTTGCGTTTACGCGAGTTTAAGGTCGATAGAAATTCGTCAAAATCGCGGTAACCCTGATTTTGCCAATGGAACTGCACGTCGCTACGCAGCATGATTTCACGTTGCGATAATGCATCGAGAATTTCTTTTTCAGCAAACAGGAGGTGCCACGAGCTTAAGCGTTGATCATCGCAGAATGCCTGGATAGTCTGGCATAGCAATTCACGCAGAAGTTGACGTTCATCATCGTCGCTAACTAACTCAAGGTTGATTAGAAAGCGATCACCTGTCGCCGGAGTATAGGGTATTGCGGAAACCAGTTTCGGGTAGTAATCGAGGCCGCTGCGCTGATAGGCGTTGACCCAGGCATGATCGAAAACCAGCTCACCATATGAATTTGTCTTGATGTAGCACGGAATCGCGGCAATCAGCTGCTGCTTGCGATGCACCAGGAAATAGACCGGGTGCCAGCCGTAGGGCTCCAGGCAGTCATGCAGTTCGAGTCCATGTAGGAAGGAGTGTCGGGTAAATGGATAGCTGGTGTCACCGAGCGCGTTCCAATCGACGGCGGGGACTTCACTCAGGCTATGAGTGACGCTGACGTGCAGCTCGGCACTATTCAAGTTCCTTGTCATCGAGATACTTTTCGGCATCTAGCGCCGCCATGCAACCGGTGCCGGCGGAGGTAACAGCCTGGCGGTAGACATGGTCCATTACATCACCTGCCGCAAATACTCCCTCGATACTGGTTGCCGTGGCATTGCCATCGACACCGCCGTGCACGGTGATATAGCCATTTTTCATATCGAGCTGATCCGCGAAAATATCGGTATTGGGTTTGTGACCAATGGCGATGAAAATACCCGACAGGTCGAGTTCCCGGGTGCTTTCGTCCTGAACATTGCGGATCCGTAAACCGGTAATACCGGAATCATCACCCAGTGCTTCATCGAAGACGTTAAACCATTCGATGTTAACATTGCCATTTTTAGCCTTTTCGAACAATTTATCCTGCAGGATTTTTTCCGAACGCAGTTTATCGCGCCGATGAACCAGCGTGACCTCGGAAGCGATGTTGGACAAATACAGGGCTTCTTCGACCGCGGTATTGCCACCGCCGATAACAGCAACTTTTTGCCCTCGGAAAAAGAACCCGTCGCAGGTGGCGCAGGCAGATATTCCTTTACCGTGAAATTTTTCTTCGGAGGGCTCTCCCAGGTACATCGCGCTCGCACCGGTGGCGATAATTAATGCATCGCAACTGTATTCGCCACTATCACCAACCAGACGTTTGGGAGTTTCATTCAGAAATACGGTATGAACGTGGTCAAAAATAATTTCGGTATCGAAGCGCTCGGCGTGTTGTTGCATACGCTGCATCAGTACTGGGCCGGTCAAACCCTCGACATCGCCGGGCCAGTTATCGACATCGGTGGTGGTCATTAACTGGCCTCCGGCCTCGAGTCCGGTTATTACCGTGGGATTCAAGTTGGCGCGTGCCGCGTAAACCGCGGCCGCATAGCCGGCCGGACCGGAACCGAGAATAATCGCTCGGCTGTGCTTGGGATCAGTCATTGAATAGTCTCAGAATTACATGGCTTGCAAAGATGCCAATAGTAATGGGAAAAAATAGAAATAACTATATAGCGATCAGCCAGGCTTATTTCAATGGTATTAATTCTGGTTCCTGCACGAGCTCATCATGTAAAATATGCCGATTTACGCAGGGCATTTATTCAAGTGGCGCAAGCTAGACACAAACCACGTACAGACGTGCAAGAAACAAGACTGATGTTTGGGCAGGTCAATCAACGCCTGCGCGAGGCCGGTATGTTGCTGTCATTCGCGTTCGCGGGCTACTTCCTGATCGCGATGTTCAGTTATGACGCGCAGGATCCATCCTGGTCGCATAGTGGCGGTAATGCCGAAATTACCAACTTTGGTGGCAGTGCCGGTGCCTGGGTCGCCGATCTGACCTTCTACCTGTTCGGTTTCCTCGCTTTCCTGATACCGATCATGTTGATTTACAACGGTATGATCCTGGTCAAGATGCGCGATCTGAGTCCCGAAGACCGTTACCACATGCTGTTAATCCGCTGGAGTGGCTTCGTGCTTACGCTAATTTCAGGCTGCGCACTCTCGAGTCTCCACTTTTCGGTGGAACCTGGTGCGATGCCGTTAGACGCGGGTGGTATTCTGGGCCAGATCACCGGCAATTATTTTTCCCAGGGGTTGGGGTTTATCGGCGCCACAGTAATGCACCTGGCGCTGTTTCTAGCCGGGTTGACTCTATTTACCGGACTTTCCTGGCTCGCATTGGTCGATAATGTCGGCAAGTACACGCTGGTGTTGCTCGACAAATTGCTCGACCGTTATTACCTGATGCGTGACAAGGTCGAGGGTAATCGTAATCGCAGCGAGCGCGAACAGATTTTCCAGGTTCAGCAAAAGAAACAGGAGCGACGTACGCCGGTGAAGATCGAGCCGGTGGTGGAAAAAATCGAGCCGAGCGTGCGCGTCGAGAAGGAAAAGCAGATCCAGCTGTTCAGAGTCACCGGTAAGGGCAATGGTGCGATTCCCCCGCTGGCACTGCTGGACAAGCCGAAGCCCAAGGTTGCAGGCTACTCCAAATCGGCACTTGAAGCGATGTCGCAGCAGCTCGAATTGAAGTTACTTGATTTTGGTATCGAAATTCAGGTTGAATCGGTTCATCCGGGCCCGGTCATCACGCGTTTTGAAATCCTGCCTGCCCCGGGCGTCAAGGTCAGTCAGATTTCGAATCTCTCCAAGGACCTGGCGCGCGCGCTGTCGGTAATCGGCGTGCGCGTAGTTGAAATCATTCCGGGAAAATCGGTAATGGGACTGGAAATCCCGAATGAAAATCGCGAACTGGTTGCATTGAGCGAAATCATTCAGTCAAAGAGCTTCGATCAGGCTGCCTCGCCGTTGACCCTCGCGCTGGGTAAAGACATCAGCGGTGAAGCCGTCGTCGCTGATTTAGCCAAGATGCCGCACCTGCTGGTTGCCGGCACCACCGGATCAGGTAAATCGGTTGCACTTAACGCGATGTTGCTGAGTATCTTGTTCAAGGCAACCCCGGCCGACGTGCGCATGATCCTGATTGATCCAAAGATGCTCGAACTCAATATTTATGAAGGCATTCCCCACCTGATAGCACCGGTCGTCACCGACATGAAAGAGGCTGCCAACGCGCTGCGCTGGTGCGTAGCGGAGATGGAACGCCGCTACCGCTTGATGGCATCCCTTGGGGTTCGCAATATCACGGGATTTAACCGCAAGATTCGTGATGCGAACGCGGCGGGCACTCCTATCAAGGACCCGCTATTCGACAAAAAGATCCTGCTGCTCGATCCCGATGCGGAGCCTGAAAACCTCGAAACCCTGCCGTATGTCGTGGTAGTGGTCGATGAATTTGCTGACATGATTATGGTGGTCGGTAAGAAGGTTGAAGAATTAATCGCACGCCTGGCGCAGAAAGCGCGTGCCTCGGGGATACACCTGTTACTCGCAACCCAGCGCCCTTCGGTAGATGTTATTACCGGACTGATCAAGTCTAATATTCCAACGCGCATTGCTTTCCAGGTATCCTCCAAAATCGATTCGCGCACCATTCTCGATCAAATGGGTGCGGAAACGTTGCTTGGTCACGGCGACATGCTTTACCTGCCACCCGGTACCAGTGTGCCCGAGCGTGTTCATGGTGCCTTCGTTGATGATCATGAGGTCCACGCGGTGATCAACGAAATCAAGAAGTGGGGTGAACCAGACTACATCTCCGACGTCCTTGAAGAATCGAATGCTGTGGTGTTGCCGGGAGAAGGCCCGCGTGATTCTAGCGGTGAAGAAGCGGATCCGTTATACGACGAGGCGGTCGCGGTCGTTACCGAGACTCGTAAGGCTTCGATTTCCTACGTACAACGGCGTTTGAAGATCGGCTATAACCGAGCCGCGCGTATGATTGAAGAAATGGAGGCCTCAGGCGTAGTGTCTATGGTGCAATCGAACGGTAGTCGAGAAGTTTTAGCGCCACCACCACCTCCAGCCGATTGAAAATGAAACTCCTAATACTACTTTTTGCGCTCTTTGGTGGTTTGTCTATGCCGGCATGGGCCGAGGATGCTGAACAGCGTCTCAAGACTGCTCTCAAGAATATGGATAATCTCAGTACCGAGTTCAAACAGACGTTGCTCGATGAAGACAAGAATATCGTGCAGCAAAGCCGCGGCACGCTGTCGCTGCAGCGTCCCGGCAAATTCGCCTGGATATATACCGAACCCTTCGAGCAACGCATCATCGCCGATGGCAGCGAGCTATGGATCTACGATGTCGAACTCGATCAGGTCACGGTCAAACCGATAGACGAAAGCATCTCCAACGCACCGATTATGATCTTGATGAAGGAGGCTGATGTCACGCAACAGTTCAATGTCAGTGAAGTCGGTCAGCGCAAATATCTTTACTGGGTCGAACTCGAACCGCGTGACAGTGATCTGGAATACAGCCGTATCTTTATCGGTCTCAAGGATGACAGCGTGCGCGCCATGGAATTGCAGGACCAGTTCGGGCAGAGCACCCAGATTGTGTTTGAAAATCTACGTGTCGGCGTAGTACACAATCCGGCCACTTTTAAGTTTGTACCACCCGATGGCGTCGATGTGTACGGAGTGGGCGGCTAACCCCTGGCCGTCTTGCATTAGCAGTTATGAACGATTTGTTTATTGCGGAAAAGGGATTCAGGCCGCTCGCTGATCGCATGCGCCCGCGTCAGCTGGACCAGGTCTTTGGTCAGGCGCATTTGCTCGCAGCCGGTAAACCATTGCGGCAGGCAATCGAGGCCAACAAGCTACACTCGATGATTTTCTGGGGCCCACCCGGTACCGGGAAAACCACAATCGCCCGGCTCATCGCCGAGTACTCCGATGCTCGCTTCATCACCCTTTCCGCAGTGCTTGCCGGGGTTAAGGATATTCGCGATGCGATCGAACAGGCACGTCAGTTTCAGGGCCTCACGGTACTGTTTATTGACGAAGTACACCGCTTCAACAAGGCGCAGCAAGATGCGTTTCTGCCGCATATCGAGGATGGTACGATATTGTTTGTCGGCGCGACCACCGAAAATCCTTCGTTCGAACTGAACAATGCGTTGCTGTCGCGTACTCGAACCTACGTGTTACTTCCGATCATGGGAGAAGATATCGAGCAGGTAATCCGGCGTGCGTTGGAGGACAAGGAACAGGGGCTTGGTGAACTCGGCCTCAGTATCGATGCTGAAGCCTGCACAGTACTGGCGCGAGTTGCCGACGGTGATGCGCGTCGTGCCCTGACCTATCTTGAAATCATCAGCGACCTGGCCGAAGAGAAACATATTGACGCTGCTCTGGTCAGTGAAATAGCACAACAGGGACCGCGACGCTTCGACAAGGGAGGCGATGTATTTTACGAGCAAATTTCGGCGCTGCATAAATCGGTGCGCGGTTCGGATCCTGACGCGGCGCTTTACTGGTTTTGTCGTATGATCGATGGTGGCTGTGACCCAAGGTACATCGCGCGACGAGTCGTGCGCATGGCGGTCGAGGATATTGGCATCGCCGATCCGCGCGGACTGGAACTGTGCCTCAACGGCTGGCAGACCTTTGAACGTCTGGGTAGTCCTGAAGGGGAGCTAGCGATTGCACAGGGAATTGTTTATCTTGCCTGCGCGGCCAAGAGTAACGCGCTTTATAGCGCTTACAAAGAGGCGATGCAGGACGCACGCGAATCAGGCAGTCTCGAGGTGCCGATGCACTTGCGCAATGCACCAACCCGTTTCATGGAAGAGCAGGGTTATGGCGACGGCTACCGCTATGCCCACGATGAAGCGGATGCTTTTGCCGACGGTGAAAACTATTTTCCCGAAGCCTTATCAGGACGCCAGTATTACCATCCGGTAGATAGAGGATTGGAAATCAAGATTGCTGAAAAACTCGATGATTTGCGCAAAATCAACCGCGCTGCAAAATCATGAATCTGCCATTCGCGGAAGCCGCCGAGCAAAACAAGGCAGTCATTTTTGAAGTGATCAAACCGTACTTGCGCGGTGATGTGCTCGAGATTGGCAGTGGCACCGGGCAGCACGCGGTATTTTTCGCAAGCCAGGTGCCCGGGGCGCGCTTGCAAACCTCGGACCTTGAGTTACATCTACCCGTTATCGAGGCCTGGATAAAAGACTCGGAGTTGGAGAATCTGCCGCCACCCATAGCACTCGATGTGGTGGGGAAATGGCCCGAGGATCAATATGACCTGGTTTATTCGGCCAATTGTTTTCATATCATGGATAAGGCCGCGGTTTCCAAAACTGTTGAGAGTGCAGCCGCGTGTTTGAAGCCGGGTGGTGTGTTTGCGATATACGGTCCCTTCAATTACGCGGGCAATTACACCTCGGAAAGTAATGCTCGTTTTGATAAATTTCTAAAGTCGCGCGATCCGGCGAGTGGTATCAGAGACTTTGAGTGGATTAATGATCTCGCGGATAAGGCTGATCTCGAGCTGCTTCAGGATGCCAGTATGCCGGTCAACAATCGTTGCCTAATATGGAAAAAACGAACTTTATAGCGCATAGTTAGACTAATATTACTATTTTAAGCCACTAGTTAGACGATGAATAAACTTATCCCGCAGGTCATAGCTGCCAGCCTAGTATTCATGCTGTCATATTCGTTCGCCGGTGCAGCCGAAGAACCGAGCGAAGACATGACACGCCTACTCAAGCTACGCCTTGGTACCGACCAGGTGGCACCGCCGCAACCAACCGGTGTCGACGGGGTATATCAAACCCGCTTTGGCGACAAGTTTGCCTACCTGATAGAAGGGGGGCGTTATGTTTTTATCGGCGACATGGTTGACCTCAAGATGGCGCACAACATGACCGAGATGAGTCGGCGCGAGTTGATTGTGCAGGAACTCGCTAGCTTCGATCAGGCAAAACAGATCGTATTCCCCGCTGAAAACGAGGAGCTCGCGGTATTAAACGTTTTTACCGATACCAGTTGTGGATATTGCCAGCAGCTGCATAAAGAAGTGAAGTACCTGCAGGAAGCGGGCATATCGGTTCACTATTTTCCGTATCCACGTGGTGGTAATCGCGGGCCGGGTTATAGCGATTTGAAAAAGGTCTGGTGTGCCGACGACAAGCTCGTGGCCATGAGCATTGCCAAGGGCGCTACGAATGGGTCGCTGACTTCGTCCGACGACTGTGAGTCGGCGCAGTATGTCGATGACGGATTTTTACTCGGTAATCGCATCGGCGTAACCGGCACGCCTTCCCTTTATGCCAGCGACGGTGCCAAGTTCAACGGCTATGTGCCATACCAGCAATTGATCCCGCAATTGCTAAATCAGTAGATTTTTCAATAAAAGTACTGGAAATTATCGCCCCGAGACTCGTGGCGGGGTTTTTTGTGCTCGTCGAATAATTTTACTGTGTTAATATCTTCGCCCAATAAAAACCAAGTTTTAAGCTTTAATGTCAGAACAGGAATCACCAGGCAATGACTCGGAAGCCGATGAGAACGGGACCCAGTCAGGCAAGCAGGACCAGCAACCAAAAGAGTATGGCGGGCCGAAGGGTAAGGAGCCGACTCGTTATGGTGACTGGGAAAAAAATGGTCGCTGTATTGATTTCTGATACATTCCGAATTCGTACCTGAACTGAAACTCGTAAACTGGTAACCGACGATGTCCAATAGTAAGCATCCCACATCCCCGCATTTGCAAATTTATCGCTTGCCGCTAACCGTCTTGCTGTCGATCACCCATCGCGTTACCGGCGTGATTCTGGCCTTTGGCTGCGTGCTGTTGGTTTGGGTGCTGGCAACCGCCGCTGAAAGTGCCGCAGCTTATCAAGCGCTGATTCCTCATTTGGGAAGCTGGTATGGCCAGATATTTTTACTCGGTTTTATATTTTCACTGTACCTGCATTTTTGTAACGGTGTCAGGCACCTGTTCTGGGATGCCGGTTATGGCTTTGAGCTCGAAATCGTCGATATCACCGCCAAGCTGGCGATAGCATTAGCCATCATTCTAACCATTGCAACCTGGGTGGTTGCGGGGGCAGGGTAACCATGACTGATCTGAGATCACCCCTTTCCAGGGTGAAGGGCCTGGGCTCTGCCAAGGATGGAACAACCCATTTCTGGCATCAGCGCTTGACTGCGTTGCTGTTGATTCCGCTGGTATTGTGGGTCGGTTTCAGTCTTGCGGTATTGCCGGTTGATCACGCCACGCTGACCAGCTGGATACAGCAAACATGGGTTACTATTGCGTTGATACTTTTAATCATCGCCGCCTTTTACCATGCGCAACTCGGCTTGCAGGTCGTCATCGAGGATTACGTGGCCTCGCATTCGCGGCGCACTGTAACCCTGCTTATTTCAAACCTGGCGTGTTTGCTAGTTGGCACTATCGGGGTGGTCTCGGTGTTGAAGATTTCTTTCGGGGCTTAGGCGATGACGAGTGAATATGGACTAATCGATCATGCCTACGACGTCGTTATCGTCGGTGCCGGTGGCGCGGGTTTGCGCGCCGCCCTCGGTATGGCCGCCGCCGGGCTTTCCACTGCTTGTATTACCAAGGTTTTCCCAACCCGCAGCCACACGGTGGCGGCGCAGGGGGGCATGAGTGCTTCACTCGGAAACATGGGTCCTGATAGCTGGCAGTGGCACATGTACGACACCATCAAGGGCTCCGACTGGCTTGGTGATCAGGATGCGATCGAATACATGTGTCGCGAGGCGGTTCCCGCGGTAATCGAACTCGAACACTACGGGGTGCCATTTTCGCGCACCGAGGAAGGCAAGATCTATCAACGCCCGTTCGGTGGCATGACGACGAATTTTGGCGAAGGAACCGCGCAGCGTACTTGTGCCGCCGCGGATCGTACCGGACACGCTATCTTGCACACGCTTTACCAGCAGTCCTTGAAACACAGGGCCGAATTTTTCATTGAGTATTTCGCGATCGATCTGATCATGGACGAGGGCGTTTGTCGGGGCGTGGTGGCCTGGGATCTGGCTACCGGGGAACTGCACCGCTTTCGTGCGCACACTGTGGTACTTGCTACCGGGGGTTGCGGCCGCGCGTATTTTTCCGCGACTTCGGCCCATACCTGCACCGGTGATGGCGGTGGCATGGTGGTGCGTGCCGGGCTGCCATTGCAAGACATGGAATTCGTACAATTTCACCCGACCGGAATTTACGGCGCCGGGGTCTTGATTACCGAGGGTGTGCGCGGCGAAGGCGGGTATTTAACCAACTCGGATGGCGAACGCTTCATGGAGCGCTACGCACCCAATGCCAAGGACCTGGCCTCACGCGATGTGGTCAGTCGCTCGATGACGGTGGAGATTAACGAGGGCAGGGGGGTTGGTCCGAACCAGGATCACATCCACCTGCACCTCGAACACCTGGGTCCGGATGTCATCGACGAACGCTTGCCCGGGATATCCGAATCGGCGGAAATTTTTGCCGGCGTCGATGTCACCAAAGAGCCGATTCCAGTACTACCGACCGTGCATTACAATATGGGCGGCATCCCGACCAATTACCATGGCGAAGTCGTTACCCTTAAGGATGGCGACCCGGATTCGGTGGTGCCCGGATTAATGTCGATAGGCGAGGCTGCCTGCGTTTCGGTACATGGTGCCAATCGCCTGGGTTCCAATTCGCTGCTCGACATCGTCGTGTTTGGGCGCGCAGCGGCATTACGCGCAGCCGAGGTCATCAAACCCGGCATGGGGCATAAGAAGCTTGCCAATGATGCCTGCGATGGAATCATTGATCACCTAGACCGGGTACGCAATGCGTCGGGCGAGTTGGGGACGGCTAAAATTAGAAATCAAATGCAACGTGATATGCAACAACACGCGGCAGTTTTTCGTACCGGGGATTCGATGCAGGAAGGCGCCGACAAGATGAATGCAACTTTTACCAGTTTTGAAAATGTCGGTTTGTCGGACCGTGGTCTCATCTGGAACACTGACCTGGTGGAAACACTGGAGCTCGAAAACCTGTTGTTGCAGGCACAAACCACGATTCAGAGCGCATTGAATCGGACCGAAAGCCGGGGTGGTCACGCGCGTGAAGATTTTCCTGAGCGCGATGACGAAAACTGGATGAAGCATACACTGTCATGGGTCGACAGCAAGGGCGAGGTCAACTTCGATTACCGCCCGGTGCATATGTACACGCTCAGCGACGAGTGCGATGTTGTCCCACCGAAAAAGCGTGTTTACTAGAGTTGTGAGGAAGTCAGCAAGATGGCCGAATTTACTTTACCCGCCAATTCCGTAGTCAAGCAGGGCAAGCTGTTCAAGGCTGCCGAAGGCGTGACTAACGTCAGGCGTTTCGTAGTTTATCGCTATGATCCGGACAGCGGCGAAAATCCGCACACCGACACCTACGAGGTTGATATGGACAGCTGTGGGCCAATGGTGCTGGACGCGCTGCTCAAGATAAAAGATGAAATGGATGCCACGCTGTCGCTACGCCGTTCTTGTCGGGAAGGCATTTGTGGTTCCTGCTCGATGAATATCGACGGTGCCAATACACTGGCCTGCACCCAGTCGATTGCAGGTATCAAGAGTGACGTCAAGGTCTATCCGTTGCCACACCAACCGGTGATTAAGGACCTGGTCTCGGATTTAACAAACTTTTATGCGCAAATTGCGTCGATAGAACCCTGGATGAAAACTGACTCGGCGACACCACCAGACCGCGAACGCCTCCAATCCCGGGAAGACCGCGAAAAACTCGATGGCCTTTACGAATGCATTCTATGTGCCTGTTGCTCGACTGGCTGCCCAAGTTACTGGTGGAATAGCGACCGTTACCTCGGCCCTGCAGCACTACTGAACGCGTATCGCTGGATTGTCGATAGCCGTGATGAAGCTACCGGGGAACGCCTTGACGACCTCGAAGATCCGTTCAAGCTGTATCGATGCCATACGATCATGAATTGCGCCAAGGTTTGTCCAAAAGGCTTGAACCCGGCACAGGCGATTGCGGAAACCAAGAAACTGCTGGTTCAGCGCAAGATGTAGTTGAAGGATGTCAGAACTATCTCGCTTGCGCTGGTTATGCCGTCGTGGCATGAAGGAACTGGATGTTGTTATGAGCGGGTATCTCGAGCGCTATTACGAGTCTGCATCAAGCGACGATCAGGGACACTTTAAAGCTCTACTGGAAATGCCCGACCCGGATTTATATGATCTGCTGCTGGGACGCAGCGAGGTGAGCAATCCCGAACTCCTGCGCTTTACAAAGTTTTTGCGTCACATGTCGGGGCAAGATTAACAGGGAAGTAGTTTGTACGAACACTACGAAATTCATTCTTCTAAATCGCAGCTTGTAGTTCTTCTGGTTAGTCATGGCCTGGCCGCCGCTGCGATAATTTTCTATCTGCAACCATTCTTGCTGAAAATGGCTGCCCTGGCATTTGTTCTCCTATTGACTATATTTGAATCCAGGTGTTTGATTCGGCAGGGAATAATAAATCTGCGCCTAAATCAGGGAGATGCATCGATTGAATTTGAGCAGGGTGGACAACCATATTTCTACAGTAAAAACAAGGTTTACCAGACACGATGGTTTGCTATTCTTAAGCTCGATGATGAAGAAAAATCCAGGACCTTAATATTGAATCCTGATCGCTTTAATTCGATCCAGTCCTACCGGCGCTTACGTTACTCGTTGCGCAAGATGGAGCATCGTAATGCTGCTTGATTTCGCGCCCGTTCGCAGAGGACGTGGAGCCAATGCACGCAGTTTTGCGGGGCTGATGGAACTTTACGAACAGAATTATATTCGTCTGCGAAATATCGCACCGGATCTGTTTGTGGCCAATGAAATGATTTCATCTGTACCCGGACATCAGGATTTATACCTTTCGATTACGCAGCGGTGCAAGTACACCACAATGCTACGCATGACCTATCAATTTGAAGAGGCAGGCCAGCCGCTATTCGAGCCCGATTTACATTTAAAGATCTACCATGACGCACGGGTTTTGGAAGTACAGCAGTTTTTCTCGCGCACGCAGGGCCCGCTTTATATCGCCAATATGATCGAACAAAAGTGGTTGATGAATCGTTTTCTGTATAAATGGCTTGGCTACTGTTTACACCAGGGACACTATTTTCACCCGATGCAGTATTTAAAAGTAGGTAACGATTCACTTTAAGAAGTAATAATAAGTCATTGGTTTATATATAATAAATCACGTAAATTGATTCATTAATAAATTTCTTTAACGACCGGGTTAAATACACCTTGACGTGACCCCGGGCAGCGATATAATTCCTGACTAAATTAGTCAGGAATTATTAAGATCCCATGCGATTATCTACCAAAGGCCGTTACGCCGTAACCGCGATGATGGATATTGCGTTGCACGATAGGGTGGGTCCGGTAACCCTGGCCGACATATCGCAATGCCAGGGAATTTCGCTTTCTTACCTGGAGCAGCTATTTGCCAAGTTACGCAAAGGCGGATTAGTCGTGGGCGTAAGAGGCCCGGGTGGAGGATATCGCCTGGCGCGTCCTGCAAATGAGATTTCAGTTGCCGACATTATTGAGTCGGTTGATGAAAAACTCGATATGACCAAGTGCGGTGGCAAAGGCAATTGTTCACGGGGTGAGAAATGCTTGACGCACCAGTTGTGGTTCGAACTATCCTGCAACCTGTATCGTTTTTTAAGCGGTATCAAGCTTGATCAATACGTTAACCGCCCCGATATAAGTGAATTAGTAAAGAGACAGGATATCCAGTACGGACGGTTCATCAACCGCCCGCAAGCGATGGCCTGATTGGAGAAAATGTAAGTGAGCAAGATTAATTTACCTATTTACCTCGATTACAGTGCGACCACGCCGATCGATCAGCGCGTCGCTGCAAAAATGTCGGAATACCTGACTATCGAAGGTAACTTCGGTAATCCGGCGTCGCGCAGCCATGAGTTTGGCTGGAGCGCGGAAAAAGGAGTAGACCTGGCGCGACAGCAAGTTGCAGACCTGGTGAATGCGGATCCACGTGAAATTGTCTGGACCAGTGGTGCGACCGAATCAGACAATCTCGCAATCAAGGGAGCTGCGCATTTTTATCGCAAGAAAGGTAATCACATCGTTACTCCTAAAACCGAGCACAAAGCGGTGCTGGATACCTGCCGCCAGCTCGAGCGGGAGGGCTTTGAAGTCACTTACCTGGACCCGGAAGAGAACGGTTTGCTCGATCTCGAAAAACTGAAAGCGGCAGTCACCGATCAAACCATACTGATATCGGCGATGCATGTTAATAATGAAATTGGCGTAATCCAGGATATCGAGGCTATTGGCGAGTTCGCCCGTGAAAACAGGATTATTTTTCATGTTGATGCAGCCCAGTCCGCTGGCAAGGTTGAAATTGACCTTGAGCGCCTGAAAGTAGACTTGATGTCGTTCAGCGCACACAAGATTTATGGTCCGAAAGGCATTGGTGCACTTTACGTGCGGCGTAAACCGCGCGTGCGACTCGAAGCACAGATGCACGGGGGCGGCCACGAACGTGGTATGCGCTCGGGTACCCTGGCCACGCACCAGATCGTCGGTATGGGCGAGGCTTTTCGTATCGCAAGGGAAGAGATGGCAACTGAGAATGAGCGCATTCGCATGCTGCGCGATCGTCTCTACAACGGCTTGAACGATATGGAAGAAGTTTACGTCAATGGTGATCTTGAACACCGGATTGCCGGTAACCTGAACATTAGCTTTAATTTCGTCGAAGGTGAATCGCTGATCATGGCGCTGCGCGATCTCGCTGTTTCCTCAGGTTCGGCCTGTACTTCAGCAAGCCTTGAGCCTTCCTACGTGCTACGCGCGTTGGGTCGAAACGATGAACTCGCGCATAGCTCGATCCGTTTTACCATCGGACGCTTTACCAGCGCCGAAGAAATTGACTACTCGCTTGAACTGGTACGCGCTGCGGTTGAAAAATTACGTGATCTGTCGCCACTTTGGGATATGTACAAAGACGGTATAGATTTAAATTCTATTGAATGGGCAGCGCATTAATCGCTGCATTTAGAGGTGTAACATGGCATATAGTGAAAAAGTACTCGATCATTACGAAAACCCGCGCAACGTTGGTGTACTTGAGGATGATCATTCAGTCGGCACCGGCATGGTGGGCGCACCCGCCTGTGGTGACGTAATGAAACTCCAGATCAAGGTTAGTGACGAAGGCATCATCGAAGACGCCAAGTTCAAAACCTATGGTTGTGGGTCGGCGATTGCGTCAAGTTCCCTGGTAACAGAATGGGTGAAAGGCAAGAGCCTGGATGAAGCCGCAGAGATCAAGAATACCCATATCGCCGAGGAGCTCGCATTGCCACCGGTTAAGATTCACTGTTCAGTACTGGCTGAAGATGCCATTGCTGCAGCTATCCACGACTATCGCTCAAAGAAACAATAAAACAGACATTGTCTCAACGAAAAGGCCCGCAGTTGCGGGCCTTTTTTATTTCTCATCGGGAAGATTCAGTAATCGGCCCGGTCAGCTTATAATCCTCGCAGAGGGTTAGACGATCGATGAAATTTTTACCAATTTTCTACAATATTTCCGAAAAAATCTGCCTGATCGTAGGTGGCGGCGCGATCGCTGCCCGTAAGGCTGAACTGCTGCTAAAGGCAGGCGGCAGGGTGCGGATAATCGCGCTCGAAGTAGGCGATCGGCTACGCGAAATGGATGTGGCGCAAGCACTTGAGATTGAGCAGCGAGCGTTTGTCGAAACTGATCTGGACGGCGTTGCCTGCGTTATCGGCGCTACCGACGATATGACAGTAAATCGTGAAATATCGCGGTTAGCGCAAATTCGCAATATCCCGGTTAACGTGGTTGATAATCCCGATCTTTGCAGCTTCATCATGCCGTCGATGATTGATCGTGATCCAGTTCAAGTTGCCATCTCCACCGGAGGAGTGTCACCGGTACTGGCGCGCATGTTGCGCTCCAAACTCGAGAGCAGTATTCCTGGCGCCTACGGTGAACTTGCGAAGTTAGCCGAGGAATATCGTGGTGCGGTAAAGCAGGCCTTACCCGATGTTGACTCACGACGCCATTTCTGGGAGTCGATTCTCGATGGGCAGGTGTCCGAATTGATCTTCTCTGGTAGAAAGGAAGACGCGCGCGATTTACTACAGCAACAATTGAAAGATTTTGATGTCAGCAGTGTAAAAGGGGAGGTTTACCTGGTCGGCGCTGGTCCGGGTGATCCTGACCTGGTTACTTTCAAGGCGTTGCGCCTGATGCAAAAGGCCGATGTCGTGGTTTATGACCGCCTGGTTTCGGAGCCGATTCTTGATATGGTGCGCCGCGACGCTGAAAAAATATATGCCGGTAAAGCCAGGTCGAATCACGCCATCCCCCAGGAAAGTATCAACCAGTTGCTGGTACGCCTGGCTAAAGAAGGAAAACGTGTACTGCGCTTAAAAGGTGGTGATCCGTTTATATTTGGTCGTGGCGGTGAAGAGCTTGCAGAGCTAATCGATGAAAATATCGAGTTCCAGGTAGTACCAGGCATTACCGCTGCCTCTGGTTGCGCCAGCTATGCGGGTATTCCGTTAACTCATCGTGATCATTCGCAGGCCTGCATATTCGTAACCGGACACCGGCGCGATGGTAGTGAAGACCTTAACTGGGAAATGCTGAGTCACGCCAACCAGACTGTGGTGTTTTACATGGGCCTCGAAAATGTCGAGCGCATCTGCAGTTCACTGAAAGCTCACGGCCGGATTGCCACTACGCCAGCTGCACTGGTGGAGAAGGGCACCACCCCGAAACAACGTGTGTTCGTCGGTGATCTGGACAGTTTACCCGGTATCATCGCCAAGAATGAAGTACACGCGCCAACCCTTATCCTGGTCGGCGAGGTAGTCGCGTTACACAACAAGCTAGGTTGGTACAAGTCCGGCAAGGAAATCAGGTAACTTGTGCCAGGACTGCAGGACAAAATGGAATCCGATTCTTTAGGTAGTAGTCTGTATCGTTTACTAATTTCTGGATCGGATTTCCGATCCGAAAAATGGATGATTGCCCAGGAAATCAAGGAATTGCCTAAATCCATCTAATTCAAGGTAGTCCAAAGCCACACAACTGGTCAAAATGCCAGAATAATGACGGTTATGATCTAGACTTTAAGGACTAGTGTGTAACAGCAATTGATGGATCATTATGCGCGTATTAGCAGTGTCAATTGGACTGATTCTTTCCCTTGTCAGTGCCATTTGTCCCGCTCAGGCGGACGATCTGGAATTCTTTCGTATCGGTACCGGCGGTATCGCCGGAACTTATTACCCGATTGGCGGCATGATTGCCAGTGCGGTCAGTAACCCGCCCGGTTCGCGCCCCTGCGATCAGGGTGGGAGTTGCGGACCTCCCGGTCTCTTGGTTATAGCCCAGTCCGCCAATGGATCAGTGGCGAACGTCAGGGGGATGCAGCGAGGCAGTCTCGAATCGGGATTTGTGCAGTCGGATATCGCCTACTGGGCATATACCGGAACTGGAACTTTCGAGGGTGAAACGCCCTTTATCAAGCTTCGTGCCATTGCCAATCTATACCCTGAGAGCATTCATATCGTGACTCGCAAAGATTCGGGCATTCGCAGTATAAGGGACCTGGTTGGCAAACGCGTTTCGCTGGATGAACCAGGGTCGGGCACCTTGATCGACGCAGAACTCGTATTGAGTGTGTACGGTATTTCCAAAAATGACATCATCGTCGAATATATGAAACCGAGCCTGGCCATTAAGAGAATGAAAGACGGAAAGCTGGATGCCTTTTTTACTGTCGCCGGGTATCCCGCCCGCGCAGTGGCCGAACTGGCTCAAGATATCGGAATAAATTTACTTCCCGTTGACGGTCCCGAAGCCGATCAACTGGTTTCCCGATATCGATTTTTCTCTCGAGATTACATCCCTGGGGGAGTATATTCGGGCGTTTCACGTGTCGAAACGGTAAGTGTCGGTGCACAGTGGTTGGTAGCCTCGTCAATGAATGAAGAAATGATTTATCAGATAACCAAAACACTGTGGAATCATAATTCCCGAATATTGCTGGATAATGGTCATGCCAAAGGCAAGCTCATCACCCTTGAGACGGCAATGCATGGTGTCGCTGTACCGCTGCACCCGGGCGCCAGGCGTTTTTACGACGAAATCGGAATATCGGCGGAGTAATAAAAGGTTGCAAGCGTTAAGCGAAAAGTTTGTTGCAACTGGTCTTGGTCAATGAATAAATTGGTCAATAAACTGCTGATGCGCCCGGCAATACCGGTCGCTTTGCTGGGTTTGCTTTTAATTGGCACCTCCAGTGTAATTGTTTACGTTGAAAGTACGCTTTCAGAAATTGAAGAGGTGCTGCCGATAACCCTGTCTATGCAGGAGCGCGATATCCGCGTGCTCGTCAACGGCATGGGCACATTGGTTCAAAGTATTGGAATCGCACGCTCAAATCGAGCACCTGGAAATTTCAGTGAAGTCCTCAGGCAAATCGATCAGGTCGAACAGGACCTGCAAAAAATCAGGAAAAGCTATCGACTAGATGATGTTCTTGGCGTGTCAGCGATTCATGCTGCGCTTAATCCTGCAATCTTCGATATCAAGAACTGGCTGACGGAAGGACTCTATAATTTCGAACCCACCTCTGCCCATACATTAAAACTCGCTGAACTCCGGGCCAAGCAAGCTCATGAAGAAGCAGAGATTTTGCTGTTAGAGGTAGGTGAAACTGCGATTAATGTGCTGACCGCACAAGCAGACAGAATAGACGCTTTTCGACACATCATGATTCTCACTCTCGCCGTCCTTACCGTAATGACGATGGGCCTGGTAATACTGGGGTTCCGTCTGCAAAAGAGCGTTCTGGCATTAAAAGAAAGCGAAGAGCAGATTCGCTACCGGGCCAACTACGATTCGTTAACGCACTTGCCAAATCGACTAAATTTTGTCGAGCATCTAAGCGAGGCAGTATCTCGAAGCCGACGCAATCCAAGTCATACCGCATTATTGTTTATTGATCTCGATCGTTTCAAAACAATTAACGATACCCTCGGCCACGATTTCGGAGATGAATTGATCAAACAGGTCGCAAACAGGATTAGTGACGTGATTCGTGAAACCGATGTGGTGTCCCGGCTGGGAGGGGACGAGTTTACCGTGTTGCTGACCGATGTGACTGATGAGATACACGCCTCTATTATCGCAAAAAATATTCTTGCGAGCCTGGCAGAGCCCTTCATGTTGTATGGTCACGAGGTTTACTCTAGCGCCAGTATCGGTATTACCTTATGCCCGGAAGACGGTGAGGATGCAAATACACTGCTGAAAAATGCCGATATGGCGATGTATGAAGCAAAAGATCAGGGACGTAATACGTTTCGATTTTTCACCTCACAAATGACTGACCGGGCGCGGCAGTTTCTCGAACTCGACAAGGATATGCGTAGGGCACTGGCCCAGAACGAGCTCGAGGTTCATTTTCAACCTATATACGAACTAATTAACCAGTCCCTGATTGGCGTAGAAGCTTTATTGCGCTGGCAGCATCCCAAAAAAGGTTTGATATTGCCCGCAGAGTTTATTCCTGTAGCAGAGGAAACCGGCTTGATAGAAGAAATCGGCCGCTGGGTTTTGCGTCGTGCCTGCACCGAAGCACTTCCTTGGCTAGAGCAGGATTTGCATTCCAATTTTTATCTGGCTGTTAATATTTCGATACGGCAGTTCAAAGGTGGTTTCGATAAAAACCAGATGGTTAAGATTCTTGAGGAGACTGGTTTCCCAGCAGAAAACCTGCTACTTGAAATTACCGAGTCCTTGCTGATGGATGAGGATTCCAGAATCAAGGATGTATTGGCCGAGTTCCGTCGGATGGGAATCAGATTGGCAGTTGACGATTTTGGTACCGGTTACTCGGCGTTAAGCTATTTAAGGGAATTTCCAGTCAATACTCTGAAAATTGATCGCTCTTTTATTCAGGATATCGGCGCAAATGAAAACCACCGGCGTCTGGTCGAAGCTATCATTGCGATGGCGCACGGTCTGGACTTGATGACGATAGCGGAAGGCGTGGAAACAGCCGAGCAGGACACTCTGTTGACCGAATTGAAATGCGATATGGTGCAGGGTTACCATTACTGCAAGCCCGTCACGGCCGACCGAATTAAAAATCTAACCGCTATCAAGAAACCCCGGCTAGTGCTGCTCGATCCAGGCAGTAAAAGCAAAAGTGTATAAAGATCCGATAAGCTACGATATTTCGTCGTCTTATCGGAGCTCCTAGTCCAGGTCGTTTAGCAACGAGATCCGGGTCTCGCCTTCAATCACTACTTCATAGCTGTAAACTGCGTGCTGAACACCGATTAACCACTTTGCTCCCGCTTTTAATTCCTGCGCCATTTCATCGCTGACTTCGAAGCGCACGAAGTGCACTGCAGACGTTTTGGTATCAGTTGCCCTTTCAAGATCTTCGTCAGCAATCGACCAGATCTTGTCATGTTCACTTATCTGCATCCATATCAGGTCCTCGATACCCAGTAGTTTTTCGAGTTGAGACGCGCGAATTATTGCATCGGGATACTCGATCATAAAGGTGGCCTTGAAATTCCTGCCTGTCGGAACCAACGGATTGTAGGCTTCCAGTTCTTCGTTGATGCCATCGGCTTCAAAAACTTTTTCGATGCGTAGCATTTCCTGAATCTGGTAAAGCAGGGTCAGGCGATCTTCGAAATAAAGCGTTGCATTCGGGCCGAGTGCCACCTGGCGATGCTTCTTGTGCGTCAGCACCTGCTGGCGGAACTCTCCGCGTTTTTCGGCATACTGTTCCAGGCTCATTAAATCGTCGCGAGTGATTGGGTTACTCATAGTTGTTTCCATGATCAGATTCCATAGGCCTGGCGTAACAGGCTGATAGGGTGCTGGGTACTGGTACCATCGTCGAGCCCGGCTGATATATGGTGCCCGGCCATCGGACAGTCACTGGCGTACGCATCTGGTGCTGCTTTTTTCACCCGATTGACCACGGGTTTGCAGATTTTCATCGACGTCGCGTGAAATTCCTGCTTGATTGCATAGGTACCGTCATGGCCCGAGCAACGCTCGATGGTGTCGATTTCGGTATCGGGAATCAACGCTAATATGTCGCGGGTTTTCGAGCCAATACGCTGCACCCGTTGATGACAGGCGACGTGGTAACTAATCTTGCCGATGCCGTTCTTGAATTCGGTATTAAGCAATCCTGCCTTGTTACGAAGCGCCAGGTATTCGAAAGGATCAAAGAAGGCCTGCCCAACCTTCGTAACGGCGTCGTCCTGCGGGAACATCAATGGCAGTTCCTGCTTGAACTGCAGCGTGCAGGAAGGTACCGGCGAAATGATATCCCAGCCCTCGTCAACCAGTTTAGTCAGCAGTGGAATATTATGATTCTTCAGCTTCTCGACTGAATCCAGATCGCCCAGCTCAAGCTTTGGCATGCCGCAGCAAACGGTATTTTTTACGACCATGGTGGGTATGCCGTTGTGTTCGAAAACAGTAAGCAGATCTTCGCCCAGCAGGGGCTCGTTATATTCACCATAGCAGGTAGCGAAGATAGCAACCTTACCGCGTGTTTTGTCGGTGGATTGCACTTCGATATCGGCGGGTTTGTGGCCGGCGGTACGTTTGCTCAGGGTTTTACTATTGTATTCGGGTAAGCGTGCCTCGGCAGCGATGCCAAGGGATGACTCTAGCAATGCGCGAGTGTGTTCATTCTTGTTAGCCGCGTTAACCACGTTGACCACGATTGGAATGCTGGCAAGACTGCCAATGCGATCGGTTGATGTGATCATCTTGTCACGTAGCTTGGCTCGACCCTGCTTGTAGCCGACTGCCTTTGCTCGCAACATCAGATGCGGGAAATCAACATTCCACTCGTGCGGTGGAACATAGGGGCATTTGGTCTGATAGCAAAGGTCGCAAAGATAGCACTGGTCAACCACTTTCCAATAGTCTGACTTGCTGACGCCATCGATTTCGAAAGTGTCGGATTCGTCGACAAGATCGAACAGGGTCGGAAACGCGTTACAAAGGCTGACACATCGCCGACATCCGTGGCAGATTTCGAAGACGCGTTCGAGTTCTTTAAAAAGTGCTACCTCGTCGTAGAAGTCTGGCTCATCCTGACCGAGCGGATGACGGGTAGGCGCCTGAAGGCTACCTTCACGATATTCAGTTGACATCTGTGCTGCCTGATACGAGAGCCCGGATCCCGAAGGATCCGGATCTCAAGGAGACTTAGGTGTCGAGGTTGTCGAGTGCTTTCTGAAAGCGATTAGCGTGTGAACGCTCTGCTTTCGCGAGGGTTTCGAACCAGTTGGCTATTTCATCGAAGCCTTCGTCACGCGCAGACTTGGCCATGCCCGGGTACATATCGGTGTACTCGTGGGTTTCGCCGGCGATAGACGCCTTCAGATTTTGCTCGGTATTGCCGAATGGCAGTCCGGTTACCGGATCGCCAACTTCTTCCAGGTATTCGAGATGGCCGTGCGCGTGGCCGGTTTCACCTTCAGCGGTAGAGCGAAAGACAGCTGAAACGTCGTTGAAGCCTTCAACGTCGGCCTTGGCGGCGAAATACAGGTAACGGCGATTGGCCTGTGACTCGCCAGCAAACGCGTCTTTAAGGTTTTGTTCGGTTTTGGATCCTTTCAGGGACATAATGCCTCCAGTTATGGTTTGCATATTTGATGTTTCGGAGGTGCATGTTAACAATTCTGTTGTATAAATGAAGTTAATTATATTTATATAATTGATTGAGACAGGCTATATAAAGAGTCAAAAAAAACCACCCAAAGGGTGGTTTTTAAAGCTAGTTTCCGTTGTACTTCTTATAGTGCTGAAGCTTGTGTTCGGTTGGATTTTGCAGGTACAAATCGCGGTTGCTTTCAGACTCGAAGTAAATCACCAGGCTATTGTCATTGTCGTCTTCAATCACGTAAGGCATATTAACTAATTGCGTCAATGATTTGCCGGTAATCGGGTCGGTAGTTTCGATACGATACATTATCAAGACCCCCGTTTTGATAAGTAGAAGAGTGTATATATAGCCGTTTTGGCCGACTTTGCAAAGCATAAACTGCCAATTTTTGAGGATTAATTTTGTTTTCACCAGAGAATCAAAAGATTATCCTACCTAGCTGATAAGATGGGTAAACTGGCCCGGATAAACTACTGATTGAAGGACATTTATGAAGAAATATGATGTATATGCGATTGGCAATGCCCTGGTCGATATCGAGTATCACGCCACACCTGACAAGCTCGTGGAACTGGATATTGAAAAGGGTGTCATGACGCTCATCGATGAACAACGTCAAAACAGTCTGATCGCTCAGTTGGGCGAGTCACACGAAAGCATGACTTGTGGGGGATCGGCTGCGAACACGATCATAGCGCTGGCGCAAATGGGTGCCAGAACACATCTCGATTGTCGCGTGTCAAACGATATGACCGGGCAAATATTTGCCCGGGACTTACACCAGTCCGGCGTGAATTCGAGTCTCGATTTCAAGCCGTTACCACCCGGTGTTACCGGCAAGTGCCTGGTATTTGTAACCCCTGATGCGGATCGCACCATGAATACCTTCCTTGGTGTGAGTGCCGAACTCGATACCAGTGACATTGATATCGAGGCGATTAAGCATTCGGAAACTATTTATATCGAGGGATACCTGGCTAGTGCTGAGAATACTCGCGATGCCGCTATCGAAGCGCGCCACATAGCTGAAACCTGGGACGCCAGGACATCGCTAACACTTTCGGATCCGAATATGGTCAGGTTTTTCCGCGACTCAATAGAAGCCATGATCGGCGATCGTGTCGACCTGTTGTTCGCGAATGAAGATGAAGCGCTGGAGCTGGCCGGCACCAATAATTTTGACGAAGCCGTGCAGTTGTTCAAGAAAATTTCGCGCAGCTTTGCCATTACCCGTGGCAAAGATGGATCCTTGCTGTTCGATGGCGTCGAGTTAATCGAAATCAAACCCAACCTGGTCGAAGCGATCGACACCCTCGGTGCAGGGGATATGTTTGCCGGCGCATTCCTTTATGGGCTGTCGCAGGGCATGAGCTTTCACCAGTCCGGGGATCTGGCATCACTGGCGTCAGCGAAGATAGTTACCCAGTTCGGCCCACGCCTTCGGGCAGAGCAGACAAAGGCCCTGCTGGAATTATTTACCACTGGTAATTAATCCATCGATAGTTAAGAATATCGCCTATTTTTCAAATAGATAGTCGCACCGGAAAGACATTGAAATGACCATACACCAAACCAAAGACCTGCGCATCACCGGCACCAAGGAAATTCAAACGCCAGAGGCCCTGATGCAGGAACTGCCCCTGTCGGAGGTGGCAGCAAATACAATTACCGAAACGCGTCAGCAAATTTATGATGTGTTAGACGGCAAGGATGATCGCCTGGTTGTAATTATTGGGCCCTGTTCGATTCACGATACCAAAGCCGCCCACGATTATGCCGATCGTTTACGCAAACTAATCGACGATCTTAAAGATGATTTGATCATCGTAATGCGAGTTTATTTCGAAAAGCCTCGTACCACGGTTGGCTGGAAAGGACTGATCAACGACCCCGACCTGGATGGCAGTTTCCATATCAACAAAGGCGTGCGCAAGGCGCGTGAACTGTTACTAAGCCTTGCTGAAAAAGGGATCCCGGCGGGCCACGAGTATCTCGATTTGATTAGCCCACAGTATATTTCCGACCTTGTTTCCTGGGGTGCTATCGGTGCGCGGACTACGGAGAGCCAGGGCCACCGTGAACTGGCTTCCGGGCTTTCATGCCCGGTGGGTTTTAAGAACGGCACCGACGGCGGAGTGCAAGTTGCGATCGACGCGATGCGAGCCGCCCAGGGCGTACACCATTTCATTTCGATTACACTACAGGGACATTCGGCTATTTTCACGACGGCCGGTAACGAATATACCCACGTTATATTGCGCGGTGGTAGTGGCCGCCCCAATTATGATCGAGTCAGTGTCGCCGATGCTACCGAGAAACTGATAGCAACCGGGCTGAATCCGCGCTTGATGATTGACACTAGCCATGCCAATAGCCAAAAGCAGTTTCACAAGCAGGTTGAAGTCTGCCGCGACATCATTCACCAAATCAAAACCGGCCAAGATAATATTTTTGGCCTCATGATCGAATCGCATCTCGTCGAAGGGCGCCAGGACTTCGAGGCAGGGACTGAACTTACTTATGGGCAAAGTATTACCGATGGCTGTATTGGATGGGAAGATTCCGAGAAATTGCTGCGCGAACTCTCGAATGGAGTTAAAGCTAAACGGAATTTCGGATAGCCGCGGAGCCAACACAGCGCAGCGATGCCACGCAAACCAAAACGCAAAAAGTCGACACCGGCCAGTCCCTCGCGCAGGAGAAGGTTCGTCACAACTGTAGCACTGGTTCTGGTGGCGGCGTTTGCTATCTACCTCGGCTATCTGAATCACCTGATCAATGGTCGTTTCGTAGGCGATACCTGGGCGTTGCCGTCGCGGGTTTTTGCCAGACCCCTGGAACTCTATCCCAGTCTCGATTTAACGCGTGAGCAACTGATTTACGAGCTGGTGTTATCAAGTTATCTCCTGGTCGATTCCGAGCCTCTGCCTGGGCAGTATCGATTGCTGGGCGAGTCACTCGAGCTGAATACTCGTCCGTTTGACTTCGGGAGTCAGTTCCAGGGTGCCCGGTTGGTGCAAGTCTTTTTTGAACGCGACCGGATTTCAGCGCTGACCGAATCCAGAAGCGGTAACGATCTGCAAGTATTTCGTTTGCCCCCGGTGATACTGGGTAGCTACTACCCGGATAATGACGAAGATCGTTTACTGCTAGCTGAAGACGAGGTTCCGAAACGTTTGATCGATGCATTGATCGCGATCGAGGACCGTGGGTTTTTTGAGCATTCAGGTCTTAGCCCGATGTCGATCATGCGAGCAATGCTTGCGAACCTGAAGGCGGGTAGAGCGGTACAGGGAGGCAGCACACTGACCCAACAATTGGCAAAGAACTTGTTTCTAACGCCGGAAAAGTCACTGCTGCGCAAGATCAATGAAGCTTTCATGGCGTTGATACTGGAGTTGCGCTTTAGCAAGCAGGCGATTATTACCGCTTATGTCAATGAGGTGTTTTTACTGCAGCAAAAACGCATTGCCATTCACGGGTTTGCTCGAGCCAGCCGTATGTTATTCCGGCGTAGTGTCGATAGTCTCGAAGCACAGCACCTGGCCCTGCTGGTGGCGATGGTTAAAGGACCTTCGCGTTACAATCCGTTTATTTCACCTGATGTCGCACTGGAGCGCCGTAACCTGGTGCTTAAGATCATGTTCCAGCAGGGGCTGCTTGACCCCCGGGAATATGACACTGCGATTGCCGCACCGCTTGGTATTGTCAAGCGCTTGCCGGGTGTAAATCCCTTTCCAGCTTACCTAGACCTGGTTAAACGCCAGCTGCAGACGAGCTATTCCAGCGCTGAATTATCGCGTCGTGGCTTGCGCGTATTTACGGCTTTCGACCCGCTGCTACAACGTAACCTGGAACTTGGATTGGCTCGCGGGTTAAATCGTTTCGATCAGTCCGAACTGCAGGCGGCTGTCGTTATTGCGGATTACCTTAATGGTGATATACAGGCGCTGGTCGGCGACAGGGAAACCGACTTTCCCGGTTTTAACCGGGCCCTGATGGCGCAGCGCCCGGTCGGCTCCCTGATAAAACCGTTACTGCTTTATGGCTTGCTTGAGGACAGGCTGACGCTTGCGAGTAAGGTTAAGGATGAGCCGATCCGCATTCAGCAATCGAATGGGAATATCTGGGAGCCGCGCAATTTCGACCGTGAACTGCATGGTGAAATGAGCCTTTACGAGGCCTTTATACGTTCTTACAACTTGCCATTCGTTCAACTCGGGGTAACGGGTGGCCTCGAAACCCTGGCAGATAACCTCGCCAGGATCAATCTGCTCAAGCACGACGTGGTTTATCCCTCGATGCTACTCGGCACCACCTCGATGTCCGCCTACGAAGTTGCGCAATTGTATCAAGTGATCGCCAATAACGGCTACTTCACACCTTTGACGACTATTCGCAGCGTTGCCGACCAGGATAATCACACCCTCGATCGGGTGCCACTGGAATCGCATAAACTGTTCGGCCAGGCAGGTATGATCCAGGTGCAACGTGCCATGATAGGGGTCACTGAAAACGGCACTGCCAGGTATCTCGCGCAAAGATTTCCCGCACTGACACTGGCTGGAAAAACCGGAACTACCAATGAGGCACGTGATTCCTGGTTTGCCGGGTTTTCCAAGCGATTATTGACGGTGGTATGGTTGGGTCGTGATGACAACAGCCCGATAAAGCTGACGGGTTCATCGGGGGCATTAAGAGTGTGGTCGGATATCATGGAACTGCAACGATTCGATTCATTCAAGATAAGCCGGGATGACAGCCTTAGCTGGCGTCATGTCAATCCGGCCAACGGCGGAATTACCCAACAATCCTGTGCAAATAGTGTATTGTTGCCGTTTCCCAAAGATCGGATTCCGACAGCACGATCTCAATGTCAATAGTATTCCCTGCACGCCTGTTTTGTCGCCTTGCGACGCTATTCATTCTGTTGTTTGGCGCTGCATGCACCATCCCCAGGGAACCGCCCAATCGATATCAAAACGATATTGAAGTGAGTCAACTTGAAGCCCGGCCGGTCACCGAACTACAGAACCAGGCGCTTGCCGCTCTTTACCAGGAGCAGTTCCAGTTGGCTATCGATTATTTACAGCGTGCGATTAAGATTCAGCCTCGCAATGCCTGGAGTTGGCACTATCTTGCGCAGACCTACTGGCGCGACGGTCAGTATGACCGCTGCCTGGCGATGATTGAACGTTCGAACAGTTACGGTAGTTACGATGATCCGCTTACGACCGCAAATGACAGGCTCAAACCGAAGTGCCAACAAGGTTAGAGCATGGGAGAACTCGCAGCTGAACTGAGCGTGGAAGTAGTGCTGGGCAAGGATGGCATCATCGGCGAGCATATCAATGACTTCCAGTCACGTCAGGGCCAGCTCGGCATGGCTGAGCTGATTGATGAAGCGATCGCTCTCGGTCAGTCACAGGTAATCGAAGCCAGTACCGGTATAGGCAAATCATTTGCATACCTGGTACCGGCTTTCCTTAGCGACGCCAAAGTGGTGATTTCAACCGGTACTCGCAATCTGCAGGATCAACTGTTTCAAAAAGACATCCCATTAATCCGCAAGGCCATAGTCAGCGCCAAGAAGGTCGCGTTGTTGAAGGGACGGAGCAATTATTGCTGCCCGCACCGGCTACAGAAATACCGCGCGGAGGATCGCTTCAAAAGCCGGGAAATGGCAGCGATATTCAGAGCGATATCAAGCTGGGCAGAGCATAGCAATAGCGGTGATATCGGTGAATTTGCCGAAATCCCCGAAAACGACAGCTTGTGGTATTACGCTACTTCGAATGCGGATAACTGCCTCGGTGGTGAGTGTCCAGAGATCGATCAGTGTTTTGTGCTGAAAGCGCGCAAACGTGCAATGGACGCCGATATACTGGTAATAAATCATCACCTGTACTTTTCCGACCTGGCATTGAAGGAAGAAGGCTTCGGTGAGCTATTACCCGAAGCCAACGTACTTATATTTGACGAAGCACACCAACTCCCCGAGATCGCCGGAAATTTTTATGGTCAGCAGATAACGCTGCGACAGATTGATAACCTGTGCCGCGATATCGTCGAAGCCGAAGTGGCCGAAGCCGCGGAGTCGAAAGTACTTAAAAAGAGTAGCGATGGTTTGAGTAAATCTGCCGCTGACTTCAGGCTTGCCTTGCGTTCATTCGCACAAAAAGCGGAGTGGGAGCGAATCCAGAATGCGCCTGCGATTCAACAGACCGTGACATCGCTGCAACAGTCAATCGATGATCTGGATAACGATCTGGAACCCATGATCAGTCGCGGTAAGGAGCTCGCAATGTGCCATCGTCGATTGCAAGTACTCAAGCTTGTGCTGGCGGGTTTTCTCGAGTCGGATGACAACCGGGTTAGCTGGTACGAGTTAAGCGAACGCAGTTTTCGCCTTGTACAATCACCATTGGATGTAGCGGAAGCGTTTCGCAAACAACTCGAAACGGCGGAATTTGCATCGGTGTTTTTTACTTCAGCCACGCTAAGCTCGCAACAATCATTCCGTTTTTACTGTGATCGTCTCGGGTTGGACGGAATCGACTGTATCAGTTTTGATAGTCCTTTCGATTACCCTCAACAAGCGATGCTCTACCTGCCAAAGCACCTGCCCGATCCATCCGATGATCGCTACGCGTCGAATTTCGGTGAGTTGTGTTGTGAATTGATCGAGGCTACCGAGGGTCATTGTTTTATCTTGTTTACCAGTTATCGCATGTTGACCTTAACTGCAGAATACCTGCGTTCACACATCGACTATCCAATGCTGGTGCAAGGTGAGTTGCAACGTAACGAACTGTTGCAGCAGTTCATTAAACTCGAAAATCCGGTGTTACTTGGAACCAGTAGTTTCTGGGAAGGAGTCGATGTTAAGGGTGATCAGCTGCGTTGTGTAATAATCGACAAACTGCCGTTTAAGTCACCAAGCGACCCGGTATATCGAAAACGCATACAGCAGGTTAACCAGCAAGGGGGTAACGCGTTTTTCGAGGTACAGGTCCCAGAGGCCACGATCAGCCTGCGCCAGGGAGTTGGCCGTTTGATTCGCGATGTTGGAGATCGCGGCATCGTCGCATTATGTGATAACCGCCTCAATTCGAAGTCTTATGGCAAAGGTATGCTCGATAGTTTGCCTCCAATGCGACGTAGTTCGGATCTTGTCGAGGTCAAGGAATTCGCGCGGCAATTGAGTGAAAGAAAAAATTAGAAACTGTCTCGCAATAGTAGCAAAAGGCGGTTTTGTTATGGCATTGGTTGGATTAACAACTGTGGCTCAAGGTTTCGACTTACAGGGTCATAGAGGCGCGCGTGGCTTGATGCCGGAGAACACATTACCCGGATTTGCAAGAGCGCTCGCAATTGGTGTTACTACCCTCGAGCTGGATCTCGCGGTTACTCGAGATTCGCAGGTCGTGGTCATCCATAATCCGCGGTTTGAACCGGAGATAGCTCGGCATGCTAACGGAGAGTGGTTACAGCGAAGTAGTCCCAGTATTCGTTCAATGACTTTGGAGGCGGTAAAAGCCTACGATGTCGGGCGTTTGAATCCAGCCAGCAAGTATGCAAGCCGTTACCCCGAGCAACAGGCTGTTGATGGCTCATCTGTGCCGACGTTGGGTGAAGTATTTGAACTTGTCAATAAGTCTGGAAATCGATCAGTCCGTTTTAATATCGAGACAAAAATTAATCCTCAAAGACCGGAACTGACTTTACCACCGAAAGAATTTGTTCAAGCTGTTATCGATGTGGTTCGTCGTTATAAAATGGAACACCGCGTTGTGCTGCAATCATTTGACTGGCGTGCGCTTAAAGAAGCCCAGGATTTAGCACCTGAAATCGCTACATCCTATCTAACCGCCGATCAAACCCGGCTGAGTAATCTGCAAATTGGTATTCCGGGACCATCGCCCTGGTTGGGTGGATTTGACGTAGACGACTTCAAGGGAAGTGCAGCGCGCGCGATAAAGGCTGCCGGAGGTGCCATCTGGTCTTCCTACCATGATGAAGTCGACGCGGAATCTATCGAGCTTGCGCATCAACTGGGTTTATCGGTCAACGTCTGGACGGTGAATGATCCCGGCCGCATGCGCGAGCTTATAAAAATGGGTGTTGACGGTATTATTACTGATTATCCCGACCGACTACGCCAGGTTTTATTGGAGTTCGGGTTATCGGTGCCGGTGCCGACGCCGGTTGAATATTGAACATCTGTAATAAAAATTCCCGAGTTAGACGAGTATGCCCGATCATTTATAGTCAATGAAGCGTAGCTCGAACCTCGATGAGGTCAGGGATTTTGCGCGGCAACTGGGCAAGAAATAAATAAATGTTTATGCTTTCGTTACTTTGACGGAAGGGAATAGCCAATGGGCGTGTGCAACGGCTTTATCGAAGCGATAGGAAATACACCACTTATTCGTTTGCAGGCAGCATCGGAGGCGACCGGTTGCGAGATTCTCGGCAAGGCAGAATTCATGAATCCCGGTGGTTCAGTCAAGGATCGCGCCGCATGGTGGATGATCCGTGAAGCCGAGCGGAGTGGCGCGTTATTACCCGGAGGCACAGTCGTTGAAGGCACTGCTGGCAATACCGGGATAGGCCTGGCCCATATCTGTAATGCTCGCGGTTACTCTTGTGTTATTTACATGCCCGACAACCAATCACCGGAAAAAGTCGATATTCTGAAAACACTCGGGGCTGAGGTGCGGGTCGTGCCCACGGTGCCTTATACGAACGAGCTGAACTACCAGAAGCAGGCCGGCCGTTACGCCCAGTCACTCGATGCTGCTGTGTGGGTAAACCAGTTCGACAATACTGCCAATCGGCTCGCCCATTACGAGTCGACCGGACCCGAGATATGGGAACAGACCGAGGGATTGGTGGACGTCTTTGTATGCTCGGTCGGTACCGGAGGAACGATCGCCGGCGTCTCCAAATACCTCAAGCAACAAAGAGAAAACGCCCAGCTGGTACTGCTGGATTGTATCGGTAGCGCACTTTACAACTTCATCACAACAGGTACCGCGACCATGAGTGAGGGAACATCCATCACCGAGGGAATAGGCAACAGTCGCATTACAGATAACCTGGCCGGTGCCAAGATCGACTGGGCGCTGCAAATATCTGACCAGGACATGGTCAGTATGGTCTATCGATTATTGCGTGAAGAGGGTTGGTTGTTTGGCTCAAGTTCTGGCATCAATGTCTGCGGTGCAATCGAAGTCGCCAGGAGACTCGGTCCGGGACACACTATTGTGACCGTGCTTTGTGACGGCGGCGGCAAGTATCAGTCGAGTCTGTTCAACAGCGAATGGTTGGCTGGAAAAGGCTTTTCCATTGATTAAACATGTGCGTTAGTGAAAAAACCAGTAGCCCGCGAGAATGGCCGCAGTTATGCCGGCCAGGTCGGCGATCAAGGCACATCCAATCGCATGGCGTACATGCTTTATGCCTACGCTGCCAAAATAAACCGCCAGTACGTAAAAGGTAGTTTCGGTACTGCCTTGCATAATTGCCGCAACCGTTGCCGCGAACGAATCCACGCCAAAGGTGTCCATGGTTTCGAGCATCATCGCGCGTGCCCCACTGCCACTTAAGGGCTTCATTAACGCGGTGGGCAATGCCTGGACGAAATCAGTATTGACACCGATTGCAGATAACAGGTTTTGCAAACCCCATACTGCGCCATCGAGTACACCGCTGGCACGCAATAAACCAATTGCGACCAACATCGCGACCAGGAATGGGATCAACTTGATCGCAACCTCGAATCCCTGCTTCGCACCGTCAATAAAATCATCGTAGATATTATTTTTCTTATACCAGCCCCAACCCAGGAAAAGCATGATCACAGCGAACAATAACAAGTTACCCAGCAGCGAAGAGCTTGCCGACATCTGTTCAGCCGGTTGACTGACCAGCCAACTGCCGAGCGCAGCCAGCAGCAGTGCAAAGCCTGCGAAATATGCCATTACCACGCGGTTAAGCAGGTTTATTTTCTGCACCCAGGATACGGCCAGCAAACCCGCCAGCGTTGAAGCGGTGGTCGCAAGCAAAATCGGGATGAAGACTGCGGTGGGCTCGGCAGCACCCTGTTGCGCGCGATAGAGAAAAATCGTTATCGGCAACAGTGTGACCGACGAAGTATTTATCACCAGAAACAGTATCTGTGCGTTACTCGCGGTATCGGTCTGCTGGTTCAGCTCCTGCAGGTCCTGCATTGCGCGCAAGCCCATCGGTGTTGCGGCATTGTCGAGGCCAAGCATGTTTGCAGCGATATTCATCGTCATGCTGCCGTGCGCGGCATGGCCACGTGGTACCCCCGGCATCAGTTTTAGAAACAGGGGTTCAAGTGCGCGCGACAGTATCTGGATCAGTCCGGCATTTTCGGCAATTCTGAAAAATCCCAACCAAAGACAGAGCACGCCAATCAGGCCGATCGATATCTTTACACTCAGTTCCGCCATATCGAAGGTTGACTGCATCAGCAGGCCAAATATTGCGCCCTTGCCCTGTATTAGCCATTGATAAAGCGCTGCGATGAATGATGCTGCAAAAAAACCAAACCAGATTCGAGCCAGCATTCAGATGATCCTGTTCTAGATGCTCAGTCGTCGTGAATTTTGGTCCTGTTCACAGGCTTCCCAGATATCGATGAATTGATCATAGTAGGATCTGCATTCAAGTTTATTGTCGAACTCGTAGTAGCCTTCGTAGCGCTCAGGATTGCGAATGCGCATATAGGCGTTGTCATCGGCAATCAACCAGCTTTCCCTGAAATGTCTGTGCTCCTGGGTTACGGTATGGCGAATTTGAGCATAGGTGGGCAGCCTTTGTGCCAGGTGAATCAGGTAATGTCCCTGGTTTGCCGCGACGCGGGTGTCATGGGCGATGATACGAATATCGGTATTGCGGTTGGTAGCAGCCAGATGTGACAGGTGATCATAAATTTCCACGTCGTTATAGAGCGTGGGTTCAAGCTGCTGGGTGATCAGGTAGACACGCCCCACAGACCCGAGGATAAGTGTCTTTACAGCTTCCTGACAGTCGCTGCGTCCATCTAATAATATACTTGAAATATCACTCATAACTATTTGAATTTAATATATTAATCATCGTAAGGTATGATTGCTCCGTTAGAAGCGAGCTCGATCAGCAGGACCTCCAGTGGCTCAACTGCGATACATTTGTTGATCAGCGAGGCCGACCATTCACGATTTTCGCATAACTGCTGCAAGTGTTCGAGAATCTCCTGGCTCTGCGGCAATTTAATTACCCGACCATTGTAATAAAACGCAATGGTTTTATCCGCTTGATGATAAAGCATGCGTGTTTCCGGATGCCGTATCCAAGTGCTGGATTGCAGGTCCGAAACAAAAACCGGCTGATCTTCGTCCTGGGGCGACTCAACGTCGCTGTCGGAAAGCATCTTGCCGACTGCATTTTGCCACAGGTCTTGCGACTGCTGCAGTAACTCGGTTGCGAGGGATCGAAATCGTTCAATTTCAGTATCGGTAAGTTCTGCGTGATGGCGATCGAGTTCGAGGTCGGGATCACGATAACGTTTTGCGTCGATGTCAGGGCGGTCTGTTTCCAGTACCAAGGATTCGAGCACACTAATCGAGGTTGGTGCCCGAAACCCGATCGAATAGGTCATGCAGCGATCGAGCGCAATACCATGATGGGCAATACCGGGCGGCAGATACAACATATCACCGGGATCCAGTACGATTTCCTGATCTGGACTGAATTCCTGCAGGATGGCAAGTTCCAGATCGGGGATCAGTTGCGGTTGTTCGACCCGGGTGTCACAGAATTGCCATTGTCTCGACCCCATTGCCTGCAGCAGAAAAACATCGTATTCATCGACATGTGGGCCTACCGAGCCACGTGCAGATGCATAGCCAATCATTAAATCATCGATGCGCCAGTCCGGGATAAAGCGGAACTGATCGAGTAGGTCGGTCAACTCGGGAAACCACTTCTCGCATTCTGATACCAGTAACGAATAGTGCGTTTCGGGAAGGTTCAGAAAATCCTGTTCCTTGAATGGGCCATAGCGTAGTTGCCAGGGACTGGAGCCGTCTTTTTCGATCACCAGCCGGCAATGGACGTCTTCTTCACAGGCAAGACCAGCGAGTTCTTCTGGACTCACCATTGACTCAGACCGTGACTCGAAATCCGCAAATGCATTACGCAAAACAAAGGGCTGCTTTTGCCAGTAGAGATCGATGAATTCTTCGCGGTTAAAATCCTGTAATTGCCACATGGTGATTTAGATGTTCTTTGCCTGCTTGATGGCGTTGCCGATATAGCCGGCAGGAGAGAGCTTGAGCAGCTCCTGCTTAGCCGGCTGAGGTATTTCGAGTGCCTCAACAAATTTACGTACTGCATCGGCGTCGATCTTTTGCCCACGGGTCAGCGTTTTAAGTTTTTCGTAGGGTTGCTCGATACCGTAACGCCGCATCACGGTCTGGATGGGTTCAGCGAGCACCCCCCAGTTTTGCTCGAGGTCGGCGGCAATCGCTTCGGCATTGACTTCGAGTTTGCCAATACCCCGATTCAGCGAATCCAGTGCGATTATAACGTGGCCGATACCAGTGCCAAGATTGCGTAGTACGGTCGAGTCGGTCAAATCACGCTGCCAGCGAGAAATGGGCAGCTTCTGTGCCAGGTGATGAAGCACGGCATTAGCAATGCCAAAATTGCCCTCGGCATTCTCAAAATCAATCGGATTAACCTTGTGCGGCATGGTCGATGAGCCGACTTCGCCGGCAATTGTTTTTTGTGTGAAGTAACCGATCGAGATGTAGCCCCAGATATCACGGCTGAAATCAATCATGATTGTATTAAAGCGAGCGAGGGTGTCGAACAGTTCGGCAATATAGTCATGCGGTTCGATCTGGGTCGTATATGGATTCCAGCCAATTCCCAGGGATTCAATAAATTGCCTGGTGATCGCGGGCCAGTCGCTGTCAGGATAGGCAATCAGATGAGCATTATAATTTCCCACCGCACCGTTCATCTTGGCGAGTAATTCAACCGCCTCAATCTGTTTTAGCTGACGCCGCATACGATAAGCGACATTGGCGAATTCCTTGCCCAGCGTTGTCGGTGAAGCAGGTTGTCCGTGGGTACGACTCATCATCGGGACTGCGGCATATTGATGAGCCAGCTCGCTTATCGAGTCGAGCGTCTCATAGGCCAGGGGCAGCAGAATCTGATCGCGACCAGATTTCAGCATTAACGCATGGGACAGGTTGTTAATGTCTTCCGAGGTGCAGGCGAAGTGAATAAACTCCGAGACAGCATTAAGTTCGGCATTTTCGGCAACCTGTTCCTTTAGATAATATTCCACCGCCTTGACATCATGATTGGTCGTTTTCTCGATCTCCTTGATGCGTTGAGCCTGGGATGGGTCGAAGTTTTCTACGATCGAATCGAGCAAGGTATTGGCGGATTCTGAGAATTCAGGAACTTCAGCAATATCGGTTGTTCGAGACAGGGTTTGCAGCCAGCGAACCTCGACCATTAAACGATGATAAATCAGTCCGTATTCACTGAAAATTCCGCGCAGACCTTCGGTTTTCGTAGCATAACGACCGTCGATGGGTGAGATCGCGGTGAGTGGGTCTAGGCGCATTAAATCAAAACCGTGTAAAACGGTTATTTTACACCAAACTTTGGCTCCGGTAATGACATTACCAGTTAGAAAGAGGACTGGATCAGGAGTTTATTGATCGGCGGCGTTGAAAGCTTCGTGCCTTAAGATCAGTTGCTTGGCTTTTTCGTAAGATCTAACGGGGATTACGGATTCGTCCTTCAGACGCCGCAGTTCCCGCAATTCTCGCGCCAGGAACTTGTTCTGGTTTAAACCCTTGGCGGTTTTGCTCTTATTGATCTGCATGACGAACTTGGTGATAAAACTTCTAAAGTTAGCTTTATCGGGATTCTTGTTGATCAGTTCCACAAGTTTTATTTTGCCATACTGACTGCGGAAAAATACCTTGTCACGGGAATAGTAGAAAAATGCCAGCAGGCACATTATGGTAACCACTGTAACCAATGTGAAGATCACTAGAAAATTTAACGCTGATGAATCTAGCCAACTCGTAAAAATCAACGCTATATTGAGTCCCAGCAATGCCAGGAATGCGTACAACCATTTCCAGGCTTTGACCTGGGTTCTAAACGGACGTGGATCCAGGAAGGAGAGATCGATGCGATACTTGAATTTGCGTTGATGCTTGTTTTTGATCGATTGATAACAGTGCGTATCGTTGAATATTGTAAGCTGGCGATAGATGCCATGCAGTTTATTGACCTGCTCGAACTCGAAATTGACGTGCTCGACAGGAATCTGCTCGTTATCGGAAAAATTAGTGGTGGTTTCATCCTCGAAAGGCTCAAGATCGATTTCGACTGATTCAATATTGACTTCGGTCATTTATTAAATTTGGTGGTTTGGAACACTTTAAAAATAGCACAGTTAGCAGCAATAACACGGGTTCCCCCTGAATAAATGCCATATCATTTTGATGATCGTGTAAAAAACGATTTTTTACTTGAGGCAGTCCTGGTAAGGGGCTTCGAACTGGGCCTGATCCAGTTGCTTGATGTCGATACCGGTAATTTCCATCCTCAGGGCCGGGGTCAACCGCGAGATTTCTAACCCCAAATGTATCAGCGGATCAGGTAAATGGGACTAGACCAGCTGTAATGGCCATCCTCATGCGTTACCCGCACGTAAAGCGGGTTGTCGCGCTGATCCACCAGTTCGATTTCGCGTTCAATTTTTAGTGCATAGTGCGGGTTATGATCCGGTAACCGGAATACGCGTATCCGACGCTCGATACCGCCGTTGGCAAAGATCAATTCATCGCGCCCGATGTCCTTGACTTCGATTTCCTGCTGGACCAGCTCAGTCTCGATGCGCAGCGTGCCCGAATCGCGGTCCTGTAACATCGCTTCGAATCCACCGAATCCACCGGTTGTAAGCGCACTCCACTCGACGCGGCCGTCCGCAATCTGTTCAAATCGTCGATCTAAATTGTAACGGTTGATCGGGGTCAACGATTCGAAGCTATTTCCAGTAAGCTCTGCATGCCCATCCCAGATGGTTTCGCGGCCACGGCCTCGATACTCGGAACCTTCCCAGATGACACGGATGCGTCGCCCGAGATCGGCCTCGGTGTAGGGTCGAAATACTTCCAGGGTATCGAGCCCATTGCGGATATCGATGCGTTCGATAGGTGCCGCGCCATGTACGTCGATGCGGAACTTTACCTTATCCTCCGTGGTTTGCAGGATGTCGCCCATCATCGCTTCGCGGGCCATTTCTGAGCTTATGTCACCAAGCCGCGGATCATCCGAAAAGAGTTCTGCCTGCTGGGTGAATTCAACCCGAGTATCGAGGATAACGCGACTGCCGGTAGTGCCGTAGTAATGCCGCTTGCGCAAACCGGCCATGATTCCGGCTCGCGTAAAGCTGGGCGCAAGCACGCAGGTAAGCCCACCATAGGCACCGAATTTGGTTGACCCGGGATGCGATGCGCCAGGGCGACCCTTGTGTCCGTCCGAATTAGACAGGATACCGACGCGATAGCCTTGCTCGAAAGCGTCGTGAACCAACCATTCGAAGGTTCCCCAGGCCGAATGTACTTCGACGCCTTTTTCGATACGCTGATCGTGCGCGACCTTGATATCGGCATAACGTCCGCCAATATGGGCGAACACCGTGCAATCCTCACCTTTGAGTGCCTCAAATAAATCACTCGCCGAAGTTGCATCGGTATCGATATCAGACAAATCATCGACCAGTGCATGCGAGGAACGGTGAATCTGGCGGCCTTCGTGCATGTGCAATACGTTTCTGTCGCCGCCGAGCCCGGTGTTCCCCGACCATTCCCAGCCAGGAAACACGATGAAGCGTCCATCCTCGGTAAATTCGGCAGAGAGTTCGTTGAGCCATTGCCAGAACTCGCTGGTGATTTGAAAGTCGTTGCCCTGGTGCACACAGATATCGAGGAATGCCTTGTCGCGCGCAAACTCGTAGAAATCGTGCGCCGAGTTGGTACCGATGGTTTCCTCCGACTGTCCGTGTAAGTCGCCCCAGTAGGGCAGCAAATTGGTATCGGCGGCAATTCGACAAGGATTCGATTTAGCGACCAGATTGTCATCGGAATCGAGCAATTCGATGATTAGATCGTCATTTTCGGCAACGCTCAGGTCTTCGATAATCTGCGCGAACTTGCCTTTTTCAAGCGTGATCGAGGCGGGCAGGGCACTGACGGCCATATTCGCGCGCAATTTCAATTTCAGGTCACAGAGATTCGAAGGATTACCCCAGCGGTCTTCGCCCTTGAGGCAAAGCCGAAAGGGTTCATCGTTACGCTGCATGGTCGGTAATATGGCCTTATACGATACTGGGGGGCCGGGTATGATCTCGATTTCGGGTTGTTGCGGCAGTTCGACGTAGTTATAGGTCGCGATCGCATCGACCAATACCTTGAATTCGAAAGTTTTTTCACAGAAGGTCTGGATGCGCATGCCCGGAGACCCCTGGCGGCGATCGCCGAAGCGGACGATGATCTGGTCGCCTTCACGCAGGAATCCCCGCACCACCTTTATGTAAAGCGTTTTATCCCAAGGCCGGATATTACGTTTCATGTCGTATTCGATATGTAAAACAGCCCCATTGGTGGCTTCAGCAGTGACGTAATTGGGGCCGTCGGGCTTATCAAACTGGGGGCGGCCCATGTCCGACGCAAAACGATGCACGATCTTAAGTGAGCCGGTATCGTCGATGCCGAAGTAACCTGCGGTGTAGGTGAGCGTGAATTCCTGAAACGAGCCAGCCTCAAAACTACCGGTCGGCGTTACTGTGGCCGAACCCATCTTTTCGGGTAGGTAAGTAGAGTGGGGCACTAGCGTATATTCCTCGTAAACATGGTCAGCGAATCGGTCTAGTTTGCGTATTTTAACTGCTAAGTGCGGATTAAGAACACGGTTTGTTTGCTTGAAACCAAAGAAGTACCGCGGCTGGAGTCCATTATTCTAAATTCTTTACCTCATATGGGGGATGTAGCGGTCGGATTCGAACGTTATAGTTGTTGTCGGAGGATGAAACAAATGCAACAGGCTTATAAGTCGCAAACAACGCACAGGCCAACCTCACCAGAACGTCACTTAGAGTTACGGATTGGCGAGGGTCTATTCGTCTTTTGCTTATTTACCGTTTTAATGCTTGTACTTTTCTGATGGATAAGCGTGAATCGCCCTGCTAGCGGGCTTTAGCGGTTTCGGCTATTTCTTGCGCAGCACGGATGCCGGACCGGTAAGCGCCGTGACAGGTGGAATTATCGCCCACAGTCGTGGCCTCACCGGCGAAGAACAATCGATCATCTAGTGGTCGGGCCAGTTCATTGCGCTGGTGCGCCTGACCAGGCAGGGCGCAGGAGTAAGACCCTTTAGTCCAGGGCTCGGTCGTCCAGGCTGTGACGATTGAGCGAGTTACGTGTTCACGAATGTCGTTTCCGAAAGCTTCGGCAACCCTATCCACGGCATAATCGTGACCTGTCTGCCGGCCCTGTTTTTCGAGCCAGATGGCATGCCGACCACCAGTAAACACGACGGCTGTGTTATGGCCCATGACACTGGCCTCAAAGCCGCTTGCTTCACCGTTGTCATTCCACACATTATGAAATCCTCGAGCATCGGGACCGAACACATCTTTGTCGAAGTGAATACAAACCTTGTTTTCAGTGCCGGTGGGCAAACCTAGAACGGCTTCCATTTTCCAGTCTGGCAGGCCCGGCATGAATTCTATATCACCAGCCGCCAGAATCCCGGTGGAAACGGTGCACAAGACAGCAGATCCGTACAAATTTCCCCTGTTGGTATCAACGCAAACATTCTTGCCCGACCAGTCTATTCGTTCGGCCCTGGTATTAAGCGAAACCGGTATGTCAGCGCCCCAGGCCGCAACCAGGTTGCCATAGCCATCAAGCACGGGAATGTCCGATCCACCACCAAAGGACGCAAAATCTACCGACGATGTCTGATCGATATCGAGCGTATTAAGCTCCGCCATACTATGCATGAACGACAAGGCATATTCATTCTCCAGGCCCACCAGATCGACGATAGCGACATCTTCGCCACGTTCTGCGGCAGCATTAATTGCCGTATAACACTCCGCATGGTAGCTAAAGTAAACTTCGCGCTCGTTCTCATTCAGGGGTACACCATTCTTGTGCAGCCCTAATTTACTATCTTCGAAAATATCGCCCTTGTCTTTACCCAATGTCACGCCTAGTTCATCTGCGATGGCAACAAACGGATTAGTCTCTCCCTGGTGCAGATAACTGCACCCCAGGTCGAACCAGACCCCTGGCGCAATTTCCTCGCTATAGGCCCGCCCCCCGATGCGATGCGATCCTTCGATGAGGGTGTAAGTCAGGCCCAGTTTGAAAAGTTCCCTGGCCGCCGACAGGCCGGAAGAACCAGCGCCAATGATAATTACATCTGATGTGGATGACATGAGTAGTTTCCCTTAAGAAAGTTTTTCATTTTGACTCGATTTTATCACTGATAAATTCATCTTATTCGTCGTCTCGGCAATAAACCGATTTACTTTGTCGGCAAATATTACCGGGCGTATAATCATTTATTCAAGTGTGCCGACGCCCAATGGGGACAGGTACATTACAGGACTATTCCTCATTGGAACTCCGGTCACACTCCCCTGTAACCTGATAAGAGGATAATGTTATGGAAATGCGCGAACAGTTTGACAGGCTCAGCAATGCATACGCCGGCGCCGTCGAGGCAGGAGATGCGGAGGCTATATCACGCTTGTACTCCGAGGATGCGATACTTCTGACACCCGGAAATCCCCCATTCAAGGGACGGCAAGCCATCCAGGAATTCTGGAAAGAAGAATTGGGCGACGGCTTTAAAATGGTTTTCAAAGATCTAGATTTCCAGGAACTGGGAGATACGGCATACGCAGTCGGCACGTACGAAACAGAAGATGAAAAAGGAAACTGGATTGATGTGGTCCAACGCCAAGTTGACGGTTCATTGCTGCTCCACAGAGAATGCTGGAACGTGAATTAAAGCGAATATCACGAAATCTACGCTAGTCCAGTCACCGGCTCGACTCTCAGTTCATTCCCTCTACCACCTTGGTAAGAGCAATGTAACTGACACAGGGGTTGCTCCTGTGAGCCGCCTGTTGTATGGGTTCTGCAGGTCGGAATAGAATGTCATAAAATCGACTATTGGCGGTTAACGTAATTTTATTAACAAATTGTGAGGGTCCGTTAGTGACAGTTCTTTGATGTTGGAGGCTGGGCTAGAAAGTCCGCTTTAGAGTGCCTGTAGCCTTACTATGGTATGCTGTGCGAGCGTGAGATAGCCCGCATGAAAAGTATTCTTGAAAAATATCTGAACAAGGAAGTCGGCATCAACATCGAAAATGCGTTCAAATTCGAACCAGCGCAGGTCATCGCCGTCGAAGACAATTATTTTTCGGTCGTCGATGAAAATCAATCTTATACCCACCATTATTCTTATCATTGCATTGTGCAAATAGTCGAAAACGAAAGCGGTGTCGATGTCGGCGGGTTTTTATCACACAAGCACTTTAACGTGGTAATCAAGGTCGGCCATATTATGGAGTTTGTTCCCGGTTATTAACTGTCTTATAGATAGTTTTATATAAATCGCCCACCGGTTGCCTAAGCATCGCGCCGCACTTTGTAAAATGGTGCGCATTGATCTTACTAAATACTAGTGTCCATTATTTAGAAAACGGGCACTCAGAATCCATTTTTCAGCGGCGGCTATCGACCCTTAGCAGTCACTCAGAATCCTAAGTCGTTGCCCGAGAGTAGTGCACCGCCCCAAAAGAGTTTGTTCGGATAACTGACGAAATCAGTTTAACCCAGTCAACTCACCAAATTACTGCGAGCTAAAGTAGCGGCAGGTGGCCGGCATGCCGGGCGGCTGAAATCTGGCAGAATTGACTGGTGGTAAGGAGCAATATTGGGCGGGTTGGCGGAAATCAGTCAGGTGTCGAATGCTCCAGGGATGGACGGCGTCGTGAATCTCTTTCTATACTTCGTGGTATAGTGGAAATAGGGTGTTTATACTTCCTATACTCGATGCCATGGGGTCGCTGTCTTTACATGCAACATAAGTCTATAGCTACTGATGTGCTGATGTTCTAGCCTGCCATTTGCTGCGTAACAATTTGAAGAAACAGATGCGCGTCTTGATGACCTGTTACGAGTTCCCCCCGCTCGGTGGCGGGGCGGGCAAGATGGCTTTCGGGCTTGCGCGGCGGCTTGTCGCGTCCGGCGACGACGTGGACGTACTGACCATGGGGTCCGCGGGATTGCCGCTGCGACAAGAGATCGACGGCATATCGGTGTTTCGATTACCCACCGATCGAGCGGATCATTCTGTCTGCTCGCTCAGCGAGGTTGGCCATTACACGGCGCGGGGACTTCTGGACATAAGATCGCTTGCGCGGGAACGGAGCTACGAACTCATTCATTCGCACTTCATATTTCCGGACGGTTTACTCGCCATGCATGTCGCAGGCGCAACGGGCCTGCCCTATGTCATTACGGCGCACGGTACGGACGTGCCCGGACACAATCCGCATCGGATGCGCGCGTTGCACGCCGTTCTGAGACCGCTGTGGAAACGCGTTACGTCCCGGGCCGCCGCAGTTGTTTGCCCGAGCATGGCGCTCGCGGATAAAGTTGCGAGGGCCAACGAACATGCCAATATTGTCGTCATACCGAATGCGTTAGACGCCGATCGTTTCAGGCCTGACGAAGTTCGCCGACCGCGCCTGCTGGCTGTTTCGCGCATGATCAAGCTGAAGGGACTGCAATATTTCCTGGAAGCTCTTCATGCGCTTGGCGAAGACACCGAAGTCGTCCTGGTCGGCGACGGTCCTTACGCGCCCGAACTGAAGCAGCTGGCGGCGAGGCTGCAGTTGGGCGTGCAGTTCACGGGGTGGTTGGATAACGACTCGAAGCGATTGAAAGAGCTTTACGAAACGGCGGAAATTTTTGTCTTTCCGTCCGAATCCGAAAACTGCCCTGTTTCGTTACTCGAGGCGATGGCGGCTGGTCTGCCGATCATCACGACAAACGACATCGGATGCCAGGGTGTCGTCGGCGATGCCGCCGTGCTTGTTCCGCCGCGGGATCCCCCTGCTATCGCCGGCGCCATCAAGTTGTTGCGCGACAGTGAGAGCCTCCGTCGGCAGTTGGGCAGCGCCGCGCGCCGTCGGGTGGTCGAGCACTTCGGTTGGGATGCGCACGTCGAACGCTACCGTGGGTTGTACGCAGAACATGCCTTCTGACGGCTGGAAACGTGGGCAGTACGTACGGCTGGCGGCCCGGTATGCTATTGCCTGCCTGCTACTTGTCGGTGTGTTTCTTGCCGTCCCTTTCGGGCAGGCGTGGCAGGCGCTGAGCATTGCGAGCTTGCCGGCGATAGCCCTCGCGTTACTGCTGCTGTTCGCATCACGGTGGGTCGGCGCCGTCCGCACGCGTACATTGCTGAACCGCCACGGTGTGCACTTCTCGCCTGGACAACTTTTCGAATTGAGCTGCGTCAGCACAATGTACGGGCTCGCGTTGCCCGGAAGCCTTTCCGGCGGCATCGTCCGCTGGTATCGGATCGGCCGGTCACTAAGCAACTACAGCACAACGACCACGGCCCTAGTCTTCGAGCGCCTGGTCGGGTTCGCCACACTGGCGATGCTGGGACTCGTCGGTTGGTTGCTCCATGCCGATGCAACGACAACTTCAGCTTTAGGCTGGATACTCGCTCTGGTCCTGCTTTTCGTGCTGTTACTCTGCGCCCTGAGTCTGTCTCAGGCACCGACACGCATCGCATCGTGGTTCGATTCATTGCCGTTGGGTAGCGGTCGAGCAACCGAGCGGATCCGCTCCGCCGTCATCCGCACACTCGAGGCAGCAAGCCGGTACCGGGATCCGCGCACACTGGCATTAACCGTCATGCTGAGCGTCGGTGTCGATATCATCGCTACTGCGGGTTTCTTCTCCCTGGCCTCCGCGCTTTCCCTGGAGTTGAGCTTTGCGGCGCTGCTGTGGATCCGTGCCTGCACGATATTGATCACGGCTGTTCCGCTGACCCCGGCTGGTCTCGGCGTCCGCGAAGTCGTTAGCGTGGTGTTGCTGGGCATGGTCGGCGTCGCGGCTACGTCGGCCGTCGCGTTCTCGATGCTGCAGTTCGTGGTGATCCTCTTTTTTGCTGTGTTGGGCGGGATATTCGAAAGCAGTCGATACCTGTTCGGCACTGATTCAGGTTCCTTGAATGGGGGCGAACGCAAGGAGCAGGATGTAACGAAGCCTGACGCAAGCCGGCAGCACCCGGTTGCGTTGGTCGTGTTGAACCACGAACGCAGGGACTTGCTGCTCGAATGCCTCGTGGCGGCTACCGCTACTCTTTATTCGCCCTGCAGGATTGTGGTCGTCGATAACGGATCGACCGACGGTTCGGCCGATGCTGCAGAGCGCGCATTCCCTGAGGTCACTGTGCTGCGCAACAGTGATAACGAGGGTGTGGCGGGCGGCAGGAATGTCGGCGCACGCTGGGTGTTGGAAAATCTCGACGCGTACTACCTGATATTTATCGACAACGACACGCTGCTAGAACCCGATTCAGTCGGTGAGATGGTCCGCCGTGCTACGGAAGATAGCGCCATCGGGTTGGTCGCACCGAAGGCGTTCCGCAGCAAGGGAGACAAGCACCTGCTCTCCGCCGGCGGGCTGCGTTTCAACCCGTATTCCGGGGTGCTGCACGACGTCGCGTCAGGCGAGTTGGATGACGGCAGGTTTGATCAACCGCGGTATGTTCAGGCCTGCCCGGGCTTCGCGTTTCTTGTGCATCGCGACGTATTCGCACAGGTCGGATTTTTCGACGAGCATTTCAACCCGTACGGCTGGGAAGACGCGGATTTTTCGTTACGCGCGGGTAATTGCGGATACAAAATCGCTTATGCGCCACGCGCTGTCGTCTACCACCTCGGAGGGCGGGCCGGACGCGGCGCCGTCATCGGCTATGAATATCACAAGGCTCGCTCGATGTTCTATTTCGTCAGGCGTCACACCAATGTTCTCCAATGGACGTGTTTCTGCCTCTTGCTGCCGATTCGCTCGATTGTGCGTATCGGTAGGGAGTTGTCGAACCGGCGTTTCGATATCGTACGTGTCTGGATGAGTAGTCTCAGACAATCCACACAGGGAAAGGATGAATAGACCGACATGAAGACTAATAACACAAAACCGTCGACCATCGCGATCTGCGTCGAGGTTGCCAGCCCGAAGCTGATGACCGAATGGCTCGATGCCGGCTGGATGCCGAACCTGGCGCAGTTGCGTGACAAAGGCGTGTGGGCTCCACTGGAATCTATCACCGAGCTGTCCAGCGGTTCGATCTGGCCCAGCTTCTACACCGGCGTACATCCTGCCAAGAATGGACAGTTCTTCACGCATATGCAGCTCGAGCCCGGGACGTATCGGATCGTCAAAAAGTATGCGAACGACGTCCCGTGCGACCCGTTCTGGACGGAACTGCACAAGGCCGGTCGCAGCAGCACGATCGTCGACGTGGCGCAGAGTCGTCCGGTGGAGGGCTTCAATGGCGTGCACGTCGCGGGATGGGGAAGTGAATTCCCAGCCTGGAAGCGATCGTCGGCACCGAGATCCCTGATGCCGGAGATCATCGAGCGGTTCGGCTCGCATCCGCTTACCGACCAGTACCGTCTCGCCGTCAAACCCGAGACTACGGAAGGTTACGCAGGCCTGCGGGAGGAACTGATACACGGTGTCCGCACGAAGGCCGCATTATCGCAATGGCTGCTCGACAACCACTCACATGATTTCTTCCTGACGGTGTTCCCGGAATCCCACTGGGCGACGCATCTTCTGTGGGATGCGCTCGACGAGGATCATCCACGGCGCAGCCCATCCTATGCCGACAACCGGGAGTGCTTCCGGCAAATCCTCGGGACGATTGACGACTTCATCGGCGCGGCGCAGCGGGCGCACCCGGACGCCGATATCTTCGTATTCTCGTTGTCCGGCATGGGCCCGAACTACAGTGGCTGGCACATCCTGCCCGAATTCCTGCAAAAGCTCGGTATGAGCGCCGAGCCGAAAGGCCTGAGTCGCTGGATGCCGATGGCACGCTGGGGCGCCTGGAATACACGCAAAGCCGAAGGATTGATCGGACAACGCGCGGTTGAAAAGTTGAAGCGGCTGCTGCCGAAGCGCATCTGGGACAACTGGACGCGACGATTCCTGTATGCCGGCGGCGAATGGGCGAATTCCCGCGTTTTCTGGGTCCCGAACGACTATTCGGGCGCGTTGCGAGTCAATCTCCAGGGCCGGGAGCCGCGTGGCAAGGTCGCCCCCGGTGCCGAGTACGAATCGGTTTGCAATGAAGTCGCATCAGAACTGCTCGAACTTCGACACGTGGACACAGGCCGGCCGATCGTCCGCG